>DAIOWH010000069.1:24086-29776 GCA_036758585.1 Planctomycetia bacterium
TGGCGGCGCGTAGTTGGGCTGAGGGGCCGATTGCCTGGTGGGCGTTGTGGGCGCTGGGCGGCGTCGGCGGGGCTGCGCTGTTGTGGCGGGACGGGCGGGCGTTGTGGGCGCTTCTGGTCGTCCCGACGGCCACGATGGCGATCATGGCCGCACAGCTCATCAGTCCGCCGCCGCGAGTGTTTTGCTTTCTGGCGCCTGTTTTCGCGGTGTTCGTCGGTGTTGGGTCGCTTGCGGTGCTGGGCTGGTGTGCTCGCGCGCTCACAAGCGTGTTGTTGCGACGCGCTGCTGGTCCGACCGACCCCTGTCTTGCGATTGGGTTGGCGGTCGCGATTGTTGCAGCCGGCATGTGGCAGACGGTCCGGTCGCCTTTGCCCGGCGGCAGGGCGCCAACGTTTCTCGTTCAACATGCGACGAGAGACTCGCTCTGGATTCGCCCGGCGGATCACCTGTGGCGGTTGTCGGTTCGGGACGCGGTGCGGCGCGTGGAACGTGAGGCCGCCTCGGACGTGCGCGTTCTCGTCGGGCTGCCTGCGGACCTTCCGTTCCACTACTATGTGGCGGGGCGGGGTACCCCGCTTTGCGTCGGCGGGCATCCGCAGCCAGGCGAGCGTGTTTTTCTGGTGATTCGGCCCTATGATCGCCCGGCCGATGCGCTCGCCCACGACACCTCGTTGCTGGTTCGCGACCCACGTGTGCTGGCGGCCGACTGGCGCCTCGTTGCGGCGCTGGGACACCTTTCGATCTACTCGGCCAGGATCGCGCGATGACCTCGTCGCTCGCTGGCAGTAATCGATGCCGTGATGGTGTGGTTGAGAATAGACAGCGACCAGCACTCTTGTTTTTCAAGAGTGCATTTTTGCAAAACAAGACTTGTTCTTCCGGGTTCTTGACATCGGAAGATGCAATACGATCCCCTTCCAAGGCTGGCTTATTATGCGAGCAGGCCGTTTCGTGAAACAGGTGGAGGGCTACAGCGCCTTCATCCCCGCTCCGCTGCCACCGGACCCTCCGGTGACGACGGACCCAGAACTCGCGCGTCTCCTTTCCGACGCAGACCGAGCCTTGGGACGGCTGGATGGGGTCGGTCGACGCATTGGCTCTGACGGGAGGAACGCAGCCAAGCGACTCCTCCGCAACGTCCAAACAAGTCGAGGAACACGTAAACATTCGCCCAACCCGTTTCTGGAGTCTTTCATGCCGCTTCGCGGCACCCGGGATGATGAAAATGGGGCGAGACTTTTGGACTCAGCGCGTGTCTCATGGCGCACCGGGCCGTCGTCGGGTCGGAGGCCGACGCACAATGGTGCTTACGAGCCCGCTTTGGAGTCTGGCCGGATTCTGCACCAGTTGGTGGGCAGTCCGGACGGCTGCACCACAATTCTCCCCAAACTTGGCGGAGCGGCGAGATTCTTGTTGCAACTCGGAATTGGTGTGGTATCCTGCCGCACGTTGCGGGTGGGTTCGATCTTGAAGCAATTTGCAGCCAGACACTCTGTGCGTCGCTCGACGCCTTGCTGGCGTCGAACGTCCGGACATCGAACAAACTGATCACTGACAACTGACCACTGGCCGTTGATCAAAGGGGGTACACGCATGCGCTGGGTCACGAAACATGTCGCGCGGTTTCTGCAAGTCTGTGTGAACGGGGGGGGGGGGGGAAGGATAGGCAAGTCGGAAGACGGGCCGCTGGTCGGGCAAAGCGGGGAGGTGTCTCACTCGAGCAACTCGAGCAGCGGCTGTTGCTCACTCATAGCGAGGGTCGCCTTTCTTGGACGATGCCGGAATCTTGACCGCCGAACTCGGCGATGCCGGCGATGTGCTTGTGCTGGAACCGGGTGCCGCGCCGAGCACGCTGCAACTGACCATCAATGGCGACGTGCATTCCTACGACCAAGACTCGGTGCGTGGCCTGCGGGTTTGGGCCGCGGGCGGCGACGACCTTATCGAGGTCTCCCCACTGCTCGGCGTGGCCGCTTCGCTTTCGGGCGGCGATGGCAACGACACGCTGATCGGCGGCTACGGCGCGGATGAGCTCGACGGTGGAGCGGGCGCCGATTCGCTGGTGGGCGACGACGGCGACGATCTGTTCCACGCCGAGCCGGGCGACACAATCAGCGGCGGGCCGGGAATCAACTCGGTCGAGCTTACGGTTTCGGGCAGCGACGCCGCCGATGTGATTCGCCTCGAGAACTTCGACGACCTGACCACGCGGCTCACCACGGGCGGCCAGTCCTACGATTTCGTGCGCCATGAACTCTCGGCCGGGGCGATCGACGCCGGGGCGGGCGACGATCTTGTGGAACTGGTCGGCGATGTCACCGTCCCCGTGACCGTGTTTGGTGGGGCGGGCGCCGACACGCTGCGTGGCGGCGCGGGCGACGACGTGCTCGACGGCGGCAGCGACGCCGACTCGATCAACGGCGGCGACGGCAACGATACACTGTTGGCCGAGCCGGCCGACAGCGTCGCGGGTGACGCGGGCGACGATTCGATCTTGCTCAGTGTGGTGGGCAGCGACGCCGCCGATGTGATCCAGCTCCTTTACCCGGCCCTCGACGAGTTCACCACACGACTTGTAATCAACGACGTAACGTATGACTACCCGCGCAGCGATCTGGTGTCGGCACAGGTCGACGCCGGTGCGGGCAGCGATCGCGTCGAGTTCGCCGGCGACGTGACGGTGCGCGGCGTGATCACCGGCGGTGATGGCGATGATACCTTGCTGGCGGGCGCGGCCGACGATGTAGTCGATGGTGGACTCGGCAACGATTCGATCGGCGGCGGTGCCGGAGCGGACGTTCTCAGCGGTGTCGAGGGCCTGGACACGATCGATGCCGGAGCGGGCGACGACCTGATCGACGGCGGGGCCGATGACGACAGCCTCGCGGGTGCGGCCGGCCTGGACACGATCTGGGGCGACACCGGTGCCGATACGATTTCCGGCGGCGATGACGACGACCTGCTCGGCGGCGGCCTGGCCGAAGGCTACGCGACCGATTGGTTCGACGGCAACGATCTGATCACGGGTGACGAGGGCGATGACACGCTGTTCGGCGCGGCGGGGGACGACACCCTCTCGGGCGGGGCCGACGACGACGTCCTCGATGGCGGCCTGAGTGCCGATTCGGTCTCCGGCGGCGACGGCAATGATACGCTGTTCGCCGAGCCGGCCGACACGGTGGCCGGAGACGCGGGCGACGATTCGATCTTGCTCAGCGTCGTGGGCAGCGACGCGGCCGACGTGATCCAGCTCCTTTACCCGGCGCTCGACAAGTTCACCACGCGACTTGTAATCAACGATGTGACCTATGACTACGTGCGCAGCGATCTGGTATCGGCACGAGTCGACGCGGGCGCGGGCGGCGATCGTGTCGAGTTCGGCGTCGACGTTGTGGTGCGGGGCGCGGAGTAATCCGCACTGCGAAGCGTCGACAGCTAGTGGTGAAGCTGTGCGATTGAGCCCCGAAATTACCACTCGTGGGGAGCCTTCGTGGTGACTTAACGCGGGGGCCGCGCCGCCGCACTAAAACGGCCTGGGGCGGCGGTGACCCGCAGCGCGACAAGACGGCGAACGGCGGAACGGACGGACTGGAGCGCGCTGGAGCAGGCGGCCGAGTGCCTCAAGGTGCTGGCGCATCCGTGCCGGCTGCGCATAGTGCAGATGTTGCTCGATGGCCGCTACACCGTGGGCGAACTGGCCGACGCGTGCAAGATCGCCAGCCATATGGCCTCGGAACATTTGCGGCTGCTGCAGCACTGCGGCCTGTTGAGCAGCACGCGGGATGGCCGGCGAACCTATTACGAAATTGCCGAGCCGTGTCTGGCCGACATCATCGCCTGCGTGGAACATCGGTTCGGCGATTCCTAAGGAGAACTTCACATGCAATTCCGAACGACGGCTGTCGGCTGGTTGGTGCTTTCACTGCTCGCGTTCCAATCGGGCTGTTCGCGGAAAGAACCAGTCGGCGCGGCCAAAACCGAGACTGGCCCGACGAAGACCGCCGACAATGCCGCGGAGTCTGAGGACGCCGCCGACCCCGTCGCGGGCGAGCGGGCCAAGCTCAGCCGGGAAGACCGGGCGCTGGTCGAGGCGCAAGAGTGGTGTGTCGTCACCGAGGAGCGGCTGGGATCGATGGGACCGCCAGTCAAACTCAGCATCGACGGGCAGGCCGTCTTTCTGTGTTGCAAAGGCTGCCAGCGCAAGGCCGAGGGGGATCCCGACAAGACGCTCACCAAGCTGGACGAACTCAAGGAGCGTGCAAGGACCGACCGAGCCGGGCGGAATTCGACTTCTGCAAAAAGCGATCGAGCGAAGTCCGGGCACGAGCAACACGCGGGCGGGCACGGAACGGGTGACGGCGGGGAGCATGCGCACGGCGACCACGGTCCGATGCCGGGCGGCCGCGGCATGGTGGGCGGTGGCATGATGCGTGGCGGCATGATGGGCGACATGGCGACCATGCGCGCCGACATGCAGGACATCCACGAGCTGCTGAATAATCACGAGGCCATCGAGCGCACCGTGAAGCAACTTCCCAACGGCGTCGAGACCGTCACCACCTCGACCGACCCGGACGTGGTGCCGATGATCCAAAAGCACGTCCGTGCGATGCATAAGCGGCTCGAAGAGAAGCGGATTATTCGCCCGATGGACCCACTGTTCGTCGCCGTGTTCGAGAACGCCGACAAGATTGACCTGGCGATCACCGACCTGCCCGACGGCGTGAAGGTCGTCGAATCGTCGCAGGATGCCTATGTGGTCCGGCTCATTCACGCCCATGCTGCCGCCGTGGACCGGTTCGTCGCCGAGGGCATGGCGGCGATGCCGAAGACGACACCGGCGCCGGAGCGTGGCGCCACCGCGCCCGAGTCAAGCCCGACGCGCGAGCGAGGGGAAGCCGGCACACGGGAACAACGCGACGAGCGCGGCGGCGAGCATGGCCGCGTTCGCTGGCTCGGCGCGATGCGAAACGTAATGCAGAAGGGTGACCTCAGCGGGCACGCGGACCTCGAACGGCTCGCCGATCTTCCACACCTGTACGCGCTCGGACCGCTCGAAGGACTGCGCGGCGAAGTCACCATCTTCGACGGTTCGCCGTTCATCACGCGAGTGGACAACAAGGTTGCGGACAACGACAGCGGGCGTACGGCGGGCGTGGTGGTGGACCGGTCGTTTCGCCACAAAGCGTGCTTCCTGGTGTACGCTCAGGTCGAGCGTTGGCGGGAGTTGCCCGTTCCCGAATCCGTGACCACCCTCGGCGCCCTCGAAGAGTTCATCGCCGTGTCGTCGCGCGCGCGGCTGGACGCAACCGCACCGTTCCCGTTTCTCGTCCGCGGCACGCCCGCCGCGACCGAGTTCCACATCGTCAACAAGACCGACGACAAGCCGCATTCGCACGACGAGCACGACAAGATCAAGGCTCGGTTCACGCTCAACTCGCAGCCCGTGGAAATGCTCGGCTTCTTCTCAGACCGGCACCAGGGCATCTTTACGCACCACGACAGCCGCGTCCACATCCACGTCCGCGCGGCGGACAGCACGACCGGCGGGCACGTGGATGTGCTCAAGCTCCGAGGCGGCATGACCCTGCTCCTACCAATGCAGCCGGACGAGGAGTGACCCTGTCATGAACATGGACCGGAAAAGGGGACGGGAGTCGTTTCTTGACTCCAAGGAACATTTCGAGTAG
>DAIOWH010000070.1:0-29751 GCA_036758585.1 Planctomycetia bacterium
AGAAAGGGGGACATTCTACTTTTCACGTAAAGTAGAATGTCCCCCTTTTGCCCCCTCAGAACCACGGGACTATAGATCGGAATGAGACAGCCCCAACCCGGATGGCCGGCCTTGGTAAAGACCTTCCACATGCCAACGATGATCACGATCGGCACGGCAATCAGCACGAGCCGCACGAAGTTCCTGGCAACCTCTTCGCCGGCGCCTCCAGCCTGGGCCAGCAGCAGTAAGAGATTCGCGTTCATTGCGATCTTCCTCACGCCTTCAGCGTCTCATCGTGTCGCGAGAAGCTGGGCGCGTTGTCGGCGCGGTGGACGTTTGCCAGCGCGTACTTGCCGCCGGCGTGCTTTTCCATGTCGTTGTCTTCCCACTCGATCGAGATCGCGCCGTCGTAGCCTGCGCGGTTCAACTCGATGATGATCTCCTCCACCGAGTTCGCGTCGCGAGCCGAACCGGCGGTGACGAAGTTCCAGCCATTCAACTTGTGCCCCATCGGCCGGTGCCCGCCCAGCCGGCCGGCGCGGGTGTGCTCGCGCGCGACCCACACCCCCTTGATGTGAGCACAGTGAATTCGATCGCCGAAGTTACGGATGAACTCGATCACCGACACGCCCTGCCACTCCATGTGCGAGCCGTCGAGGTTGAAACCGATCTGGTCGCGGAACCCGGCCTTGTCCCAGGCGGCGAGGTAGTCTGCGGCCGATTCGATGTCGCCCATCGCCCGTTCGCTTGGGTGACACTCGAGGTCGAATGTGACTCCGTACTTCTTGCACGCCTCGGCAACGGGCCGAAATCGCTCCACCAAGATTTCCAGGCTCACGTCGCGCACGTCGGGTATCGCATGGCCGCCGATCGAACTGGGCAGCGGCGGGAACAAGAACCAGTGGCTCCAACAGTGCGCCGGTGAGCCGACGAAGCCGGGCAGTGCGACGCGGCGGTTCTGCTCCTTGCCGAGATGGTGAGCGAGTCGCACACAGGCGATGAGTGCGTCGCACGATTGTTTGTGGATCAGCTTGCCGACTTCGTCGGGCACGAAGTACGGATTGGTGCGAGGTGGATGGTTGCCCGCGGCCCGCCACTTCTTATACGCCTCGACCGCCTCGCCGCCGCAGAACTGCAGCGTCTTCGCGCTCGGTTCGTCTCCGAGCGCTTGGCCCTGCAGGTGCACTGCGACGGTGAATATCTCGAGCCCGCGCTTCTTGGCCTTGGCCACGCGTTCTTTGGCGTACGCCGCAGCGCCGTCGTCGGTCGCACAGCGATTCAGGTCCAACTCCCAGCTCGCCTCTTCCCAGCCGTCGAATCCGCTCGCAGCGATGAAGTCGAGCCACTTGTCCTCGGGCACGTCGCCAAACTGGCCGCGAACCAATCCGATCTGATGATACGAGTGCTTGCCATTGCGGTGCGTGTCGGTCTGATGAAAGCCCATGGTGCGTTCCCTTGTTCGTGATTCACTGTTCACGGCCGGGCGACCCTCCCGTCAAGGCCCGACGTCCGGCCGATTTCCAGGACACCATACCGACATCACACGGAAAAGCAACGGTGGCGAGCCAGTTTGCTGGCCTCGCCGTGAGTTCTAGAGTGCCGATCGCTGCTGCCGCCTGTACCTTGGTTCGTTTGGCCAGGGCGGCGGGTGCAACCAGGAGAGGCCGAGTTGGCCGACGTATTCGGCCAACTGGCTCGGTCCGCCGACTGGCATGGTTACAGTCCGCGGATCGCCCTTGATGCGGCGGAGTACGATGAGATCACTGCAGGCCGAGCCGTTTCCTTTTCGCTTCCCACTCGGCTCGTTCGCGATTGTTTTCCGTCGCGAGCGGCCGGCCCGAACGAATCGCCTCGACTTCGAGCCGGGTCAGGCGAATCGCGTCGAAGTTGTAATCGAGAAATGCTTCGGCGGCGATCGGCACGATTGGTTGGATGAGCGCAAACATGGCGTGGGCGTAGTCGCGAATCTCCTGCTGCGCGTGCGGGTCCATACGAAGCGACAGGAAGTGCAGCACGTTGTGCAGGTCGCATTTCCAATACCACTCGGTGTAGACGCTGACCGGCAAGCCGATGCGTGCGAGTTCGCGGGCCACGCCCTTCTCCATCAGCCGCTCGTACTGGGCGTAGTGCCTTTCCGTTTCGTCGAGGTAGTCCAGGAACTCTTGGGCAGTCGCCTCGTCAATCGGCTCGTCGCCGCCTTGCCGATTCGTGGCGGCTTGTTTGCGAATGTTCTCGACGGTCGGGCGGTAGAAGCGGTCGGGAACGACCGAGTAACGCGCCGAGTACTCGTTCACGTTGGCCGTGCGATGTCGAATCCATTGCCGCGCGACGAAGATCGGCATCACGTGATGGAACTTGAACTCGACCATCTCGAACGGAGTCGTGTGCCGGTGCCGCGCGAGGTAGCGAACCAATCCGCGATCCTCGCTGACTTGCTTGGTGCCCTGACCGTACGACACTCGCGCGGCCTGCACGATCGCGAAGTCCGCCGTCTTGCCCACAGGAGCAAACCGCGGCATCACGTCCACCAGCGCGACCAGGCCGTGGTCGTGGACCTTGATCTCCCATCGGCCGGCGCCGCCCATTACGTCATAGACTTCGCCTTCGAATGGCTTCTTTTCGACGGTGAGTTTCGTCGCGTCGCCGGCGGTGTTGATGGCGTCGTTGGTCATGGCCGTAGGATAACCGGCACGCCGCCGTGCTGTGTAGCCGATTGCCCGGTCGGCTGGTAGAATCTCGCTGCACCAACGCCTTTTCCTTCCGCGAAGAGCCACGCGCCATCTGGGCCGAGGACCGAACATGCGAAGGTTGGCAATTCCGCTCGTGGCCGTTGTGCTGGCCGTTCCGGCAATTGCCGGCGATGACTGGCCGTTGTTTCGCGAAGTCAGTCGGCCCGCGGCGCCCATCGTTAAGGAGAACGGCTGGGTCCGCAATCCGATCGATGCGTTCATCGCCGCCGAGCGAGACGCACGCGGACTGCCGCATCGCCCGGAGGCGGCCAAGCATGTCCTGTTGCGTCGCGTGTATCTCGACCTGATCGGCCTCGCGCCCACGCCGGAGGATCTTCGCGCCTTCCTCGCCGATGACTCGAACGACGCCTACGAAAACGTCGTCGCCAAGCTGCTGGACAGCCCGCAGTACGGCGAGCGATGGGGTCGGCATTGGATGGATGTCTGGCGGTACAGCGACTGGGCGGGCTGGACCGGCGGCAATCAGATTCGCGATTCGCAGCCACACATCTGGCGCTGGCGCGATTGGATCGTCGAATCGCTCAACGCCGACAAGCCCTACGACCGCATGATCGTCGAAATGCTGGCCGGCGACGAGATCGCACCGACCGATCCGAACATCCTGCGCGCGACTGGATACCTGGTGCGCAACTACAAGATGCTGAGCCGTGAGACGTGGCTGCAGGACACGGTGAAGCACACGGCTCAGGCGTTCCTTGGCGTCACGCTCGACTGTGCGCGCTGTCACGAACACAAGTACGACCCGATCGCCCAGGAAGAGTACTACCGTTTCCGCGCGTTCTTCGAGCCGCACAACGTGCGGATCGACCGTGTCCCCGGCCAGAGCGACACGAAGCAGGACGGATTGGCTCGCGCGTTCGACGCCGACCGGGGCGCCGCGACGTACTTGTTCGTGCGCGGCGACGATCGCGTGCCGGACAAGACGAGGCCGATCGAGCCGGGCGTGCCCGCATCGCTTGGGGGGCCGCCGCTGCGGATCGAGCCGGTGACTTTGCCGCTCGGTGCGTATGCGCCCGAAAAACTGGCTTTCGTCGTGCGCGAGACGCTCGCGGCCAGCGAACAGGCCGTGGTGCACGCCAGGAACACGCTCGAACAGATTTGGCAGACGGCCAACGCCGCGGGGAGCGACGCGGCCGCGATCGCGGAACTTTCGGTCGAAGTCGCCGAGGCCAAGCACGCCGCCTTGCAGGCGACCATCCGCATCGAACAGTTCGAGGACGCCGGCTCGCGAGCGACCCAGCCAGAAGAGTTTCAGCGGCTGGCAGTCGCTGCTACTGCGGCCCAACGCTGGGCGACCCTGCTCGAAGCCAAACTCGATCACCAGGCTGCTCAACTCGCCGCCGACAAGGCGCACGCCGCGTCGCTCGCCGCGGCCCAGGCCGCCGCCGCCGACCCCGCCGACAAGAAGCATGCCGACGCGGTGCAGAAGGCGTCCGCGGCCCTGACGGCAGCCCAGAACAAACGCACCGAAACAGAGAAGGCGCTCGCGAAGGCCAAGCGGGACGCGCTACTTCCCCCCACCGTCGAGTACACGAGGCGACCGATCAAGATGTACCCGGCGACCAGCACTGGGCGACGACTGGCGCTGGCGCGCTGGATCACCGACAAATCCAATCGACTGACCGCTCGCGTCGCCGTCAACCACATCTGGACGCGCCACTTTGGGTCGGCGCTCGCGCCGGCCGTGTTCGATTTTGGCAAGGGCGGTCGACCCGCGACGCACCCGGCCCTGCTCGATTGGCTCGCCGCCGAACTGATGGAACCGTCGACGCTCGGCGGTCGACCGCCTGCGCCGTGGTCGATGAAACACATTCACCGCCTGATTGTCACGTCGGCTACGTACCGCATGGCCTCGACGCCGGACGACGCGGCGCTGGCCGCCGACCCAGACAACCGATTCTACTGGCGCATGAACTCGCGCCGGCTCGAAGCGGAACTGGTGCGCGACAACGTGCTCTGGGTCGCCGGCCGGCTCGACCAGACATTCGGCGGGCCGGACATCGATCACCATCAGGGGCTCACGGTCAACCGCCGCAGCCTCTACTTCCGCCACGCGGCCGAGAAGCAGATGGAGTTCCTCAAGGTGTTCGATGCGGCCGGCGTAAACGAGTGCTACGAACGCAAGGAGAGCGTCGTGCCGCAACAGGCGCTGACGCTGGCGAACAGTGAGTTGGTTGTCGCGCAGTCGCGGCTGCTCGCTCGTTCGTTGGCGGCCGGCGCCGGGTCAGACCCGACGGCGTTTACCTCGGCCGCGTTCGAACGAGTCCTGGCCCGCCGCGCGACGCCCGCGGAGCTGGAAGCATGCGCCGAGTTCCTCGTGGCGCAGTCGCGGATGTTCCGGCAAAGCCCACCGAAGGCAAGCGATTGTGCGATCGACCCGGCAGACAGCGCCAAACCGTCGGCCGATCCGTCGTTGCGGGCCCGCGAGAATTTGGTACACGCGCTGTTGAACCACAACGATTTCGTCACGGTGCGATAGGAGAGCGGAACGAAACATGTCCACGATCAACACACGGGATGGCTGTTGCCCCGGCGTCACGCGCCGCTCGTTCCTCGTCGACACGGGCATGGGGTTCACCGGCCTCGCTCTGGGCGCGATGCTCGCCCGAGACGGCGTGGTTCGAGCCGACGCTTCTACCGCCGCGCCCCAAAAACCGGATGGGCGCCCGCATCATGATCCGCGGGCCAAGTCGGTCATCTGGATCTTCCTCTGCGGCGGAGTCAGCCACGTCGAATCGTTCGACATCAAGCCGGCGTTGAACCAATACGCCGGCAAATCGATCGACGAAACTCCATTCAAAGACGTGCTCGACCCCGCGCGGGTGAATAGGAACCTGGTTGGCGTCAACCCCGCGCACGGCAACCGCAAGCAGATCATGCCGCTGCAGACGGGCTACAAGAAGTACGGCCAAAGCGGCATCGAGGTCGGCGACTGGTTCCGACACGTCGGCGAGTGCGTGGACGACCTGGCGATCGTGCGGTCGCTCTGGACCGTCCATAACGATCACGGCACGCAACTGACTTGGCACACCGGCCGACACCCGCGCGAGGGGCCGTTCCCCACGATCGGCTCGTGGGTCAGCTACGGACTCGGCTCGATGAACGAGAACCTGCCGGAGTACGTCGTGCTTGGCACGCCGACCGGCGACTGCTGTGGCGGCGAGTGGACTCACGGAGCGAGCTATCTCGGGCCGGAAAACGCCGGCGTTCGGTTGAACGTGGACCCAAAGAACCCGCTGCCCTTTGTCGCGAGGCCCGGCGGCGTCATGCCCGCCGAGCAGGCGGCCGAGTTCAGCCTGATCGGCAAGCTGAACCAACTCGCGGGCATCGACTACCCGGACGACGCCGCGTTGCGGGCGCGCATCAAGTCGTATGAATTGGGGTTCGCGATGCAGACGTCCGTGCCGGAGACGTTAGAGATCGACCGCGAGTCGCAGGAGACGCAGCAACTGTATGGCCTCGACAACTCGGTCACCAAGCCGTTCGGTGAGTTGTGCATGGTCGCGCGGCGGCTGGTGGAACGCGGCGTGCGGTTCGTTCAGGTGTTCCACGGCGGCGGAGGCGGCGGAGCGTGGGACGCGCACGGAAAGATCAAAGAGAACCACACGACGCTGTCGGCCCAGGTCGATCAGCCGATCGCCGCGCTGCTGAAGGACCTGAAGCGTCGCGGCATGTTGGATGAGACGCTGGTCGTCTGGGGCACCGAGTTCGGCCGCACGCCCGGCGCCCAGGGGGACGGCCGCGATCATCACCCGAACGGCTTCTGTGCCTGGCTCGCGGGCGGCGGCGTCCGGGGCGGCGTCACGCACGGCGCGACCGACGAGATCGGCTTCCACGCCGTCGAACATCCGCACTACGTCACGGACGTCCACGCCACCGTGCTGCACCAACTCGGCCTCGACCCGCTCACGCTCGAAGTCCCCGGTCGCAAACGCCTCGACATGGACCGCGGCCAGGTGATCCGCGAGATCATTGCGTGAGAAACACGACGGGTGGCGTGGCAACGAGTCGCGACATCAAGAACTGCGGACGCGCCCCAGCAACTGACGCAGCACGTAGGGCAGTATCCCGCCGTGTTGGTAGTAGTCCACTTCGATCGGTGTGTCGATGCGCGAGCGAACGGCAACATGCTCCGTGGACCCGTCTACGCGGTGGATGACGAGCGTCAGAGTCTGCCGCGGCCGGCAACCGGCGTCGAGGCCGAGGAGGTCGAAGGTCTCCGTGCCGTCGAGACGCAGCGTCCGGGCCGTGACGCCGTCGGGGAACTGGCAGGGCAAGACGCCCATTCCGACCAGGTTCGAACGATGGATGCGTTCGTAGCTCTCGGCAACGACGGCGCGGACGCCGAGCAGTTGCGTCCCCTTGGCGGCCCAGTCGCGCGAGCTGCCCGTGCCGTACTCCTGGCCGGCGAGCACAATGAGTGGAACTCCGGCGGCGCGATACTTCATGGCCGCGTCGTAGATGGGAATCTGTTCGCCGCCTGGATGGAACTTCGTGACGCCGCCCTCGACGCCCGGCACCATCAGGTTCTTGATTCGCACATTGGCGAACGTGCCGCGCGTCATGACGCGGTCGTTGCCACGACGAGCGCCGTAGCTGTTGAAGTCGACCTGGGCAACGCCATGCTCGATCAGGTGCTTGCCCGCTGGTGACGTAGCCTTGATGGACCCGGCCGGGCTGATGTGGTCGGTCGTGACGGAGTCGCCCAGGATCGCGAGCGGCCGCGCGCCTCGAATGTCGGCCGCGCGGCCCGGCTCGAGGCCAAAGTTCACGAAGAACGGCGGCTCCTGGATGTACGTTGAGTCCGGCTGCCACTGGTACACGTTGCCGACCGAACTGGGGACCTCGTTCCACATTGGGTTCTGGTCGGCGAAGTTCGAGTACAACCGGCGGAAACTGTCGGGACTCAGAGCCGATTTCATTGCGTCGCGCAGCTCGCTGGTGCTCGGCCAGATGTCGCGCAGGAACACATCGTTGCCGGACTTGTCCTTGCCGATCGGCTCGGTCGTCAGATCGATTGTGGTTCGGCCGGCGAGGGCGAACGCGACCACGAGCGGCGGACTCATCAGAAAGTTCGCCTTGATGTTCTGGTGCACGCGGGCCTCGAAGTTGCGGTTGCCCGAGAGTACCGAGGCGGCCACGACATCGTTCTTCGTCACCGCCTCTTCGATGTGCGGGGCGAGTGGGCCGGAGTTGCCGATGCACGTCGTGCAGCCGTAGCCGACGAGGTGGAAGCCGATCAGGTCGAGATACTTCTGCAGTCCGGTTCGCTCGAGGTAGTCGGTCACGACGCGCGAGCCGGGCGCGAGTGATGTCTTCACGGTCGGCCGCACGGCGAGACCGCGCTCGACCGCTTTCTTTGCGACCAGCCCGGCGGCGAGCATCACGCTCGGGTTCGACGTGTTCGTGCACGACGTGATCGCGGCGATCAGCACATCGCCGTGCCCCACGTCGACGCCCGGCTTGCTCGTGGCGAATCGCTTGCACACCGTGTCGGCCGACTTGCCGAATCCGCCCGTCGGCTTGTCGTAGGCCGGGTCCTTGGGGCAGACGTGCGGGATTTCGTCGGCCGACTTGCCATAGCCACCGTCGGCGGCCGGCTTCTGCAGCAGCTCAGTGAACTTGTCCTTCAACTTGGGCAGGTCGATGTGGTCCTGCGGCCGCTTCGGTCCGGCGAGGCCCGGCTGCACGTCGGCGAGATTGAGTTCGAGCACGCTGCTGTAGTCGACATCGCCCTTGCGCGGGACGCCGAACATGCCCTGCGCCTTGAAGTACGCGCGCACGAGATCGACTTGTTCCGGCGGGCGGCCGGTGGCGGCGAGGTACTCGCACGTCGCATCATCGACCGGAAAGAAGCCCATGGTGGCGCCGTACTCAGGGGCCATGTTGGCGATTGTGGCGCGATCGGGCACGGCCAGCGACGCGGCGCCGTCGCCGAAGTACTCGACGAACTTGCCGACGACCTTCGCCTTGCGCAGCATTTCGGTGACGTGCAACACGAGGTCGGTCGCGGTGACGCCCTCGCGCAGTTGGCCGGCGAGGTGAACGCCGACGACGTCCGGAGTCAGGAAGTAGATCGGTTGGCCGAGCATGCCCGCTTCGGCCTCGATGCCGCCGACGCCCCAGCCGACGATGCCGAGGCCGTTGATCATGGTGGTGTGCGAGTCTGTGCCGACGAGCGTGTCGGGAAACACGACGCCGTCGCGTTCGATGACGCCGCGGGCGAGGTACTCGAGGTTCACCTGATGACAGATGCCGATGCCCGGCGGCACGACACGAAACGTGTCGAACGCCTGCATGCCCCATTTGAGGAACCGATAGCGTTCGCCGTTTCGCTGGAACTCCATCGCCAGATTCCGGCGAAATGCGTCGGACATGCCGGCGACGTCGACCTGGACCGAGTGATCGACGACCAGATCGACCGGCACGAGCGGTTCGATGATCTTGGGGTTCTTGCCCATGCGGGCGACGGCCGATCGCATCGCGGCGAGGTCTACCAAAAGTGGCACGCCGGTGAAGTCTTGCAACAGGATGCGGGCGACGATGAATGGGATTTCCTCGGTGCGTTCCGAGTCCGCTCGCCAGCCGGCCAGGTTCCGCACGTCGGCCTCAGTGATCGACTTTCCGTCGCAGTTCCTCAGAACCGATTCGAGCACGATGCGGACCGACACGGGCAGCCGCGACACGCGACCCACACCCGCCTTTTCAAGCTGCGGCAGCGCGTAGAACTTGATTGTGCGTCGAGCCGACTGGACGGACTGAAGCGAATCGAACAGATTGTGTGGCATGACTGTTTCCGAAAACAAGTAGCCTGACTGAACCGCCATAGAAACTAACAATCGCTTGAGGGGCTGGCTATCCCGATGCGTGAGCGCAGGGCCATATCGCGCGGGCGACGTTTTCGCAGTGCCGTTCGTTGGGCGGTCGTCGTGGTTTTCCTTTGTGGGTTGGTTCTCAGATTCCTGGGGCTGGGTTTTGGTCGCGGAGTGTTGATGGCGAGGCCGGACGAGGAGTTCATGCGTTCAAGTGTGTTGGTGTCGCTCACCGGCGATCTGAACCCGCACTACGCGGTTTGGGGACACCTTTTCCACTACCTATACGTTTGTGTGGCGGGTGCGTGGTTGTTTGCACGCCTGCTGTTGGGTCATGCTGCGAGTTGGTCCGCGGCGGTGGCCGAGGCGCACTGTGATCCATGGAGCGTGATTTGGTTGGGTCGGGCAGTATCGGCGGCGGCTGGTTCGCTGACCGTGCTGATCACATACCGGCTGGCACGGTCGACACTGAGGAGCCGTGCGGTGGCGCTCGGGGCCGCGATTCTACTCGCTGCTACGTTCTTGCACGTGCGTGACTCGCATTTCGCAACGGCCGACATTCTGCTCGGGCTGGTTGCGACCGTGGCAATAGGGTCTGCCGCACGTTCGGTCACGGGGGACCAATCCCAGCGAGTACGCGCCGGTGTGCTCACCGGACTGGCACTTGCCACAAAGCTCTTGGCTGTCACCGTGATACTTGCGTTTGTGACGGTTGGACTGCTAGAGCAATGGCGCAGGCCAGATCGTTCGTGGTGGTCGTGGATTCGAGGGGCCGCTCTCTATGTTTCCGTCGCCGGCTTGACCACTCTGGTTCTGCAGCCGTTCCTGGCGCTCGACCCAATGGAGACGTGGTTCGGTCTGTTCGACGATCTGTTCAATTCCCAGCGTCGCCCGTTCTCTCGCGGCATCGACCTGGCGAATGCTTCCGTAATCGTTCGCTACTACGTGCCGCAAGCGACCGGCTGGACATGCGGCGGATTGGCGGCAGTTGGCCTGGTGCACATGATGTTCCAGCACGGGAGTCCAAGGCGGCTAGCGCTGGTGGCGTTCACGGTGTGGTGGTTGTTGGCCGTCGTGTCCGTTCAAACCATGTTCCTAAGGTACCTGACGCCGTTGACGCCGGTGCTCTGCGTGATGGCCAGCCACGGAATCAGCCGTGTGGTTCGCGTGCTGTTGCGGTTCGCCCGGCCGCCCGACAAATGTTTGAGCCTGTTGGGGGGGCGGTTCGGCGTGGCAGTGGCGGCGTCGATTGCAGCCAGCTTGCCGAACATGGTGCGCGACGTACAGCTAGGTCGGATACTTTCGTGCCCTGACACGCGGGCGCTGGCAGGGCGGTGGATCGAACTGAATGTTCCGTCGGGGAGTCGCATTGTGTGGACGGGATACGAGGTGATTCCGGCCGAGGTCACGATGCCCTGGCTGGAGGCGCCGTTGGAGCATGCGGAGCAGATAGTACGCTTGCGTGAGGCGCGTGGCTTGCCCACCGCTGTGGAGCAGGCGGTGGTCGCGTTGAAGCGGCGTCGGCAGCGATCAGGTTACCGCCTGGTGAGCGTCCGGTTCTCGCCCGACAGTCGCGAAACGACAACGCTCGAAGCGTTTCCCCCGAACACGCCGCTGTACGATCTGGAACTGCTACGCTGGTGGGAAGGTCAGACTCAGAGATGGCTGGTTCGCGAAAGCCCACGTTGGGAGTTGACGCGCAGACAAGTGACGAACGTACTGTTGATCTCGACAGAGCATCTGGTCAATGGGGACGAGGAGTACATCGTGACCACGGGCATGCCGTGTGATCGGCGACTGCTGGGCCTGTTGTCCAAACGGTACGACGAGGTCGCCCGGTTCGACGCCGGAGTCGACTGGTCGGAACAAACTCGACAAGTGATGTATGACCTTGGCGATCGGTGGTACGTCCCTAATTGGGGTATTGCTCGCGTTGATCGGCCGGGTCCTGAGATTCGCATCTGGCGAAAGAGGCCCATCTCGCCAAAGGATTCGGCATGAGTCGATATTGGGCTGGAACGGGTTGCTCCGTGACTGAGGCTCAGGCACGCGGCCCGTGGTGGGTGTTGTTGTTTGTGTGGGGTGTGTGGGGCGGCATGTCGTTGGCAGCGACTGCGTTTGTGCTTCGTTACGGCAGCACCGTGCCGACATGGGACTACTGGGAGTTGGTTCCGGTCCTGACGGGACATCGAACGGACGTTCTCCCCTGGCTTTGGGAACAGCACAACGAACATCGCATACCGTTGCCCAAGCTAATCCACTTAGCGATCGCCAGATTGACCGGGGATTTTAGGGCCGTGTTGTTCGTTGGCGTTTCGTGCTTGATTGGTGTGTCCGCGCTCGTGCTCGTTGGACTGCGCCAACTGCGAGGGCGCCAGAGCTATACAGACGTATTCGTTCCGCTGGCGTTGTTGCACGTCGGGCAGTACGACAACCTGCTGGGGAATTTTCAGATTGCGTTCGTACTGTCTGCGGCATTGTCCCATTTGGTGTTGGTTGTGATGGCTGTTCGCGTCGAGCGTTTCAACCAGGCTTGCACGGCGGCGATCTGTGTCTTGATGTTGGTGACCACGGGGGCCAATGGGTTGATTCAGGCGCTGCCGTTGGCGGTATGGATCGGAGTCGCAGCCTTGGCGGGCAACGCTCGGCACAAGGGACAGGCTGGCTGGATTGTCAGCATCACCTCGCTGGCGGCGATTCTCTTCGTGTCAGCGATCTACTTTGTTGGGTATCAACCCGTAGCCCGCCACGGTGCGAGTCCCGGCCTGTGGGCCACGACTCGCGGTGCACTTCAGTTCCTGGCAACCGGCATCGGCCCGGCGGGCGGAGCGCGAATGTTGCGCATCCGCGACTGGCCGCTGATTGGATTCCCCGTAGCTGGCGCTGGGTTGGCCACGTTGGTGTGGTTGGGGTTGGTTTGGAAGAGACGGCGAGCCGATCGGCTGTGCATCGTGGGAATGCTGCTGTTCGGGTGTGCCCAGTTTCTGCTCGCCGCAGCCGTGGGGTGGGGTCGCGCCGGACTGGCCAGTGACGCTGCGCTGGTCAATCGCTACGGCACGCTTGCCGTCGCTCTGTTGACTTGGATATACCTAGCCTGGAGCCTTTGGGGCGACGCACGCACCCAGCAGTTTGTGCGGGTGGCCCTGACCTGCGCTCTGTGCAGTCAGACGGCGTTCAATGTGCAGCAGGGCTGTGCCGCGGGACGGACTATGCGAACCTCGTTGGATGCGGCTGAACGGGACATGCGCCAGGGCCTGCCGTCGTACGAGATTGCCGTACGACATCACTCCACTTTGTACCCAGCCATCACCACAACTGAGCTTGCGCGGCGGATCGACATGTTGCGCTCTGCCGGAATGGGTCCATATCGTAGCGCGTCGGTGCAAAGAGTAGGACGGCCATGAACCATGACAAGCTCTACAACGAAAAGGCCATGCCGGCCCTGAGGTCCGCAATGGTGCATCAGCGTGCTGGCCGGGTGGCCGCGCCGACGAGCGTTGGCTAGCCAGGTTCCATGCGCGTGTTTCCTAACTCTGCGACAACTCGAACCATATCGGCAGTGTGTGAACGATGGGAATCAGACTAATGAACAAGGGGCGCACATGCCTTGTCTGGTTCCCGATTGCGTTCGGGATGGGCCTGTTGTGGTTGTTGTCTGGCTCGCACCGCCGAATCGAGACGAACATTTCGCCGCTGGCGCGAGTCGTGTTTGATGGAGACGCGCGCTACTTGAATCCTTCAGCGCGTATGGAGCTGTCGCTGCCCGAGGCGGCCACCGATGGGCTGTACGACACGCTCTACATGGCCGAATTCGACGTCGGCGAGGGCGAGCGTTCGCTGGAACTCAGATTCCCGTTCCACGTGCAGTCGACTCGGATCGTCGTATTGGGTTGGGACAAACAAGGTCCGACGACCATGCGGGTCGCGGCGCAAGACGAACGGGGCGAATGGCGGACCCTTCGCGAAGGCGCCTGGGCGTCGCGTGGCGAAACACCGCCGCTTTGGCAAATCGACCGTCCTGGACGTTGCCGCGCGCTGCGGCTGACGTTTCGTGACGTCGACCGGGTGGTCCTCAATAGCGTCATGTGTTTCGCGGCGGTTCCTCGCTGGCTGGCTTGGAGTTTTTTCGTTGGCCTCAATTTGATAGGGCCTTGGCTGGTCGGAACCGCGGTCGTGTTGGCGACGCTTGGCTGGGGCCGGATTGTGCTTGGAGCTGCCGGCCAAGGGCAGTCGGGACTCGGCCAGCAGACGGTGGCCGGGGTCGCTTTCGTCGCGGCCTTGGCCGTGATCTGGTGTTTGACGCCTCGCCACGCGGTGCTGACGGTGGCGGTGCTGGTCGGCTGCCTGGGCGTCGCGGGCCTCGAAGCGGCAAGGTGGTTGAAGTCCAACAACGCCGGTCCGGACCACGGACTGGTACCGTGGCTGCTGCTGACAACCCTGTTGCTGCTGTGTGAGGTGATGGTCGACACCTACCTTGTAGCCAATCGTCGGATCATACCCGTCGACCACCTGCTGTCGTACCTGGGGTCGAAGCGGTTGGTCGGGCGCGTTCCGATGACCGAGGACCTCACGTTTCGGCCGTGGCTGGTTCATGGTTTGTTTGCGCCGTTGGACTGGGGCAGCGGCAGGTTCAGCTACTGGTCCTACCTTGGCTTCATGGCGGGGCTGAACAGTCTGGTGTTGGTTCCTGTGGCGTTGTTCTCGCGGCGCTGGCGCCCTTCAAGTGAACGGTCGGTGGTTGCGCTGGTTGCCCTGCTACCGATCATGGGTTGCTTTCACTTCCTTGGGCAGCGCCCTCTGGCGGCGGGTCTGGTGTTGATTGCCGTCTATTGGTGGACCGACGCCGCGCACGACAGGCGTTGGTCCGGCCTTGCGTTGTCCTTGGCGATCCTCGCGCATCCGAGTTCTTTGTTTGTCTTGCCTGGTGGCGTGCTGTATTGGCTGTTTCGGCCCGCCGGAGGCTGGGCGAGTGGTGTTCGTGACGTCGTCCGCGGCGTGTGGATGCCATGCGTCGTCTATTTGCTGTGGACCACGTTTATTCACTGGTACTATCCGGGAGTACGAAACGACCTGATGCTGTATCCGATCAAGACGCACATCGCGCAAGGGTTCGGCGCGGAAAGGAGCGTGTGGGAGATAGTTCGCAGCCTCTCTCGAGATCACTGGCTGGAACTCGCACTAAACCGATTTGCCCAGGTTCGCCATTACTTTTGGACGGATAGTCTCGGGCACCCCGTGATCGATGTGTTTCGCTGGATATCACTCCCGAACGTGTTGGGATTCGTACTCAGCTTCGCCCTGGTATGGCCAAGCGTTTGGAAGCGTGACCGGGCGTTCCTCTGGCTGTCCCTCGGCGGGCCTCTGCTCATGCACCACTTCTTTGTGGGCCAGCCGCATGGTTTTTTTCATTTCGCGCCAACTCCGTTCTTCGCGTTGGCCCTACTCGTTTCGGTCGCCGTCAGGCGCGAGCCAACGAGTGCGAGCCGTATCGTCCTTGGCATATCGCTGGTCGAGATCGCACTGAGAAGGTTGTATCCGTCTGTTTTGGCATATCTGTACCCAGCCGATGTGTTCTGCTTCTTTGGCGAAGACCAGGTTTCCTATGTGACGCTGTCGTTGTTGCATCCGTTGGTTTGGTGCATTTGCGTCTTGGTCGCGTTGCGTGCCGACCGCGGCTCCGCGACGAACCAAGGGACCGGTCCATCGGTGCTACCAAGCCAGGGCCGCCGGGTTCGTCTTCTGTCGCGGTCGAAATAGCCGCAAGTACCAGCCCAGGTACCGAGGCAACCAGCGAAGCAATCGAAAGCGGCTTTGGCCGGCAGTGCGATCGCGCCACGTCGTGGGTAACTCCGTGATGCGGCGGCCCGCAAGGAACGCCTTGGAGGTGATCTCCAGAGCGAACTCGAATCCGCCCGTGCTTTCAATCTTCACGCTTTTCAAGAACACACCGCAGTACATTCGGAAGTTGTTGGTGATGTCGTGCGTGGGGACGCCGCGGAACCAATAGGCGGAACATCCGGCCAGTCGGCTGAGCAGTCGTTTCAATCGCGGGCCGCCCAACTGCCGGCCGCCTGGCATGTAGCGGCTGGGGCAGACCACGTCAAACCCGTCTCGATACAACGTCAACATCCGCGGCACGATAGAGAGGTCATCGGACAGGTCGGCCATGGTCACGAGGACGGGGCCCGGACCGCAAGCTGCGACGCCGGTTTTGAGTGCGCCGATTACGCCTCGTCCTTCCTGGTTGCGAACGAGTTCGATCCATGGTCGAGTTGCCGCGTGAGCGCGGGCGACCGGAACGGTCGGATCCTCTTCGTAGTCGTAGATCACCAGTAGTCGAAACGGCAAAGGTACGTGCTGCTCGATCTCAGCGATTGCCCGTGCAAAGTTGTCTTGCTCGTGGTAGACAGGCAGCAGAATGTCGAGCACGGTCGCAGTTGCGTCGGAGCGCCGGCCCGCCGGGCTGGCAGCCAAGCCCGCAACGCTGTTACCCACGTGGGCCGACTCGGTCACAAGTTGCCCAGCCGCATTTGCTGCTCGATCCACGGAATCACCTCGTCCAGTACCTTTTCTATGGGTGTGTCGGCGACGAAGCCAAGGACCCGCCGGGCCTTGCTTACGTTCGGGACGCGGCGTTGTACATCGTAGGGATATGGCGGGTCACTAACGATACGCACAGGCTGACCTGAACGGAGCCGTCGCCAGATGAGTTCAGCCAGTTCGCGCACGGTCGTGGATCTGTCGGTGCTCAGATTGAACGCCTCGCCGATCGCATCTTCGCTCTCCATCGCCAGTCGGATGCCGCGGGCCAAGTCGCCGCCAAAGGTGTAATGCCGTACTTGGTTTCCATCACCCAGAATGTGCAACGGGTCGTCGCCGCGCAATACCTTCATCACCAGGTCGGGCAGCACGTGGCTAGTGGCTAATCGCACATTGCCCTGGCTCGCGGCGCGTTCGGCCGCGGACGCTCGCTCGCCGATTCCGACACAATTGAAGGGCCGTACGATCGTGAACGGCAGGCGGTGCTGTTCCCACGCCCCTTGAGCGAAGTACTCGACGGCAAGCTTCTGAAAGCCATAGGTGGACGTGGGGGGTGGGCACTGCCGTTCGTGTCCTTCGGATGTCGGCCAAGCGGTCGCCGACTCGTATACCATGGACGAACTGACGACCACGATCCGCTGCAAGCGGCCGCGCCGATGTGCGTCGATGGCTGCGTCGAATGTCGCTGCGGTAATCCGTTCGTTCTCTGCGATGAGATCGTAGGCGAACTTGTGGAAGTAACCGATTCCACCAATCATGGCGGCGCCGGCAACAAGCTGGTCGGCGTCCGCCGCCAACTCGGCGAGGAGCGCGACATCCTTGGCGTCGCCGCGGACGAAGCGATATCGCGTGTGGCCTGACGCGTCCTGTTCGAGCGGCCCGTACTTCGAGAAATTGTCCAGGCCAACGACCTCGTGACCGGCCGCGAGCAACTCGCGCACGAGGTACCCGCCGATGAACCCGGCCGCGCCCGTCACAAGCACTTTCATTGTCATCCCCGCATTTCGTCTCAGTGGCCTGCCCGGTCCAGGAAGTTCGAAACGTCGACGACAGGCTTGTTCGTCGCCAGGTTGCGATAGGCGTCGTGGCACGCACCCAATACCAATACATCGGCGCGTTCCAGCACCGTTTCGAGCGGCAGGAACGTTGGATCGACGATGTAAGGATCCGTGCACAACACTCCGCGGCATTCAAGAGACAGCACCTTGCGCAGCTTGTACGCAAGGCTGCTGCGCGGGTCGTCGTTGTTCGCCTTGAAGGCCATGCCCAGAATCCCCACCACGCTGCTCGCCAGATCAAAACGACTCGCGAGTTGTTGGGTCACGTGATATGGCAGCGACTCGTTGACGAGCATCGCCGCCTGTCCGAGCGGAAAGTCGCCGTGATTGAAGGCGGCGAGCTGCATCGTGTCCTTGAGCAGGCACGGTCCGGCCGTGAAACCGGGCTTCGCAAACCCACTCATGCGGCCGTATTTCCAACACGTCGCGTGATGGATCTTGTAGAAGTCTGCGTCGAACTTGTTGGCAAGCACATAGAACTGGTTCGAGATGGCGAAGTTGATGTAACGCCACGCATTGGAAAAGAGCTTGGCCAATTCGGCCTCGATCGGCCGCAGCACAATCACATCGGGGCAGATACGACGAAACAGCCGGCTCGCCCGCTCGACCGCCCGATCGCTCGTGCCGGATACGATCTGCGGCAACGTCTTTAACTCTTCGATCGCGTATCCCTGCGCGATGCGCTCCGGGCAATAGGCTAAGTCAGTTTCGAGACCGCACTTAGAGAACAGCCGTCCAAGGCGTTCGGTCACTCCGGGAAAAACCGTGCTGCGCAACACGACCAGTTGATCGTGCCGCAGATACCCGGCCACGTCGGCCATCTGCGAATCGAACTCGCGCACCGAGGGATCGAGGAATTCGTCCACGGGCGTGCCAATCGTGATGACCACCACCGCCGCTGCCGCCATCTCCGCCGGGTCGCTGGTCGCGCGCAGCCGACCGGCCCGGACGAGTTCCAACAATAGCTCGTCAGCCCCTCGCTCCATAAATGGCATCTTGCCACGACTCACCCCCGCGACGCGGTCGATGTCTTTGTCGACCAGCACCACCGGGATGCCGCATTCGGCAAACGTGATCCCCAGCGGCAGGCCGACGTGCCCGCAACCGCCCAGCACAGCCACCAGGCCTTCTTCCGCAACCAGTCTCTCGGCGATTTCTGACATGGCCAACTTCCGGCAACGAGCGTGCGGCGCACTTTGCGAACCACTGACCCAACCCCCCCACGCCCCCGAGGGGAGAGGGAGAATTCCACGCGCGGCTTTTCGCCTTCGCCACTCTGGGGGGGGGGCGCGAAGTGCGCCGTCTCCCAGCAATGGGTTCAACCGGTCCGGCCAGCGAGCCGGCGCGTCGCATCAACCCTTGAGTTTCTCGCCCACAGTGAGCACGAAGGTTCCGATCCAACGACCCAGCCCAACCTGGTCGACCAGCCAGTTTATCACATTCGAAGCCGACACAAAGGGCCACAACAGTCGAGGCGCGAACGAGCGGTACGGGATGTAGGCCCGACATCGCTGGCGAATGTTCGACAAGCCGCACTCCTCAAATGACGCAACGAGTTCGCCCGGCAGCAGCGGTCGCTCATTCGGACTGACTCCTTCTGAACTGTACAGCGGGCTGCGGGGATGCCGAAACAGGGCCATACCTGGGTGCAACAGGTTGGGATCAAATGCAAAGACCCTCCCACCGGGCGACAACACGCGAAGTGCTTCCCGCAGCGCGAGTCTGTAATCAGGCACGTCGTGCAGCACGCTGCTAAAGGCCACCAGGTCGAAGGTGGCGGGGCCGAAGGGAAGTTGGATCGCGTCCGCCTGCAGCCACGACAACGCACGGTCGGTCCGAAGTGCGTGAGCCAGCGCCCGATCCGATAGGTCCATTCCGACGAAACTACGCGCGTGCGGCAGGTACAGGCGCCTCGACGCGCCAGTCCCGCAGCCCACTTCGAGGATACGCAGCGGAACCGTGGGCCGCACCATTCGGACGAAACATTCCGCCAACACCTGCCACCCGCGGTCGGTGAACGGATTGAAGCCGCCGGTGCTTTCGATCTGACGATCAAAAAACGCGCGTTCCGCCGCTTGAGTAGGCATCGTTGCTTGTGACATTCGCGGCCCATTGTAATGATTGGACTCGACGGCCGCACGCAGCCCCGTGCGTAGGGCCGGTCGAAACACTCACCAGTGTCACGGAGCGCTTCGCGTGGTTGTGTCGCTGAAACAATCGGGATCCTGGAACGGCCGCGTTGCGCTGCTGATGATGGTCCTGTTCGCTTGGCGGCTACCCCTACTGTACCGCCAGAGCCCTGGCCAGGACGAAGACTTCTACGGCGTGCCGGGGATGACGATTCTGCGCGGCGGCTTGCCCCAAATACCGTACATTCCGTCGCGCGATCCGACCACGATCTACTACATGGCCGACGTGGCCATGTACACGCTGCCACCCCTCGCCTTTTTTTGGCAGGCGGCTGTCCATCTACTGCTCGGCGACGGCATCGGTCCGGCCCGCGTGGCGTCGGCATTGGCCGGCCTGGGCGCGTTGCTCCTCGTAAACCGACTGGTCCTGGTGTGGACTGGCGATCGGTACACCGCGTTTTGGGCGGCGATCTTCTACGTGATGTGCCGGGCGTTCTACTTTCCGGCGACAACCGCTCGGCCCGACATGCTGGCAACCACAATGGGCCTGGCCGCTCTCTGGACGGCTAGCCGACAACCGACGATCGCGACCAGACGAGAGCTCGTCGCCAGCGGCTTCTTCGCCGGCCTGAGCACGTTGGCACACCCGATGGGCATTGTGCCTTGCGCGCAAGTGGGCCTGTGGCTGCTAACGCGGCAGGCGCCTTGGCGGAGCCGTGCCGTGGCAGCGCTGGTGTTCAGCGCGGCGGTGCTGGGAACGGCGGCGCTCTGGCTGCCACTTATCGTCCTTCATCCCGACCTCTTCCAAATACAGTTCGGCGGCGTCGTGCGACGAGGCGACGGCCTGGTTCGCTCGCTCACCGCGCCTTGCAGCGTGCTCGACTTCCACGCCCGGATGATCTGGGAACACGCCAATCCAATCCAGGCCACACTATGCGCGCTGGGCGTCGCGTGGGCCGCGTACTACGCTCGCAGGAATGCCGACTCCCGTGGGTTGCTCTTTCATGTTCTTGTCGGACCACTGCTGCTCATAGCCTTCATGGGACGACACCCGACAAAAGGCTACTACGCCTATCCGGCCGCTCTAGCAAGTGTCGGCGTTGGATTGTTGGCGAGCGCGATAGATCGGTGGGCCGCTCGGGCCATCAGACTCCCGCACCCGTGCGGCCGTCTGTTGGTCACCGGCGTGCTCGTACTGGCAATGCTACCCGGAGCCGGGCTTCAGACGCTCATCGCCCACCTGCGCAACTGGGACAATCCACACTATGACGCAGATCGGTTCGCCCGGCAGTTGATGGCTGACGTTCCTGCCCAGCGAGTCGCCGCGGTGGATGGCTACTACGCCCTGTATTTTTGGCTGGCCGGACGGCCGGTAGTCGATGCGATTGTGATCCCGCTGTACTTCGACGTGCGGACGACGCGGTTTGACTATCTGATTCTCGGGCGCATCGGCCTGGAACAAGTGAAGCCGCATGTCGAGAGCATCGAGTTCATCCGCAGCTACGGCGATCGGTCGGACCCGTTCTCGCACTACGCCGAACTCTACCGCGTGCGCGAACAACGTGCGCCGACCGGTGGAGACTGATGTTGGCGCCAGATGGGTGTCAGGCGTCACTTGGCGGCTGCGAACTCTCGCCACAATGTAATGAACGGCCGCGCGGCGACGATCGTCATGCCGACGACTGAGAGCCAGAGGAACAGGTCCCACGCGAGGCCGGGACGAAGGCGCGGGTCGGTGCGGCGATAACGCAGAAAAACGGCGGCGCTGCAGATCATCGGCAGTGTAATCGCCTGGATGAAGCCGCCGATCGTGACCATCACACGCGGCTCGCCGATCGTCGCGTACAAGATCAGCGCGAGCGTCGGAAAGCACACGCAGAAGAAGCGGACCCATCGCAGGCGATGCGAGTGGTCGCGAATGGTAATGAACTCGTTGACCCGCAGGAAGTCCGTCAACAAGCGACTGTGCGACGCCGACGCGACGAACAATGTCGAATAGAGCACCGCGAAGCCGCCCACGACAAAGAACCACGTCGCCGCCGCCCGGCCCATCACAGGCGCGTACATGCGGGCCAACGTGGGGACCATCTCGTCTCCCTTGGGCAGCCCCTTGCCGCCAGACTCGCCGAACAGCACTGCCGCGCCGAGAAAATAAAACGCCAGCGTCGCCAGCGTGTACACCAACATGCTGGCCCAGGCGTCGAGTCGCATTACGCGCAGCCAGCCTTTGGCGCGGCGCTCCCATTCTGGGTCGTCGCTGCGCGGGCCGGCAAACCGGGCGTACCCCTTCTCAATGCACCAGTACGGATAGGAAAACAACTCGCTCGCCCCGACCCCCGTGATGCCGAACATCGCCAGCGCGGCGAAGATCGCACCGGAACTGTGCGGAATCCGAAATGCAAAACCGTCCACTACCGACTGCCATTCGATTGCATACGGCGTCCAGGGCAGAATGCCGACGCACACAATCGTCATGAGCGTAAAGATCACGACCAGTGCGGTCGTGCCGTTTTCGACTACCGCATAGCTGCCCGACACCAGCAGCACCGCCGCCGACACGGCGGTCAGGAACGCCCACGGCATGATCGGCCGGGAGCGCACGTACTCGCCCAGCCACGGCCAGATCGGCGATACGCCATCGGCCAGCCACGGCGACACGTCGGGCATCGCCATGTGAAACGCTTGCCCCACGCCGCCGACCATCGCACCAAGTTGAGTCTGCGTCACAAGCATCATCACGAGCCACCACCACACCAGCAGCACGCCCGGCCCCGGCAGCCGCCGCAAGCTGGTGAGCGTCGTCTCGCCCGACGACACCGCGTAACGGCCCAGTTCGATCTGCACAAACACCTTGATGAAGCAACTCAGCACGACCAGCCAGAGCAACGAGAATCCGACCTGAGCGCCCAAGTTCGTCGTCGCGATCAATTCGCCCGTCCCTACGATCGAGCCGGCCAGGATCAAGCCTGGCCCGATCTTTCGCAGCGCGAGGCCCAGAGTCTCGGGCGGGTCTTGAATCGAATCAGGCGAGAGGGCGTAGGGATCAAACTTCGCTTCGGCCATGCTGCTTCCGCGGTTGGAGGTTCGAGTCCAGGTCCGCCAGTGAGGCTAGAAGATGGGGAATCGTGCCGCGAGTGTCAAGGACGCGGAATGGACACAGCGTCACGCGATCGGGTTGAACACCAGGCCGGTGAGCAGCTTGGGATAGAAGTAGGTGCTCTTGGCCGGCATTCGTTCGCCGCTGGACGCGATCTGTTGCACGTGATCCATCGTCGCCGGCGGCACCAGGCACGCGAGGTCGCAGGCGCGGGCCGCCACCGATTCGAGCACCTCGCCGATCAGATGAACGTAGCGAAACTGCGGCTTGTCCGATCGCAGCGTGCCGGCGAGCAACCGGCCGATCGCCAACTCGTGCAGGATGCTCACGGCCAGGCCGCGCCAGGCGGGGCTGTGATGAGGCACGAGTCGGTCCATAGTCGCCGTGCCGCGCAGCCTCGCGAGCATCCAGCGGCCGTCGGCGACCGTGCCGAAGCCCAGTACGTTCTGGCTGCCGTCCGCCTCGATCAGCCCCCACGCAGCGCGGCACGCCGACGCGCCGACGCCGATGTCTTCCACGTCGAACTCCGAACTCAGTGCGTCGCGGAGTTTCGCCGCATCGAGTTCGGCCAGGCCCGACGCGAGCCGATGCGTCGGTAGGATCACCAGGCCCGGATCGCTCATACCCACACAGGCCATCAGCACGAAGTTTGCAATCGATTCGTCGTCGCGCACCGAGCCGGCTGCACGCCGCTCATCGCGGTAGCGCACCGACGTCTCATATCGATGATGACCGTCGGCAATGAAGATCGGCTTCGGTCCCATCAAGGCCCGCGCGCGCGTGACCACTTCCAGATCGCTGATCGGCCAGACGTGGCTGACCACGCCGAGATGATCGACCGCGTCGAGCGGCGTGCGGCCGCGGGTCGCCGCTTCGAGCAGTTCCTGAACCTCGTTCTCTGAGTCGGGGTACAGGCCAAAGACCGGGCTGACGTTCATACCCGTCGCATGAAACAGACGCAGCCGATCGGCCTTCGGGCCGGGCATCGTCTCTTCGTGCGGGAAGACACGCCCCTCGCCAAACGGTTCCAGCTTCAGCCGCGCGAGGAACCCGCGGCGCGTGTACAAGCGCCCCTCGGCCTCGAATCGCTGGTGAAGCACATAGATCGACGGCTGCGGGTCCTCGACGAGCGTCCCATCGGCTCGCCAGTCGTGAACGTTTCGGGCCGCTCGCGTGTAGCGATTCTCGCGGTCGTCGTCCGTGGGTCGCTCCTTGTTCAGCTCAACACGAACGACGTTCGCCGGATGCCTCGCGTACAACTGGTCCTGCAACTCCGGCCCAATCACGTCGTATGGCGGAGCGACTACGTCGCTCAGCGCACCGACGCGTGCCAAGTTGTAACGCACGCCACGGAATGCTCGAATGTCGGCCATTGGGGCTACCAGCGGTCAGTCATCAGCAAGACGTTAGGTTCCGATCGTCCACGACTGCAGGTACTTTTCCTGCTCCGCCGTGAGGCGGTCGATCGCGATACCCATCGCCTTGAGCTTGAGTGTGGCGACGAAATCTTCGACCTCGCGAGGCACGTCGTACACCTGGGCCGTCAGCTTGCCGGACTGACGCACACACCATTCGGTCGTGAGCGCCTGGGTCGCGAAGCTCATGTCCATGACGCTCGCGGGATGCCCGTGCGCGGCAGCCAAATTGATCAGCCGGCCTTCGCCGAGTACGTAGACACGCCGGCCGCCGTCCAGTATGTACTCGTCCACGTTCTCCTTAATCGAGCGGTTCACCGTCTTGGCCTGTTTCGCGAGTGCATCCAAGTCGAGTTCCACATTGAAATGGCCTGAATTGCACACCATCGCGCCGTCGTGCATCTTGGCGAAGTGCTCGCCGCGGATCACCGCGCAGTTCCCCGTGACAGTGATGAAAACGTCGCCTATCGCGGCTGCTTCGGCCAGCGGCATGACCCAGAAGCCATCGAGCGCCGCTTCGAGCGCTCGCACCGGATCGACCTCAGTGACGATCACATGCCCGCCCATGCCGCGCGCCCGCGCCGCCACGCCCTTGCCGCACCAGCCGTAGCCGCACACCACAACCTTCTTGCCAGCCAACAACAGGTCGGTCGCGCGGATCACTCCGTCGAGCGTGCTCTGACCGGTCCCGTACCGGTTGTCGAATAGGTGCTTGGTTGTCGCGTCGTTCACGGCGATCACGGGCAGCTTCAGCGCCCCATCCTTTTGCATGGCCCGCAACCGAATCACACCCGTCGTGGTCTCTTCCATGCTGCCCTTGATCTGGGGAATCAACTCGGCATGTTTCGTGTGGATCTCGCTGACCAGGTCCGCTCCGTCGTCCATCGTCACTTGCGGCGCGTGAGCGATCGCCGCCTCGATGTGGCGGTAGTAGGTCGCGTTGTCTTCGCCCTTGATCGCGAAGACGGGAATGTCGAAGTCGACCGGCAGGCTGGCGGCCACATCGTCCTGAGTGCTGAGCGGATTGGAGGCGCACAGGACGAGGTCCGCGCCGCCCGCCTTGAGCGTGCGAGCCAGGTTGGCGGTCTCGGCCGTGACGTGCAGACAGGCCGCCATCTTCAGCCCCGCCAGCGGTCGTTCGCGAGTGAACCGCTCGCGAATGTTTGCCAGCACAGGCATGTCGCGGTCGGCCCAGAGGATTCGCTTCTTACCTTCCGGGGCCAGCCCCCGGTCTTTGACGTCGCAGGCGGTGTTGGCTGCCACTGAGCAAGCTCCTTTCAGTCGTTACCTTCGCGCGGTCGCCTGCCGAGCAGGCGGATTTGTTTCTGTTGGTCCCAGTCGAGCCAGCGGGCGTCGGCCCCCTCGCGTCGCAGCAAGTAGCAGATCGCCTCACCCTGCGCCCGCGCGAGCGTCTCGCAGGGGAAGCACGCGACGAGTCGTTCAAACAGCCGCCACATGCCGGCCGGCATGGCGACGCGCAACGCCCGGCTTTCCCAGCCTGACTCGAGGATCGGGAACAGCGGCTTCAGTCCGCGCTCCTGGTTCGGCTGCCTCAGTCTTCCACGGCGGTCGCGTCGAAACATGGTCGCTGTTCTCACATGGATCTCGCGTTGCGGCGAACTATAAGACACATGTGCATGTGTGTCAACCGATCCCTTGAGCTTCCGATATGAACCGCCGAACCTTGAATGCCTCCTTACGGCCCGGCGCAATCTCGACGCCGCTGGCGACGTCGACCGCCCAGGGGCGAACGATCCGGATGGCGTCAGCCACGTTCTTCGCGGTCAGCCCGCCGGCGAGCATGACCGGCACGCCGCAGCGGACCACGGCCAGCCGTGCCAGCGGCCACGGCGCGGTCTGGCCCGTTCCGCCCATCTTGCCAGCCACCGCGGCATCGACCAGTACGGCGGCTGGCCTCCGCCCCAACTGATCGCAGGCTGTCACGTAGTCAATCACACCGGCCACCGCCCGCTCGTCGGCCAGCGCGAACGACGGCACGACGGCGAGGTCCTGGAGTTCGGCCACATGGGCGGGCGTATGGTCGCCGTGGAGTTGCACGGTTCGGAACCCCACGTCGCTCGCGGTTTGACGCACAACAGCAGTCGTGGTATTGACGAAGACGCCGACTGGGTCGACATACGGCGGTAGGCTGGCGACGATCTCGCGAGCGACATCGACGGAAACGCAGCGTGGACTGCCGGCGTAGAAGTTCAAACCAATGGCGTTGGCTCCAGCTTGAGCGACCATTTGGGCGTCGGCGATACAAGTGATTCCACAGATTTTCACGAACATGGGCACACTCTAGCGTCTGGCCGAGCCCAGCAAAAGGCGGACGAACTTGTCTGAGTCTGAGATTCCGCACGAGGCGGTATGCCGAACCGAGCTGTGGCTGGTCGCGGCGATCATCTGTGTCGGTGGTGTTCTGAGATTTCACTCGATCGGCAGCGAGGGCCTGTCGCACTACGACGAAGGCGTCTACGTGCTGTGGGCGATGGGGCTGGAGTTCCCCGCCAAGGAGTTGTTCGCGCCGCCGCTGTTCCCGCTAGTTCTCCGCTCGGTGTTCGCGCTGGTCGGCTCCGGCGACTTCGCAGCTCAGGCTGCAAGCGCGCTGATTGGAACTGCGACACTGCCGTTGGCTTGGTGGATCGGTCGTCGTTGGTTTGGCCGGCAGGCGGGGTTTTGCAGCTTGATTCTGGCGGCATGTTCCGGGCTGCACGTGGCGTTTTCGCGAACCGCCCTGACCGATGTGTCGTTTACGTTCTGGTTCGCACTTGCGGTATGGGCGAGTTCAGAGCTGACACGTCGAAGCGAGTCGGCGGCTGGGGCGCAGACGACTTGGCCGTGGGCAATCTCGCTAGGGCTCGCGGCTGGGGCGGCAGTCAACACGAAGTACAACGGGCTGCTCGCTCTGCCGATTGCGGCTGCACCGTTTCTTGTGAACCTGGCGTGTGGCAGGGTAAACCAACGGTTGGCGGCGGGCTTGGCGGCGGCGGCCGGCGTGGCCGTGTTGATGTATGCGCCATGGTTCCTTCACGTCAGCCGGGTGGTCGAAGGGGGTTATCCGGGGCTGCTCAGGCACCACCGCGGCTACAGCACCGGTGTGCTGAACTGGCCGCAGAACCTGGGCAGTCTAATGCTTAGCCAGGGCTATCTTAACAACCTGACCCTTCGGTGCTTGGCAGCGGGGATGCTAGCGGCTTGTGGCATCGCCTGGGCCATTCGCGAGCGCCTAGGCCTGCGGTCGACTCCGCTCGCAGCAGGCGCCGGACTTGCGGCCGGGCTCGCACTCAGTTGTCCAGCCGTGTGGCCCATTGGGTTGGTGTTCGCCGCCATAGAGATGAGAAATCGAAGGGCGGCCGGTGTCCTGCTATTCGCGTGGCTGGGCGTGTTTCTGGTGCTGACGCCGATGTATCGGCCGTACGCGCGCTTGCTGTTGCCGCTCGAGGCGGCTAGTTGGATCGCCAGCGGGGCGATCATGGCAGCGGTTGTGCGCGTCGATCCGACGGCCGGTGGTGTGCGGTTGTCGGTTGGCTGGGCAGTCACTCTGTCGGTGGGCTTGGTGCTTTGGTCGTGCGTACCGTCAAGGGAGCCAGCCACGCCGACCCGCGATGCGGCGATGGATTTGGCTCGCGCAGCGGCCGCGGTGGCACAAGCGATTCCGGACCACAGCGACACGGCATCATTTGTCCGTCCACCGGTGTTGTTTTACGTAGCCCACAAGCGAGTCAGGCCTGTCGCCGACCTGGAATGGCTGGCGCGGCCCGGCCAGAGCAACGAGCCACACTACTTGCTTGTTGACCAGGCTCTGCTGCAAGACAACCCACATGCGGCGAGTCGCGCCGCCGAAGCGCGGCGGATCCTGCGGGAGGTAACCCGCTCGTCGTACCGGCCGAGCGCGGTTGTTCTGCTCGACGACACGGGCACTGGCCAGACCGCGCGGAACTACTTGCTCACTTTGTATCGCATCGAGCGCGTCGCGGTTTCACGTGAAACTCAATGAATGCGCCGGCCGGCTCCGCCGCCACGAACAGTGGCGTTCGCGTGGCGCGTTTCACGTGAAACCTGGCTAGATAGGCGGGGGACACAATGTACTTGCGGTCCACTTGCCTTCGGTTCGCGCGGTCGTCAGAATAGGGCCGTCCGTAAGAAGCCTGCCAGTGAAACGTACGTTCGCCCGACAGAGCTGGCCGATCGTACACCTCTTCCAAATGGAGCTACGAGGAGAACTGATCCATGAAGCGACCACTCCTGCGTCTCTCGGCCATCGGCCTGATCGGTTGTTGTGCGGTGTACCTGGCGATGCCAGCGGCCTCGCCGCACGCCAAGGCGGCCCAGAAACAGAAGGCGATGGAAGTCGACGACGTGAGCTGGATCAACGAACTGGTCGTGGAACGATGGAAGGAGAGCTCGATCAAGCCGTCGGCGCCGGCGACCGACGGCGAGTTCGCTCGACGTGCGTACCTGGACGTCATCGGCCGCATCCCGAGCGCCAAGGAAGCCAGGGATTACATTGACAGCAAGGAAAAAGACAAGAAGGCAAGGTTGATCACCAAGCTGCTCGGCATGGAAGAGTACGGCAAGTACTGGGCCACGATCTGGTCCAACCTGCTCATCGGCCGCAACCCACAGCGAGACATCGACCGGGCGTCGATGAACAAGTACCTGCGCGACAGCTTCGCCGAGAACAAGCCGTGGAACAAGCTGGTTCATGAACTAGTCACCGCCACCGGCGGATCGACACCGAAATCCACGGCCGAGGGCATCCCGTACAACGGTGCCACAAACTTCATGCTCGCGCACATGAACGACGGCAAGGTGCCGGCCACGTCGTTCACCACCCGGCTGTTTCTGGGCATGCAGGTTCAGTGCACCCAGTGCCACGACCACCCGTTTAATGACCGCAAGCAGGAATCGTTCTGGGGCGTCAACGCATTTCTGCAGAAGGTGACCAAGCAGGACTACAACGACACGAGCGATACCGGCCAGCGCATCTTCCTGTTCTCGGACCTGCGCGACGAACCGCTTGAGGAGGGTTCGGACCTGTTCGTGCGTTACGACAAGCGGAACGCCTTTGTCGAGGTAACGCCGCCGCTCTGGATCGACGGGTCGAAGATACTGGAACCTTCGCCAGACCTGAACCTGCGGCAGCGCCTGGGCGAACTGATCACGTCGCCCGACAACGAGTACTTCCCGAAGGCGATCGTCAACCGCATGTGGGCGTACTTCCTCGGCCGGGGCATCGTTCACCCAATGGACGACCTGGGCGAACACAACGAGCCGTCGAACCCCGACCTGCTCGACAAACTGGCCGAGCACTTCAAGGAATCGAACTACGATCTCAAGCGCCTGATCACATGGATTACGCTGAGCACGCCGTACAGCCTCTCGAGCGAGACCAACAACACCAACAAAGAGGACGACTCGCTCTTCAGCCACTACTTGCTGAAACAGATGTCGCCGGAACAGTTCTTCGACTCACTGATGGTCGCCAGCCGGGCGAACGAAGTGGGCGCCAACAAGGACTGGGAGCGGGCCGAGCAGATGAAGGAGCAACTGCAACGCCAGTTCACCCAAGTGTTCGGCAACGACGAGAATGGCGAGGCCGACACATTCAACGGCACGATTCCCCAGGCCCTGTTGCTCATGAACGGCGACATCATGGCGCGGGCCGTTTCGGTCGATCAAGGAAGCTTCCTGCGCCAGCGGGTCGACGCAATCATGGAAACGCAAAAGAAGTCGAAGGGCAAGGCCCGCAGCGCCGACGCCAACTTGCTCAACGACCTCTACCTCGCCGCCGTCAGCCGCTACCCGACCGGCCGCGAAAAGACGATCGCCAACCAACTCTTCATGGCCACGCTGAACGCCAGCTCCAACACCAAGAACCAGGACATGATGCAGATTCAGCTTCAGGCTTACCAGGACATTTTCTGGGCGTTGCTGAACTCCAGTGAATTTGTGTTGAACCACT
>DAIOWH010000071.1:0-29304 GCA_036758585.1 Planctomycetia bacterium
TCCCTCGCTGGCGCGTCGGGCTACTGTCCCAGAATCGTGCAAGGCTATTTAGGTGTAGATACCAATGCCGCAACGGGGAGAGGGAGAAGCGACGCTAAACGCCGGACAAAGTCGAACGGAGCTGGCAAAAGTCGAAACGATTCCGACCGGAGCTGCAAAAGTCGAAACGGATCAAGCGAATCTTTTCTCCCTCTCCCCGTTGCGGGGAGAGGGTCGGGGTGAGGGGCTGCACTCGCGCGATCATTCAGTCCGATCGGACGAGAATATCCAGAAGATGAGGCCGAGAAAGCCGACGAACAGCAGCCCGCCGACGCACACCATGCCCAGCCAGGAAACCGCCATGTCCAATCTCCTTGTGCGAATGTAGAGCGCTCGGCCGCGAGCGGCGTGCATCGGCGGCCAGTCGCGGACTCGACTCGCGGCCCGAGTCGACTACACTACCGAGCGCGATGGCTATCGATCAGGCTACTTGTATGGCACCGGGCAGCCTACCGGCTGACGGCGCGAGCATCAATGGCTCGCTGCGCCCGGCGGATTTCCGGCCGTTGCCGCTGCTCGGCAACCCGCACCTCCAGACGATTCTCGGTCGGTTCTGGCCGCAACGTCGCGAGTCGTTTCCCTCCGTTCACTCGCTGGTCGAGGTTCCCGACGGCGATGCGCTGGCCGTTGTGGTCAGCACGCCGGCGCAGTGGCGTTGCGGCGACCGGACAGCGGTGATGGTACACGGCCTTTGCGGCTGCCACGGTTCACCGTACATGAGCCGCATCGCCGGAAAGCTGTTCGATCGCGACGTGCGCGTGGTCCGAGTAAACCTGCGCGGCTGCGGCAGCGGCGTCGGGCTGGCCCGCCGACCGTACCATAGCGGCCAGAGCGACGACATCCGGTGCGTGCTGCGCTGGCTGGCCGCACGCGGTCCGGCGTCGCCCGTCACGCTGATCGGATTTTCGCTCGGCGGCAACATCGTGCTCAAGATGGCCGGCGAGGACGGCCCATCGCCGACCGGCGGCGTCGATCGTGTCGCGGCCGTCTCGGCACCGATCGACCTCGACGCCTGTTCGCGACTGATCGAACACCCGAGCAATCGGCTCTACGAGAACTACTTCGTTCGCCAGCTTGTGCAGCAGGTGCGCGAGATGGAACAGTTCTTCCCGGAGTTGCCGCCGACCACGTTCCCGCGGCGCCTACGGCTCCGCACCTTCGACGACCTGTTCACCGCGCCGCGCAGCGGTTTTCGCGACGCGGCCGACTACTACAGCCGCTCGAGCGCCGCCCCCCTCATTCCGTCGATCGCCGTCCCCGCCCTGCTGGTCAGCTCGCGCGACGACCCCTTCATCTCGCCCGCCCCCTACGACGTTCTGCCCCGCCGCTCGCACATCAAGCTCTGGCTCACCGACCGCGGCGGCCACTTGGGATTCCTCGGCCGCACCGGCCGGCTGTTCGATATGCGCTGGATGGACCAGTCCATTCTGAGTTGGAGCGTCGGACAGTGCGCCATTGCTCTGTGACTTGCCGAGCGCCGGGCGGACGGTATGATGGACGCCGCAGAACCTGACCGCGTGAGCCTGCCGTCTGCTCTGACATTTACAGCGTGAGGAGTTCGCCATGTTGCACCGAATCGCCTCGTTCAGCGCCGCATTTCTCGCCCTGCCGCTGGTCGCGTGGATCGCCGCCGAGGAACAGATAACGCTCGCTGTGCCGAACCTGCAGTGAATGCGCTGTGCCGAGGCGCTGAGTGGTTCACTCAGCACAGCCGACGCGAGCGTGCGGGTCGGAAACATTTTTTCCGAGGCCCGACAGATCGAACTGAGCTACGACGCATCGAAAGTCTCGGTGCACCAACTCGTGCAGGCCTGCATGAACACGCAGCCGCTGCACGGCAAGCCGTATCAGGCAGGGCTGATCGTCGGCATCGAAGAGCCGCAGAAGAGCTTCCCGAAGATGCAGAAGGCGCTCAAGCGTGTGAAGGGGCTTGGGGCCGTGCAACCGATCTCGGACAAGGACGTCGTCATCACGTTCGTGCCGCTGACGCCCAAGTCGAAGGAGAAGGACTTCGTCACCACGGCGCAGCTTGCGGAGGAACTGACGCGCGCGGGAGTCAAGTACTCGGGGCTGCCGGCGGCCGAGTCGCCAGGCGCCGCGGGCGCGGACGATGCGAAACGGAAACCGATCGGCTCGAAGGGATCGACCAAGACGAAACCGGCCGACGGCGAGCCGGGCGACGAAAAGGCCAAGCCGACGCGGCCGACGGGATCGACCAAGACGAAACCGGCCAAGGACCCAACCGACCCGGCCGAGAAACCGAAGGACGATTCGCCCGAAGACGCGCCGCGGTTTCAGATACTCGCCGTGGCGGGCGGCAAGGTGTACCTTGCCGACAACGAAGAGAAGCTGAAGAAGTTCGTCGTCGAAGGAGACAAGTTTGGCGAATTCGTCGTTAAGGAAATCGGCGACGACGACGGCAACAAATTCGTCGTGCTCGAGAAGCCTGAGTCCAAGGAAACAATCAGGATTGAGAAGGAGAAGAAGGACAAGCCCAAGGACGAGGCTGGCAAGGACGGCGGCGAAAAGAAGGAAGCCGAGAAAAAGGATTCAGCCAAGGACGACGACGCCAAGAAAGAGACCGACAAGAAGGAACCAGCCAAGGACGACAAGGGCGACGCCGAGGACAAATGAGTCGCGTCGAGAAGGTTACGTTCGCTGCGGTCGCTTGGACCGTCGCCACCAAAGCCGCCGCGCTGATCATCCTCGTCGTCTGTGCGGCGGCTGTGGCCGGCGCCTACGGCGCCGTGCACAACCAAATCAGCTACACCGTCTCGCAAGAGTACTTCACCAGGTCATCGTCGCCGTTGGCTCCGGGTTAAACGAAAACGGCTCAGTTTTGCCCGCGTGCAGTATAGTACTTGGAGTCTCGCATGTCAGACGTGATGACCAGGATCCTACTTGTCGGCCTCGGCGGGTTCGCCGGCGCGAACGTGAGGTACTGGCTCGGCGGGTGGATCAGTCACCGTTGGGGCGCGGCCTTTCCCTGGGCCACCTTCGCCATCAACATTTCCGGATCATTTGCACTGGGAGTGTTTGTCGCACTCGTCGCCAATCGGTTGGTGCATCCGGCCTGGCGGTTGGTGATCCCCATCGGATTCATCGGGGCGTACACCACGTTCTCGACGTTCGAATACGAGACGTTCGAGTTGGTCGAAGGCGGCGGCTGGTGGTTCGCATTGCTCAACGCCGTCGGCAGCCTGATCGTGGGTTTCATTGCGGTCTGGGTCGGTCTGCGGCTCGGCGAGCGACTGTGATAGAGACAGGAGAACGCTCATGAAGATTGAGGGCAACGCCAAACTGGTCACCGTCTACGTGGGCGAGTCGGACACCTGGCACGGGCGGAACCTTGCCAACGCAATCGTGTTGCGTGCCCGCGAACTCGGCCTTGCCGGCGCCACCGTAACGCGAGGCATCGAGGGCTATGGCGCGACTAGTCGTATTCACACCGCTCGTATCCTAAGACTGTCCGAAGACTTGCCGATCCGCATCGAGATCGTGGACCGGGCCGACCGCATCGATAAGCTCATGCCGGTCCTTGACGAGATGGTCAACGAAGGCCTCGTCACACTTCAGGACGTTCACGTTTTCAAGTACGTACACGACCCACAGGCTTCACCGGCGAGTTCTTAGTACCGCTCCACACTGAAAGGGGTTTTGAATTCGTTTAACCCCGCAGCCGCAGGCGAGGCACAACCAACGCCAGCCACGCCTCGCCTGCGGCTGCGGGTTAAACGAACGAAGCCGATTTCAGACCCTATTCAGTGTGGAGCGGTACTTAGCTTAGGCGCGGCGACGAGCCGGTGTTACCTCAATTCTTCTTCGCAGGCGCGACGTTCTCGTACAGCCGGACATTGTGCGTGGCTCGGCCGCCGGCGACGATGTCGATGAGTCCGTCGCCATTCAGGTCGCCGGCAACCAGGTCTTCGGTGGCAACGCCGCCGTCGTCGACCACGACCTTTTCCCACTTACCCGCTGCCGCGTCCACCGGCCGATACACAAACACGCCCGGGCCGGCGATCGGTCCTTTGCCCTTGTCGCGCTGGCCGATGATCAGCTCGTCGGCGCCATCTCGATCTAAGTCGGCGGTCCAGACGGCGTGCCCCCAAGCGAGCGTGGCGTCGAGCACGTGCCGGTTCCAGACTTGCGTCGCCGCAGACGGTTCGGTGTAGACCACAACCTGGAAACCGTGCCACGGTTCGATCGTCGCGATGTAGCGCTTGCCGCCGGCCAGCCGTCCCGGCTTGATCTCGCTGGAGCCTTTGAACGGCGTGGTCTCTTGGTTGCCCGTACCCAGATGCCTTCGAACCCACTTGTCGCCGGCCCGCTCAAACCAATGCACGCCCTCCCAGCTCCCGGTCAGCACATCGGCGCGGCCGTTGCCGTCGAAGTCGCTGATCCAGTGGTTGTGCATGCAGTGCAGCGTGTCATCGATGACCTCGACGGGCCACGAATCCTTGGCCGGATCCTTGGGAATTGAGAAGGCGAGCAGTCGCAGTCCGCTGCCGTCGCCCCAATTGGGGCCTTTCGTGCCGCGACCCTGCAGCGGCGAGACGACCAGTTGCGGCCGGCCCGTGCCTAGTACGTCGCCCCATCGCATGCGATGCGTCGTCGGCTCGGAGCTGATCGGGTGGACGGTCCATTTCCCGTCAAGCGACTTGCCGCGCCGCAGCCACTGGATAGTTCCGCCCGACTGCGTGTTCGACGGTTGCCACGCCGCGCCAAGGGCGAAGTCGACGAGGCCGTCGCCGTCGATGTCGGCCGGCGCGATGCAGACGTTGTCGCGATCGGTCTGGTTCTCGATGATCGTCCGTTTCCGCCAACTCGGATTCTCGAACCAAACGACGGCGTTTTCGGTCACGGCCACGATGTCGGGCTTGTCGTCGGCGTTCACGTCCGCAAGCGTCAGGGCGTAACACACGTTGCCGACGTGCGGATCGATTTCCTTCATCCGAAACTGAAGCGACGCACTTTCCGCGGCGGCGCACGGCGCGACGGCCAATAGCACGAACATTCCGCACAGACTGTTTCGCATGGCAAATCCCCTACAACACGATTGTTTTCCGCGAAGTACCACGCCCAAAACGGCCGAAACCTGAAACAACGACTGGCAACAGTCCTGAACCTCGCGCGAGTCGAACGTCACCCGCCTCAGAAGGAAACCGCTGATGCCTACCATCAATGCCCATCGTCGCGTTTTTCACCCGCACGTGCGTCGCGTCCTCGAGCACCGCCGAACCCCGGCCCGTGCGACGGAGGGCAGCTCGACGAGTTTATACATCTATCTCTACATCTTCGCCACCGGCCTCGTCTGTCTGGCATGCCTGGTGAAGCCCGCGATTGCTTCGAATGTGTGGACACACCTGACCGGCCCGACCATCTCGCCGGCGATCGCGGCCGTTGTATTGGCCGCGGCCGTGTGTGGCAGTTATGCGTTTCTAGCGGTGTGGGCGTTCGGCAACCTCGAAACCCGGCGAACTCAAAAGGCCCTCGACGCGATTCGTCGCGCCGCGGCTGCCGACGAGTCCGGCAAAGACATCGACGCCACGCAACACCGGGTCGAGCCGCTCGACTCATGGTTGCCCTGGCCGGTGTTCACCAAGTTGCTCAGCGTACACAAGGCCAACACGCGCCGGCACGGCCAGTCGTTCACGTTGCTGCACCTGCGCAAGAACGGGCTTGCCGCGGAACCGCACGATCGCCGCGGCGGCCAGCGCGCCGAACCGACTGAGATGTTTGAACTCCTGATCAACTGCTCGATACGACCCGACGACGTCGCCAGCGCGGCGCCGTCGGGCGACTGCTTTGTGCTCATGCCGCAGACGGTGTACGAGGTGGGCCAGTCGCTCGCTCATCGCATGGCGGGTCGATCGCAGGCGCTGTTTGCGGGCGGACTCGATTTCGAGATTCGTCAATTCACATTCCGCGGTCGCACCAAGTCCGAGGCCCGTCGCGTCGTGGGTCGGCAAGCAGCCGCGTAGCCGCACTCACCACCGATAGCGAGTGCGGGCGGCCTGGTGGGCGAGCGAGCGGGCGAGCGCGGCGGCCTCGTCGGCGGGCAGGTTGCTGATGCGCGGACCGCCGTTGGTGTAGTTCTGACCGGCGGTGTCGACGATCAACGTCGCCAGGCCAAGCCGTCGATCGAACGGAGTCTGTCGCAGCACGATCGCTTGCGCGTTTCGGACCGGAACGACGTGCGTGGAGCGGCTGAGCCAGCCGCGCCGCGTCCGAAAGTAACGGTCGCCGCGCAGGTAGCCGAGATGGCGATAGCGCGCCACGTTGATCGCGTAAGCCGGCGCGATCAACAACATCGGCCACAACCCGACCCAGTGCCGATGAAACAGGAGCGCGGCTGCGGTGAGCACGACGACGAAGAACGCCGCCTTGCGTGTGCCCCGCCCGATCGCACGACGCGACACGCGACGCCATTCAGCCGCACCAGGTTCGAGGTCCGGCAAGAAGAGCGGCAGGAACCGGTCTACCTCTTCGCGGCGGAGCACGGGCAGCAACACGTCTCGGCCTCCGGTGCCCGCGCCCGGCTCCTCGGTGCCCGCGCCGCCCGCCGTGTCGGCACGGAGCGTGGCCAGGCCGAACAATCGTCGCAGCAAGCCCTCCTCGATCTCGAGCACCTGGATCCGACGCCGAGGTAGGCTGCTCGATCGGCGAGTGAGCAGTCCGTACGCGCGGTGCAGGTCTTCGCCCCGTCGAGATAGCGTAAAGCCATAGAACAAGACAACCGAGCCGACCACCGACAAACACACGCACACCGATAGGATCGCCATCGCCCCGATCAACACCACCAGCGCCGCCGTGCGTGCGTCTTGCTTAGCGAGTATCCGGACCTGCTGCATCGCGGTCGCGGCCACTCGTTCGTAGACGTCCTTCGGCAACAGGTCGTCGGCCACCGCCCATATCGCAAAGAAAAACACCAGCACCGACGCCATGCGGTTCGACGTCAGGCCGGCGAGCGCAAGTTCGCCGACCCTGAGTTGGCGAACGACATCGGCGGTTGGCAGCAGCATCGCCGGTGAGTGCACCTGGCCCGGTGCGCCGCGCGGCCGCTCAAACACCGCGCGCCGCAACCGTTCCGCCTCGTCGCGCGACAGCACCGACAACGACGCCTCCGGCCCTTTGCCGCCTGCGGTCTCGACGTGTACGTCGACGACGCCAAACACACGGTGCAGCACGCCCTGCTCGATGCGAATATCCTGCACTCGCTCCAGCGGGATGTGCCGCTCGGTCCGTTCGAGGATGCCCTGCACCGTGACCAATTCGTCGCCGTGCAGCCGGTAACTGAACGTGAAGTAGCGGATGAGCGAGATGCACAGGTTCACGGACAGCGCCACCAGCAGCATGGCGCCGGCTACGAGCTCGTTGCCGAACAGCAGTACAGCAACGGCCGGCACGATGAAGCCACGCACGGCATTCCAGCCGGCGAAGGCGAGCGTGAGCGGATGAAGCCGGCCCTGAATCGGCGGCAACGTCGCGATGGGCGTCGCCGCCGTGTCGGTCTCGGCCGTTTCGGCCGGGCGCAACACCAGCGGTTCGCCGGCCGGAACCGCTGGCACGGAACCATCAGCGTTGGGGCCGTCCGGCAAATCAGACGCCATCGTCGCCTCCAAGCCGGACGAGGTGATCGCGCAGCCGGACGGCTTCATCGGCGTCGAGGCCGGGGATCACGATCGTTGCCTCGTGCGTGCCCGCCGTGTGTAGCACGAGCGACGCGAGTCCGAACGCGCGTTCGAGTGGACCCCGCTGCAGATCGACGTGTTGCAACCGCGGCAGCGGCAGCAGGCGAGTCACGCGAAACACCACGCCGCTGTGCGTCTCAAGCACCTGGTCGTCGATGCGATAACCCCAAGCCCGGTACGCTCGGCCGGGAAACCACCAGGCCAGCACGGCGCCGGCCGCCGACACGATCACCCACGCGGTCACGAGCCAAACGCGAAGGGGCGGCAAGTTCCAGGCAACAACCGCCGCGCCGACCAGCAGCGCGAGCATCAACACGCCGAGTACGATGAACCGCGTGACTCGCCACAGGGCGACGACGCGACGATCGAGCGCCTGTAGCGCGATCGCCGCGGGCACGGCCGTCGACGGCTCCTGCACACTGTCGTCCGTCTGGGCGCCCAGGAACGCCGGTTCAGCCGTCGCGCTGTCGGCCGGCGGCGCTTCGTTGGCAGGGTCAGGTGGCATGGGACCTCGTCTCGCGGTTCAAATCTACGATGACACGTCGAGTTTCTTGCGCCACGTCTCAAGTTGCTCATCGACGCGCGCCCGACCGGTGGAGCCGACGCTCTGGAATGCAGCGACGGCGTTGGCGACGCCTAACACGCCGCTCACGTCGTCGTCGATCGCCGGGTGTGCGGCCCGGAGGTCGTCGCGCTTTAGTTCGGCCAGGCGGCAGCCGCGATCTTCACAGAGTCGCACCAGTTTGCCGACGACCTCGTGCGCCTCACGCATCGGCACATGGCGCCGAATGAGATACTCCATCAGGGTCGTGGCGTCGAGGAACCCGTCTTCGAGCCGCGCGGCGATGCGCTGGCGGCGCAACTGCGATCCAGCGACGACGAGCGCGGCCAGGTCGAGACACGCGGCCACGGTGTCGAACGCATCGAACAGCGGCGGCTTGTCCTCCTGCAGGTCGCGGTTGTAGGCAAGCGGCAGGCCCTTGACCAACACGAGCAGCGTCTGCAGCGCACCGACAACGCGAGCCGTCTTGCCCCGAATCAGTTCGAGCACGTCAGGGTTCTTCTTCTGGGGCATGATCGACGAGCCGGTGCAGTAGGCGTCGGGCAGTTCGACGAAGCCGAACTCGGTCGTACTCCAGAGCACCCATTCGTCCGCCCAGCCGCCGAGATGTTCGGCGATCATCGCCAGAGCGAACGCGAACTCGAGCACGAAGTCTCGGTCGCTGGCCGCGTCGATCGAATTGGCGGCGATCGAGTCGAACGCGAGCTTGCGCGCGACGCTAGCGCGGTCGATCGGCAGCGAAGTGCCGGCGAGCGCGGCGGCGCCGAGGGGCAGCACGTTCACCCGCCTGCGGCAATCGGCGAGCCGCAGGCGGTCGCGTTCGAGTTTCTCGACGTACGCGAGGAAGTAGTGGGCCGCGAGCACCGGCTGGGCGCGTTGCAGGTGGGTGTATCCCGGCAAGACGACGTCGCGGTGCCGCGCGGCCGCGGCGACCAGCGCTCGCTGCAGCTCGCGGATCAGCCCGTCGAGTTCGGCGATCGCGTCGCGAGTCCAGAGCCGCATGTCGGTCGCGACCTGGTCGTTGCGGCTCCGCGCCGTGTGCAGCTTGCGGCCGACGTCGCCAAGCCGCTCGACGAGCGCCGCCTCGATGTGCATGTGGATGTCTTCGCGATCGGTGCGAAACGGGAACTTTCCCGCCTCGATCTCGCCGCCGATCTCGCCGAGCGCCGCGGCGATCTGTGTAGCCTCGTCGGATGTGATCAGGCCGACCTCGGCGAGCATTTGGGCGTGAGCGATCGAACCAGCGATGTCGTGCCGCCACAGCCGGCGGTCGACGCTGATCGACTCGGTGAACTGTTCCACTCTTTTGTCGGTGGGCGCTGCGAAGCGCCCGCCCCACGGCTTGTCGGCCAAGTCACTTTCTCCTTCGGACCACGCGTGACTGGACTTTTGGGAGTGTAGACGGCATAAATGAGACGTGTCAACGAACGGTTCGGTTCGTCGCACGTGCGGTTCGTGCGTCGCTCGACCGGCGCGACGTTGAACGACTTCACTGGGGACCACATGGGCTTCCTCGGATTTGGCGCCAAAGAGAGCAACATCGTCGTCGTGACCTACGAAGGCCCGAACAAGCTGCGACTCAACGGCAATCGCAAGAAGGGCAAGGACATCGACGCGGCCAAGAAGGGTGCGACTGCCTACGAGCACACCGTCTGTTGGATCGAATTCTCGCAGGGCGGCATGCGGCTCGACCAGGGCAAGGGGCCGGCGGTTGCGAAGGTCGGCGCCGCCGAAGCGGAACGCATCCTACGCGACCTGCCGCTCAACCCAATCTGCAAGAGCATGCTGACCGGACTCGAGAAGGGCCAGGAACGGGCGGCTCGAATACTCTCATGGGAAGATCGCAACGCGACGCAGAAACCGCAGTAGGGTCCCGGCTCACGCGATTCGATCGGTCACTTCGCTTGCAGTTCCTTCACGACGCCCGCGAGTAATTCGGGGTCGCGCTGCGCCATCAGGTGTTCCACGCGCGACGGCGGCAGGTTCAGCTTGTTCAGCGACGCTTCGACTTGTTTCCAGAGCTGATCCAGCCTCTTGCCGCTCGCCAGGTAGACCTCGCTGACCAGTTCGGCCAGTCGCTGTTCCGCGAGGTGGTCGCGGTTGCGGTAGTAACGCTCGATGATCTTCTGCTGGTGGGGCGTGTAATCTGACATTGATCCTCTCCGTTGTGGCGTTTGGCTGGGGCACGATTATGCCCACCGCCGCGGATAGCTCAAGAGAGAAAGGGGAAAGCACGCCGATAGGGCGTTTTCGACACAAGCGGATCGTCGGCGAGACGCCGACGCTACGGGAAGAGGCTGTTGCCTGGGACCGGTTTCGCCAATCGGCTACAATCCTCGCCACGCGGCGCGTCCCGCCACCACACCAGGGTCACGTCATGAAGATCATCGACATCCAGACGTTCGTCGTGAACATCGGCGCTCAGAACCGCGTGCTCGTCAAGGTGCTGACTGACGAACACCTGCACGGAATCGGCGAGGCCTATTGCGTCGGGCCGGATGAGGCGACGGTCGCGACGATCCACTACTTCAAGGGCTGGCTCGTCGGTCAGGACGCGATGCGCATCGAGTATCTCTGGCGGTTGCTCTACAACGGTTCGCGCTTTCCCGGCGGGTCGGTGATCAACGCGGCGATCAGCGGCATCGAGCATGCGCTGTGGGACGTGAAGGGCAAGAAACTCGGCGTGCCCGTTTACGAGTTGATCGGAGGCCGTTGCCGCGACAAGGTGCGCGTGTATCTCGGCGTGGGCACGATCGACGACGCGAAGCGGGCGGTCGAAGAGTTGGGCTTCACGGCGGTCAAGACCGGCCCTCAGCCGCCGGGCGGCGACACGATGCCGTGGGGCAAGGTGCTGCGCGAGGCGGGCCGCAAGATGGAGGCGATGCGCAAGGCGCTCGGCGACAATATCGACATCGCCGTGGACCCGCACGCCAAAATCTTCGAGCCGGCGCGGTCGCTCGAGCTGGCCGAGGTCATCCGGCCGTACCGGCCGCTGTTTTACGAGGAGCCGATCCGGCCCGAGAACGTCGAAGCGCTAGCCGGATTGCACACGAAGCTGCGTGTGCCGCTGGCGACTGGCGAGACTTCATACACCAAGTACCAGTTCCGCGACCTGATCGCGGCCGGGGCGGCTGACATTTTGCAGCCCGACCTGTGCATCGTGGGCGGGCTCCTCGAAGCCAAGAAGATCGCAGCGATGGCCGAGGCCGCGTATCTGACGATTGCCCCACACAATCCGCTCGGACCCGTCGCCACCGCCGTCGCCACTCACTTCGCCGCCTCGACGCCGAACTTCGTGATCCTCGAATACCGCGAAGTCACGGCCGGCCCGCTTCGCGACATGGTGCTTGAACCAATGAAATACAAGGACGGCTACCTCGAAATCCCCGACGCACCGGGCTTCGGCATCGAGCTCAACGAGAAGGCGATCCAAAAGCATCCCGCCAAGCCGTGGCGTCGCGCGCCGGTCATCGAGGCGGACGGAAACATCGGATACATCTAAATGGCTTTGCGTGATCCTGGGAGTCCGCAGGGACAGTAGCCCGACGCGCCAGCGAGGGACCGGCCTGATTTCTTGTGATTTCGCCATGTGCTCCCCTCGCTGGCGCGTCGGGCTACTGTCCCAGAATCGTGCAAGGCTATTTAGGTCCGCACGCCATCAACCACGTGAGTTGAGTACTTTCATGACGAGAGCAAGTATAGCGCTGTTTGACCACATGCGACCATCCAAGCTCTGCGCGTTTGTCATTGCCGCGATCGCAATACCCGCGCTCGCCGACGAGCGGACCGAGCGATTCGATCGCGAACCGGGCTGGGACGGGTACAACAATCGCGCGGAGCAGTCGGAACCGCGCACGGTCGTGCAGGATTTTGGATTCAGCAAGACGGCCCACGCGGGCGGCAAGCTCGGCGAGTTTGGCGGCGTCGTTAGCCCGGCGGCTGAGGCGGCGTACTATGCAAAGAGGATTCCGATGAAGTCGTTCGACGACACGTTGACCGCGTCGGGAACTCTGCTGTGTACGGGCCAGCCGTTTCACGTGCTCGTGGGATTCTTCAATGCCGACACGGTGAACGAATGGCGCACGCCGAACACGATCGCGCTGCGTCTGTCGGGGCGCGGCGATGTGTTTTATGCGTGGCTCGAATACTGCACGTCGCGCTGGCGAGCGGGCGGCGACAGCCCGCGCGCGTTTCCGACCGCACCGGACCCGAAAACGGGCCGGCCACAGTTCAAGGGCTTCCCGATCAACACGGCGCTCAAGTGGTCGTTGCGGTACGACCCCAAGGCCAACGACGGCGCGGGGGCTGTCACGGCGACGATCGGCGGCGAGACGGCCGTGTGCCACCTGGACGGCGGGCACAAGGCCGACGGAGCGACGTTCAACCGGTTCGGACTGATGACGGTGATGAAATCGGCCGACACACCCGGCGAGTTGTGGCTGGACGATGTGACGATCGACGGCGACGCGGAGGACTTCAGCAAGGATCCCGGCTGGGAGGAATTTCGGAATCGGCGAACGTACGTTTCGACCAACGTGCGGCCGCGGTTCGATTTCGGATTCAGCCCGACGCAACATGCCGGTGGTCGCGGCCGCGGTGAACTCGGCGGACTCAGCTTTCGCGGCGACTGCCGGTATCCCGACAAGATGGCATGCTACGGCGATCGACTTCGTGAACTGACGCTGGGCAAGCCGATCCGCGCATCGGGCAAGGTCGCGATGCGCCGTGGCGTCACCGACAGCGCGATCCTCATTGGTTTCTACGACTCCAAAGAGAGCATGATGAACAACCCGTCGCAGGAGAACGGACTGCCCAAGAACTTTTTCGGCATATCCACCGACGGGCCGAGCCGCGAGGGATTCTTCTTCGCGCCGTGCTACCGCGTGGCCAACGGGGCAACCGGCTACGCCGCCGATTCGCACAATCCGCCGCACATTTACCCGGACGGCAAGTCGCGAGACTGGAGTCTTGAATACTTGCCCGGCGCGCCCGACGCCGACGGCCAAATCACCGTCACGCTCGACGGACATTCGGTTCGGCTCAATGTCGCGAAGGAGCACAAGACAGGCACACGCTTCGACCGATTCGGCATCATTACGACGTGGGTCGATGGCAACGGCCAGCACATCTACTTCGACGACCTGACATACACGTACAGCCAGGAGGCGGATGCAGAGCCAAGGCCGTTGCACACGTTGACCGGCCACGCCGGCTCGGTCATGTCGACCGCACGATCAAAGTCTGGGACGCGGCGACCGGCCGGCTCCGACGAACTCTGGCAGCACCGCACACCGCGCGAATCGAAGCGCTCGCCTTCTCGCGCAACGGCAGGCGTCTCGCAACCGGCAGCGGCGGCGAAGACGCAACCATCAAGCTGTGGGACGCAGGGGATATCACGCGGTAGTCGCGCCGCGCGAATGGCGAGGCCGGCCCGCCTACGCCTCGAAATGGAATGTCCGCTTCAGCCAGCGCCAGATGCGCAGCGCAACCGGGATTCGGTCGGCGTCGATCTTGGCGACGCCGCGCATGCCAGGTTGGTACAGCAGGTCGGGGTTGGGCAACGTCACGATCGCATAGTACTGCGTATGCAGCGGACGTTGTACGCCTGTTTCGTCGTCGGGCTTGGTGGCGACCTCGCCGCCTGCCGCGTTGGAAAGTTCCGGCGGCAGTTGATCGACAGAGACGTTCGGGATGTGGACCGTGGCCTCGATCGTGTCCAGGGCGTGGCTGTACAGTTTGAGTTTCACCTTCTGACCCTCGTGGACGAGGTCCTTGTCGGTCTGGTCGATGACCAGGAGTGCTTCGAGTTGCGTCGGATCGGCGACCATGCAGAACGGCCGGCCGGCGCCGATGTCGAAGTACGTGCCGAGTTCCGCGGGCTTGGGGGGCTGCATGACCACGCCGTCGCGCGGCGCGCGCAGCGTCAATGTCTCCAGTTCCGCCTTGAGCACCTTTATCTGTTCCTCGGTCTGCTTGGCCAGATCGTGCTCCATCTGCATCGCATATCGCCGCTCGTCTTGCGCGATCGTGTAGGCCGCTGTCAGGATCAGATGCTGTTCGCGTTGCCTGTCTAGTTCGCGCAGATCCTGTTCCTTTTGCGGGTTGCGGAGCAAGGCAAGCGGCTGGTCCTGCTTCACCCTATCGCCGTCCTCTACATATTGCTCCGTCAGTACACCGGGCAACTGGGGCCAGACGTATTCGGGCCGCTGGGGGCGAACCGTGAAGCTGGCCTTCACACCCCACGGCACAGGCACGAAAAAGGCGAGGCCGGCGACAATGGCCAGCACAGTCAGCGTAATGGAGAGTCTTAGTTTGCTCACGTTGGCTGTCCTCCGCGATTCCCACAGATACTTACCCAGTTGGTAACTCGGAACGACCAACAGCGTGCTGAGCGACGCCACGGCCAGAAGCATGCTGAGCGTGCCGAGCTTGTACGGCCGCAGGAAACAATACAAGAACCACAGGATCGCAAAACTGATGAACCAGCGGTAGAAGTAGCTGGCGACGGCGAAGATGAAGAAGAACGCCCGCCGCGCCTTGGGCAGATACGGCTCGATGTCCGCCGGCAGACCCAGGCAGTACTTGGCGAACATGTTGGAGAAGAACCGCGACGCCTTGGCACGCAGGTTCGGTATCTCCATGATGTCCATCAGGATGTAGTAGCCGTCGTAACGCAGCAGCGGGTTGCCGTTGAACAGCACGGTGTTCACGCTGCAGATGAACATGTTCGACAGCGCGATGTTCTGCACAAGACCCGGCTCGCTGTTCCACCAGATGAACGTGCAGATCGAGGCAATGGTCAGCTCGACATAGATGCCCGCCGCGCCGATCCAGACGCGATGCCATTTGTTCGGCAGCAGCCACGAATCAGACACGTCGCAATACAGCGCGGGCGACAACACCAGAAACAGCACGCCCATTTCGTGGCATTCGCCCTTGAAGTACTTGCACGTCAGACCGTGCCCGAATTCGTGGATGACCTTCACCACACCGAGCGATATCCACATGAAGATCACGTTGCGCCAGTTGAAGAACGTGTAGAACTCGGGGAGCCGAGCGCGCATCGTGTCGTAGTGCGCCATCACCCACAGCGCGGCCGTGGCCCAGAGCAGCAGCGTGAAGAACACAGCGACCGGGTGGTAGATCCAGCGAAAGTAGGGCGCCATCCAGCCTAGCAGCTTGTCCGGATCGAACACCGGAATCTTGATGTAGAGCACGTTCGTCCAGGCGGCGAGCCGCTGGCGGAACCGCATCTTCTTGAATCGTTCGTACAGCACCTGGCCCTGGCGCGGTGCGTCGACGCTGGCGATGCCGGCCTGAGTGAGTTGCGACACGAAGCGGGCCAGTTCTTCGATCGTGATCTTCTGAGGCCTGAAGTTGCGTTCGTAGTCCTCGCGCACCTCTTCGAGACCCCGCTTGCCGTCGAGGCTCTTGACCAGGAAGTACTCTTCTTCCTTGAAGCGAAAGTACCTTAGTCCGACCGGGTCCTTGACTACGTAGTGGGTGCGGCCTTCGTACAGTTGCGGGCGCACGACCAGGTCGGGCCGCACCCGCACTCGCAGGCGTTCGACCAGTCCGGGCGATAGCGAGGTCTCATGAATCATGCCTTGTTCGCCGCGACCTTGTCGGCCGCCTTTTCCTTGAGATAGATCTTCATCTCCACCGGTAGGCCCGCGCGCAAGATGTATCTGCCGTTCGCGTCACGGCGATTCTTGACTTCGCCGCGCACCCGGAAAGCACGGTTCGTGCCGATCGGTTGTACGTCGGGGTTGATAAAGATCACCTGGCCCTCGAATACTTCTCGCGATTGTGGCAGCGGGGTTCCGGCGCGGTCCTTCAGCATGAGTTGCACCGTGACCCGTTGGTCGTCCTGGACCTGATAGACGTGCCCGACCGGCACCCATCCTTCCACCCACAACGTGTCCATACCGACAATACGGAACATCTGCTCTCCGGCTGCGACGGATTCTGTAGCCCGCTTGAAGCACTTCTGTACCACGCCGTTTATGGGACTATTGATGAAATGGTCGTCGTAGATGACCTTGGTGCGGTCCGCCTTGAGCTTCTCGACGTCGTGCTTTTCTTTCTCTTGTTTTGCGAGGTTCTTGTTCACGTCCACATTGACCTGAGCAAGCCGCTCGTCTTCCCTGCTAATGGCCCTGGTGCGGCCCAGTCGGTTGGCCGTATCCAGACGCACTATGTACTCCTCTAGCTTGATGTTCTGTCCCTCGAGCGCAAGCAGACTCTCACCGATGATCTTCTGGGTCTGGTAATCCAGCTTTGCTTCTCGATAGTCGAGTTCGGCAAGCGGCTTGCCTGCGGCGACTTCCGCGCCGTCGTCGACGAAGCGTTGGGCGATTCGGCCGGGGATGCGACTGGACACCGTTCGCTCGTCGGCCCACAGCAGGTTCGTTGTGCCGTGTTCGGGGACAATAACATCACCTTCCGCCGGTCGGGCGGCTTCCTGGTTCGGACCCGCGCGCAGCGCGCCCACACCCAGAACTACGACCGCGACCAATACCGACGCCAGTAGCTTGCTTCGTTCGCGCATGATCGCCTCTCTTTCTCGTTCGACCGTTGCGACGCGATCCCGCCCGTTCTGATCGGCGGGAGTTCCGTCAGAAGATCACCGTCTCATACACAAACTCAATCAACTCGCGCAGCATCACATAGCCCACCGACCTCTTGCCGCATTCGACTTTTGCCCGCACTTCGGCTTCGGGATTGAGCTTTACCTTGGTCCCGTCCTTGAACTCCATCGTCACGTAGCTCACCTGCACGGAGCCGTCCTTCTCGTCGAGCGGGATCTTCTCGGCCTTCACGCTGACGACATCCTGGGGCACGACTCGCACGGTGACGACCTGTTCGCTTTGATCTTTGTCGAACTGGGCCGCCGTCTCGATCCGTTCGACGCGGCCGGTGAACTGCTTCTGCGGGTGGTTGGCCAGTATGAACCGCACGCTGAGCGGCTCCGTGTCGCCGCGAGCGCGGCGTTGGCGCTCGGCCTCCCAGATGTGGCCCATCTTGTGCTCCGGCATTTTCACTTCGAGAATCCAGTCTTTGCCGTCCCCTTGCGCGACGGTCGCCACCATCTCACCCTGCTTGATGAACCGGCCGCCGAGCGTCTGCTGGGGGTCCCACGGCTTGGCGATCGCGCCCGCCGCCGGCGCCTTGAGTTCGAGCGAGTCGATTCGCTCCTGTAACAGGTCTGCCTGCAACTTGTAGCTCTCGACCTTCGCCCGCGCAATACTCAGCCGAGCCTCGGCGTCGCGGCTGGCCTCGCCCGTGGCGCTGCTCGCCGCACTCATCTCGTTCTCGGCCTCCTGCAACCGCATCTTCAGGTCCTTCATCTGAAGGTCGAGCGCCGGACTCTTCATCTTCACGAGCGTCTTGCCCGCTTGGACAACCTCGCCGTGGTGGAACAGCACGCCTGTGACCACTGCGTCTTCGCGGGTGTAGACGTGGTGCCGCTCGCGCGGAACCAACACACCCTTGCCTTCCATGCGCAGTTCCCACGGCACGAAGATCATCAGCGCGGCGATCGTCGCTACGCCGCCCAGCGCGATGGCCAACTTCGCCAGCCGGTTGCCACGCATCCATTCCGTCGCATTGCCCACCGCGCGCCAGACCGGCAACATGAACACGCGGTGATGCGCCATCGCGTTGGCCAGCGCGATCGCGCCGTGCTGGGCGACGACCTCCAAGCGCGGCTCCAATTGATCGCGGCCCGTGGCGTCTTCGAGCAACTCGCCGATCAAGCAACCGAACGCCTCGCCCGGCCCGCTCTCTTTCGCCGGCTTGCGCAGCAGCGTCACCGCCAGCACCTTCGAGCCGCTCTCGGCCAGGTACTCATCCAGCGAATCGTTCACGGCCGGCGGCAGACCCTCCGGGTGTTCCCCAGTGTAGATCAGGTTCTCGTTGCTGCGCCACACCGTGTTGGCCAGATGCGTCATCAACTTCACGAGATTGCTCTTGCGCTCGATCACCTCCTGACCACTCACGCCCTCGATCACCAGCTTGCGCCCGTAGACCAGCCCGACGCTGAGCCGGTCGCAAGCCACCAGCCGCTTGCCTTCGTTGGCGACGATGTACGAAACTTCCTTCGGGTTCAGGCTGGAGTGCGATTGGCGCACGAACTGTTCCAACTGGGCCCAGAGGTGCTGCTGGCCGAGCACCTGGCGGAGTTGGCGATTGCGGAGATAGCCGGCGCCGATGTCGCAGAGTTCCTGAACGAACCGAATGGCCTTCTCCAGCGCCGACGCCCGGCGGTTCGGATCAAGCAGCAATTCGACCACGCCGACGATCGCCTTCTCGACCACGAGCGGTGCGATTAGGAGCGCGAAGTCGCTCGAGTTCGCCCCCGCGCCCTTATCGGCCCCGCCGCCCGCGCCGCTGTGCGGAGGCACCAGCCGAGCCGCGGCGTTCTGAAACGCGCCCAGCAGCAGCGGCGTGTGCCCGCTCGCGCCGGCCGCCTCGTCGAGCAGCCCGGACATCAGGAAGTTGACCTGGTGGTGCAGGCGCGGCGGATGCTGCGGCGCCTCGCGAATCCAGATGGCGCCGCCCACCGCGGCCACTGCCGAAACCACGCGCTGCAGGAACTCGCCATAGAACTGTTGCGGCGGGATGTCGGACCCGGCGAGTTCGTGGATCTCCGCCACGAGCTGCCGGATGTGCTGGCGCGTCTGTTCGATGAGACGAGGGTCAATCGGTGGTTGTTCCGGCATGGCGTCTCCATCATCAGGCCAAAGGACCGGGAGCGACGTGAGACCGGTACGGTACAGTCGATACGACCGGCACAATCAGAACTTAGCTCTCGTCCGTCGCAGTGTCAATAAAGCCAACACATCCGTGCGGACACCGTGTAGCGTGAATCGGCAAGTTGGCGGGCGTGCGGGTAATGAAAGTCCTGCCGTTCAGACCCTGGGCCAACGAACTTGCCGGAAGTGCCGACCGGCGGAGCTTCGCAGGCGCTGCAGCTTTTTGCTGGCGTTCGGTCTGGGAGGGCGGTATAGCTTATGCGGCCTGTTTCCCAACCGGAGGTTCATCATGAAGCCCAGTGTTGCCTTTGGCGTTCTGTTCCTTTCGTGGTTCGCCGCGTCGCCGGCCGTCGCCGAGAACAAGGTCACCAAGCTTGCCGACGGCGTCTACTTCATGCAGACCGAGACCGAACCGGAATTCCTCGGCTCGAATAGTGGCTGGGTCGTATTCGATGACTATGTACTCGTTCTCGACGCCGGATTTCCGCTCTCGGCCAAGATCGTGGTCGAAGAGGTGCGCAAGACGACCAACAAGCCGATCCGATACGTGTTCGACACTCACTACCACGGCGACCATTCCTTCGGCAACGGCGTCTACGTGAACGTGGGGGCCACCGGCGTGGCGCATACGCTCTGCATTCGCGACCAGCGGCTGAAAAACGCGGCAGGCTTCAAAGACCAAGCAGCGTCGACGAACGAACTCGCGCGACGCCAGGTCGCCGGCGCCGAGTGGAAGGACGCGACGATCGGCTTCGATTCGAGCATGGAATTCAGCGACGGCAAGCAGCGCGTCGTGCTGCTCTATGCCGGCCACGCGCACACGCCCGGCGACGCCATGGCCTACCTGCCCGCCCAGAGAATCCTGTTCACCGGCGACGCCTGCGTGAACGGTGCATTCAACTACATGGGCGACGGCGACAGCGAGAGCTGGATCAAAGTCCTCGAATCGTTGCAGGAACTGGACGTGAAGGTTGTCGCGCCCGGCCACGGGGCACTGGCCGGCAAGGAGCTGCTCGAGACCCAGAGGCAGTGGTTCGTACGGTTGCGCGACCAGGTGGGCAAGGGAATCGCCGCCGGCAAGTCGCTCGACGAGATCAAGCAGGACTTCGACATCGCGTGGTATCAGAAATGGACCGGCAAGACTCTCGCCGACCCCAGCCCAGCGGCAAACGTCGCGCAGGTGTACAACGAACTGACCGGCCGCGTCACGCCGGCCGTGCTGATTCGCGACCTGGCGATCACGGCCGGCCCATCGCCGACGCGCGATACGCCCGGTTGGACGCCGCCGAAGAAGGTCGTCGTGCCGAACCTGGCGCCGGGCAAGTTGGCGGCGCTCCGGCTAGTGGCGCCCGGCGTGGAGCTGGTGAGCGTGCGGAGCGCCGCCGAGGCGGCGACGGCCGCAACGGACGCCGACGGCGTGATCGGCTTCTGCACGCCCGAACTGGTTCGGGCCGGCAAGAAGCTGCGCTGGATCCAGGTGCTCTCGGCCGGCGTCGAGAACTACGTGACCATTCCCGAACTGGTGAAGAGCGACGTCGTGCTCACGAACACTCAGAAGGTCTACGCGCCTGAGATCGGCGATCACGCCCTGGCCATGCTGCTCGCGTTCACGCGCGGCCTGCGCGCCCAGATACCGCACCAGCTTGCCGAGGCCCGTTGGGGAATGCCGCGCGACTTCAACGAATCGCAACTGATCGAGCTGCAAGGCAAGACGATCGTGGTCGTGGGCCTCGGCGGCATCGGCACCGAGGTGGCTCGCCGCGCCCACGCCTTCGGCGTCCGCGTCGTCGCGGTGGACCCCAAGGCCACGGAGCGCCCGAAGTTCGTGCATCACCTGGGCCGGCCGACCGAACTGAAGAGACTGCTCGCCACCGCCGACGCCGTGGTGAACTGCGCACCGCTCACCCAGGAGACCGACAAGCTGTTCGGTTCAGACCTGTTCGCAGCCATGAAGCCGTCCGCGTTCTACATCGCCGTCTCGCGCGGCAAGCTGACCGACACCGATGCGTTGCTGTACGCGCTGAAGAACAAACAGATTGCCGGCGCCGCTCTCGATGTGACAGACCCCGAACCGCTGCCACCGGGCCACGAGCTGTGGAAGCTGCCCAACGTGATCATCACGCCGCACGTCGCCTCGCGCTCCGAGCCACGCGACGAACGCATGTGGCTCTTGTATCGCGAGAACCTGCGCCGCTTCGTCGCCGGCGAGCCGTTGCTGGCCGTTGTCGACAAACAAAAGGGATACTGAGGACGCGGGGTTGTTCCGCGGCTCGGGCTGTGGAACAATCGTTCAGCATCGTTGTCCTCGCTGACGCTTCGGGTTAGTGTCCCCACCGATATCGGGAAGTTATTTCGGACCAATTCCTTAGTACGTGGTCAGGAATTAGTTCCCGATTTCACAAGCCCTGCAAACCCACTTGGTGATGGCGTCGAACAAATCAATGCAGGACACGACCCGAATCGCCGTCGCCCGAGCGTTCCTCGTGCATCCAGCGAGCAAGCAAAGGAGATAGCAGGAAACATATTGCCGCCGAGATCACGGCGGCTACCGCGATCTTGCCAAAGACGCCGCCGTATACATGAATGGTCTCTTTAGGAACGGGGATCCCGCCCTGCCCGCCATCGCCGCCTTCGCTCACGCCGGTGAACTGAGCGATGACCGCGGCCAGAAACTGCGAGAACGCAGTCGCAAGAAACCACGTGCCCATGACCGTGCTGACCAAGTGGCTGGGCGACAGCTTGGTCACCATCGAAAGGCCCACCGGCGACAGACACAACTCGCCGGTCGTGTGCAAGACGTAGCCCAGAATCAACCAGGCGACGCCCGTCATGCCGCGCTGATCGGCGACCGAAGCTCCATACCAGAAAGCCGCAAACCCGAGACCGAGCTGCAGCAGGCCGAGCGCGAACTTCACCGGCGTGCGCGGCTCCAGACCTCGCGAGCCGAGATAACCCCACAACGCCGTGAGTGCAAGTCCGAAGATCAGAATGCAGACCGGGTTGACCGCCTGAAACGTACTGGCCGGCATCTCGCTGATGCGGCCGGCGAGGCCCATTCCAATGTTGTCCTCCGTCACCTTCCACTCGATCTGGAAGCCGGGATCCTCGTGGTCCTGCCGCAGCTTGTCCAGCACGTCAAGCGTGAAGAGTTGGTCGCCGTTGCGGTAACCGAGCTGTTCCTGCGTCGGCTGAATCTGGATCGACTTGCCCACGTCAGCGGCGGTGACGCGACCGCTTTCGAACACGCGGTCCACGTTCCGGTCGGCAAAGTTGTTCAACGAGCTGCCGGCTTGCTCAAAGAACGACCAGAACAGCATCGAGAAGAACGTCAGGATGAGCACAACGTACATTCGTTCCCTTGGCACACGATCAAGTCGCAATGTCTCGACCGCCAAATACACTAGGGCGAGCAGTCCGGAGGCAAACAGCATCAGGCCGGCCGGCTTGCTGATCTCCGGCGCCACAACGGCGAGCACCTGCGTCAACGGACCCTCGCCGGCCTCGAGCCGCTCGATCAGACTGTCCGACAACAGACTGACCGGATTGCCATCGGACGTGAGCAATGCGAAGTCCGACACGAACAACACGAACACGGGAATGAAAACCACGGCGCCAACGTAAACCGTCCATTCCGCCGTGAGCGGTCCGACCACCGGACGCTGCAGACGCTCTGGGTCGGGCGGCGCCCCGGCCTCGCGCGGCAACCCACCGCGACCAAGTGCGATCCAAGACACTACCGCGGCCACCAGCAGCGCGGCACCCGTAAACACGTTGACGCCCGTGGCGTACGGATTGTCCGGGTGAAATATGAACAGGCTCACCGCCGCCGCTATCGCTCCCCCCATGATCACCAGTTGCGTGACGATCACCGGCGCCACAAAAACGGCGATACCCGTGAGCATGCCGATCGTCGCCAATCCAAACCCCCAGTGCCAACCGTAGGTCTCGCCGATGTAGCCGCACAACAGCGGCGACATCGCGGCGCCCAGATTGATTCCCATGTAGAAAATCGTGAAGCCGCCGTCACGCTTCGGACTGCCTTCCGGATACAGCGAGCCGACGATCGTCGATATGTTCGGCTTGAAGAAGCCGTTGCCGGCAATCAGCAGCGCCAGCGCGGCGAAGAACCCATACTTGTTCTCGACCGTCATCATCAGGTGCCCGCTGGCCATAAGCAGGCCGCCCAGAACCACCGCACGCCGAGCCCCCAGCAGCCGATCGGCAATCATGCCGCCGAAGAACGGCGTCATATAGACCAGCGCCGTGTACGCGCCGTACACCGCATAGGCCTGGCTGTCGCCGTAGCCCAAGAATCCTTTCAGCATGTAGAAGATGAGCAACGCTCGCATGCCGTAGTACGAGAACCGCTCCCACATCTCGGCGAAGAACAAGGTGAACAGGCCTGCCGGGTGCCCGAACACGGTCGCTTGGGTTGCGATGATGCGATCGTTCATGGTTCCACTCGCGCGTACGAGTTCAGTTTTTTGCGCCGCCAAGGTCGCGACATGATAGCCAGGTACACTTCCGCCGAACAACTAAATAGCCTTGCACGATTCTGGGACAGTAGCCCGACGCGCCAGCGAGGGGAGCACATGGCGAAATCACAAGAAATCAGGCCGGTCCCTCGCTGGCGCGTCGGGCTACTGTCCCTGCGGACTCCCAGGATCACGCAAAGCCATTTAGCGCTCGACGGCATCTCAAACCCCGAGTCGGCGTGAACTGGCTGTTTCGAAATCACGGAAACAGCGATGCTGCCTGTCATGAACGAAGTGAATCGACCTTCTTGCGCAATCGTTCGGCAAACTTCGCGATGTTCACGATGGCCCGCACGTGCTTGCCCCGGCCGATCACTTCGACCTCGTCGCGGGCCTCGATCTGGAAGTGCAGCTTGCGGCCGTCGATCTCGACCAGTTCGGCTTGTGCCACCACAGTCGCGCCGATCGGCGCGGCGGCGCAATGCTCGAATTCAAAACCGACTCCGACGGTGTCGAACCCCAATTCGAGATGCGGCAACACGCACTCGCGCGCGGCGTGCTCCATCAGGAACAGCATGTACGGACTGGCCAGCACGCCCGGCACGTCGGGCCCCATAAAGCTGATCGCCTGAGACGCCTCGACGGTAATCCGCTTCTCGCCTCGCAGGCCCGGTCGTAATGTTTCTTTCATTGCGTCTCCAGAAGCGCATCTTGTGGTGCGATGTCGCCGGGGGTGCATACCCGTAATTGCATTCGTCGCTCGCTTAACCCGCAGCCGCAGGCGAGGTCGGCGTCGTGCGAATTGACACGACCTCGCCTGCGGCTGCGGGTTAAAGTTAAGTTAAGTTAAACGAGCGAGGCGCAGCTACGGAAATACACCCTGTCGCCGGCAGATTGTGGCGATTGGCGTGCATTTTCGCTAGGCTGGCCGCCCGGTCCGAGTCACTCCATCAGGAAGGAACGCCGATGCCCGTTATCACCGCCAGTCAGCTCGAAGAGTTCGCCAGGTCGTTGTTCGTAGCCGCCGGCGTCGCCGCCGAAGACGCCCGCGTGGTGGCGGCGAGTCTGGTCGGCGCCAATCTGCGCGGCATGGACTCGCACGGCGTCATGCGCGTTCCCTACTACATCGCCGCCGTCCAGGAAGGTCGCATGCATCCCGGCGCGCCGCTGCAAGTCGTGAGCGAAACGCCCGCTTCGCTGGTGTGCGACGCCGGCTGGGGGTTCGGCCAGGTGCAGGCGCGACGCCTGATCGGCCGGCTCGCGCCCAAGGCCCAATCGCTCGGCGTGGCCTGCGGCGCGATGCAACGCAGTGGACACATCGGCCGCGTCGGCGAGTACGCCGAGATGGCCGCGACCGCGGGTCTGGTGTTGATCGCCATGGTCAACGGCCACGGCGCGGCTCCGCGCGTCGCCCCGCCGGGCGGACGCCAACCGCGGCTCGCGACCAATCCACTCTGCGTCGGCGTGCCGACCGGCGGCGATCCGATCGTCCTCGACTTCGGCACGTCGGCCACCGCCGAGGGAAAGGTGCGCGTGCGGCGAATCGCTGGCCAACAGTGCCCGCCCGGCTGGCTCATCGACTCCAACGGCAAGCCCACGACCGATCCGAACTCGCTCTACGGCGACCCACCCGGCTCGATCCTGCCGATGGGCGGCGATCAGGCCTACAAGGGATTCGGCCTGGCCCTGGTCATCGACGCGCTGACCGGCGGGCTGTCGGGCGGACAGTCCGCTCATCCCAACCCCGAGCCCGCGCTGGGCAACGATGTGGTCTTCATCCTGCTCAGCCCCGCTCGCTTCGGCGGCATGGATCATTTCGTGGGGCAAGTCGCCGGCCTATCCGCGTACGTGCGCAGTTGTCCAACCGCCGAAGGTGTAAAAGAAATCCTCCTGCCCGGCGACCCGGAACGCCGAACGCTCGCCGACCGATCGGCCAAAGGGATCCCAATCGACGACGGAAACTGGAAGCAACTGGTGGAGCTAGCGGCGAAGCTGGGGGTAAAAGTGGCGGAGAGGTAGAAGTTGGGGAGAGTTGAAGGAGTTGAAGAAGTTGAAGAAGCGTCAGGACGAGGGCCTGGAAGCAACTGGTGGCGCTAGCGGCGAAGCTGGGGGCAAAAGTGGCGGAGAGGTAGAAGTTGGGGAGAGTTGAAGGAGTTGAAGAAGTTGAAGAAGCGTCAGGACGAGGGCGTCGATCATGCCATTTCAGGAATTCGCCGAGTTGAGAGTGTTTCAGTTGGCTGAGACGTTTTGCGACCACGTTTGGGATGTCGTTCTGAAGTGGCAGACCCTTGCGATTAATACGGTGGGAATTCAACTGGTGCGCGCGGCGGACAGCATTGGAGCCAACATCGCCGAAGGACACGGAAGTGGTTCCGCGAAAGAGAACCGACGATTCGTCCGCATCTCGAAGAAATCACTGAATGAGACGCGCTACTGGCTGCGCCGTGCCCAGGCACGCAAGTTACTACCCGCGGATCAGGCCAAACGCCTGCGCAACATCCTGGACAATCTCCGACCCGCGCTGATCGGCTACCTCGCTTCGTTAGACCGCCGACTTCGAAAGTAGCTTGGCCCTCCTTCAACTTCTTCAACTCTTTCAACTCTCTCCAACTCAAGGCCACATCCCGAATGAAAGTCCAAATCCTCCGCACCGAGCGTCTCTTCGATGGCTTCTTCAAACTCGATCGCGCCCACCTGCGTCACGAGACGCCCGACGGCGGCATGAGTCCCGAGGTCATGCGGCTGAACCTCGAGCGCGGCGACGGCGCGGCCGTGTTGCTGGTGAACCGCGACCGCCGCACGGTCGTGCTGACTCGGCAGTTTCGCTATGCCGTTTGGCTGCGCGGCGACGGCGGCCGGATGCTCGAGATTCCCGCCGGCACCGTCGCGCCGGGCAAGTCGCCTGCGGCGGTCGCTCGCAGCGAACTGATCGAAGAGGTGGGCTATCGCCCGGCGCGGCTCCGAAAACTCATGACCATTTACTCGTCGCCCGGCACGACGACCGAACGCACTCAACTCTTCTACGCCGAGGTCGACGAGAGCCACAAGGTTGCCAGCGGCGGCGGACTCGATTCAGAGCACGAGTTCATCGAGGTCGTCGAGTTGCCGATTCGCGACGCGATACGGATGGCCGATCGGGGCAAGATTCGCGACGGCAAGACGCTCGTGGCGCTGCAATGGCTGGCGGCGGGCGGACTGGAGAGTCGCTCGGCGGCGCGACTGCGTCGGTCCGCACGCTCACACGGCAGATAGCTCGGCCGGGAACCGATCCTGCAGCGCGGTGACGCGAAGCCTCCGCGACCGCAGCGCTTCGATTGCTTGCACCGCGACTCGGGCGGCGGCCAGCGTGGTGATGCACGGAACGCCGCGGGCCGTCGCGACCGAGCGGATGCGGCCCTCGTCAGTGCGGGCGCCCCTGCCCGACGGCGTGTTGATGACGAGCGCGATTTCGTCGTTGGCAATCAGGTCGAGCAGGTTCGGCCGGCCCTCTTGGACCTTGCGAATGATCTCGGCCTCGACGCCCGATTCGGCCAGCACGCGACCGGTGCCCGATGTCGAGACGAGCCGGAAGCCGAGATCGCGCAGACGCCGGGCGACCGCCACAATGCCGCGCTTGTCGCGCTCGTTCACCGAGACGAAGACCGTGCCGCTGAGCGGCAGATCGCTCGACGCCGCCATCTGGCTCTTGGCAAAGGCCATCGGAAAATCATCGTCGATGCCCATGACCTCGCCGGTCGAGAGCATCTCGGGGCCGAGCACGATATCGACGCCGGGAAACTTGCGAAACGGAAAGACGCTCTCCTTCACCGACGTGTGCTTCGGCCACGGTTCGGCGTCGACGCCCTGATCGGCTAGCGACCTACCCACCATGCACCGGGCCGCAACGCGAGCGAGCGACACGCCCGTCGCCTTCGACACGAACGGCACGGTGCGGCTCGCCCGCGGGTTCACCTCCAGCACGTACACCTGACCGTCCTTCACGGCGTACTGAATGTTCATCAGGCCGCATACTCGCAGCTCACGCGCGAGCGCGTAGGTCGCCGACTTGAGTTCCGCGATCACGCCGGCCGGCAACGTTGGCGGCGGAATCGCGCAGGCGGAGTCGCCCGAGTGGATGCCCGCCTCTTCGACGTGCTGCAGGATGCCGCCGACGATCGTGCGCTCGCCGTCCGACACGGCGTCGACGTCCACCTCGATCGCGTCTTCGAGGAACTTGTCGATCAGCACCGGCCGGCCGGGCGACACCTCGACCGCCTCGCCGGCAAACCGCACCAGCGACTGATCGTCGTAGACGATGCGCATCGCGCGGCCGCCCAGCACGAAGCTAGGTCGCACCAACACCGGGTAGCCGATGCGGTTGGCAATCACGCGGACCTGCTCCATGCTTGTCGCCGAACCGGCGGGCGGGCGCCGCAGGCCAAGCCGCTCGAGCAGCGAGTCGAACTGTTCGCGGTCTTCGGCCATGTCGATCGACGCAGGCGAGGTACCGATGATCGGCGCCCCAGCCGCCTCGAGTGCGCGAGCCAAGTTCAACGGCGTCTGGCCGCCGAACTGCACGATGACGCCCTCCGGCTTCAGCCGATCGACGATGTTGAGCACGTCCTCGACCGTGAGCGGCTCAAAGAAAAGTACGTCGGATGTGTCGTAGTCGGTGGAGACGGTTTCGGGGTTCGAGTTCACCATGATCGTCTCGAACCCGTCTTCCTTGAGCGCGAACGCCGCCTGGCAACAGCAATAGTCGAACTCGATGCCCTGGCCGATGCGGTTCGGACCGCCGCCGAGAATCATGATGCGCCGTGCCCGGGCCGGGCGCGTCTCGTCTTCGGTCTCGTAGGTCGAGTAGTAATAAGGCGTCCGCGCCTCGAACTCGGCCGCGCAGGTGTCGACCATCTTGAACGTGGCCTCGACGCCGAGCCGCTGCCGCACGGCCCGCACCTCGTGCTCGAAGCTGTTCCAGATCGCGGCCAGTTGTTTGTCGGCGAACCCAAACTGTTTCGCGCGGCGAATGAGATCGGGATTCACCCCGTCCAGGCCCGGCGCCGCGCGCAGCTCTTTCTCCAACTCGACGATCTGCTGAAGCTGATCGATGAACCACGGATCGATGTGCGTGAGGCGGTGGATGTCGGCCGCGCTCATGCCGGCAAGCAACGCGTAGCGCAGGAACCAGACGCGCTCGGCGTTCGGCGTGGCAAGCTTTGAGCGAATCTCGTCGAGCGACGGCTGGCGGTCGCCGCCCCACAGGTCCTTCGGGTCGCAACCGAGTCCGAAGCGTCCGGTCTCGAGGCTGCGCAGCGCCTTTTGCAACGACTCCTTGAACGTGCGCCCGATCGCCATCGCCTCGCCCACCGACTTCATCTGCACGCCGAGCGTCGGGTCGGCGTCGGGGAATTTCTCGAACGCCCAACGCGGCGCCTTGGTCACGACGTAGTCGATCGTCGGCTCGAAACACGCGACTGTTTCGCCCGTGATATCGTTAGGCAGTTCATCGAGCCGGTAACCGACCGCGAGCTTCGCGGCGATCTTGGCGATCGGAAAACCCGTCGCCTTCGACGCCAGGGCCGACGAGCGACTTACACGCGGATTCATCTCTATCACGATCATGCGGCCGTCTTGCGGATGGATCGCGAACTGGATGTTCGACCCGCCGGTCTCGACGCCGATCTCGCGTATGATCGCGATCGCGGCGTCGCGCATGAGTTGATACTCCTTGTCGGTCAATGTCTGGGCCGGCGCGACGGTGATCGAGTCGCCGGTGTGCACGCCCATCGGGTCGAAGTTCT
>DAIOWH010000072.1:0-29283 GCA_036758585.1 Planctomycetia bacterium
AGGCATGGCTGGCGTTTGTTGTGCCTCGCCTGCGGCTGCGGGTTAAACGAATTCGAACCCCTTTCAATGTGGAGCAGTAGTTTCGGTCACATTTGGCCGCGACGCAATGGGAAAAAAGCCTTCCCGCCTTCCCTGGCCACTGCCATCCGGCCTTGCTCGAAACCCCCGCTTTGGCTACTGTTCCCGGCCCTTCCAACAATTACACGGGACTCATGGAGGCCGGAACGATGAACGCACGGAGTCAATTCACTGGTTCAACCAAGGCCCTTTTCTTGACGGTCGGTGTCGCCGTCGCCGTGATCTGTGCGGTGGTCGTGGCGAGCGATCCCGACACGAGAAAGCCTGACGCGAAGAGGCCGGCCGCAACGAACACGAAGACGCCGACGCGGTCGGCGGGCACGACCGGCACGGCCCCGGCCGGCTCGAACGAGCCGATCGTGGCGCGAGTCAACAACGAAGTCGTGACATACAAGGCCCTCGCCGAAGAGTGCATCGCTCGCAAGGGCGCCGAGGTGCTTGACACGATGATCTCCAAGGCGCTCGTCATGCAGGCGTGCCGCGAGCGCGGGATCAAGGTATCCGCCGAAGAGATCGACGAAGAAATCCGTCAGACCGCCCAGCGGCTCAACATGACCCCCGAGAAATACCTGAGCGTGCTGGAAAACGAACGCGACATCTCGGCGGAACGCTACGCCAAGGACATCGTCTGGCCCGGTCTCGCGCTCAAGAAGCTGGCCAAGCCGTACGTCAAGGTGACGGACGAAGACATCGAACGCGGCTTCCAAGCGTATTACGGCGAGAAGGTGAAGTGCCGCTGGATCGTGCTCGACAACCTGCCGACCGCGATGAAGATCTGGAACGAGCTGCGCGACAGCTCGAAGGACGACAGCGGCAAGGTCGCGCTGGCCGAATTTGAGCGGCAAGTGACTCGCTGGTCCACCGATCACGCCACACGATCGCTCGGCGGTCAGCTCCAGCCGATTTCGCGCCACACCAGCCCAGCGTTTCAGAAGATCGAACAGGCGGCCTTTGCCCTCAAGGAAGACGGCGAGATCAGCTCGGTTGTTCAGATGGGCGAGTCGCACGTTATCCTGTACCGCGAAACCCGCATCCCGCCGGCCGACGTGTCGCTCGAAGATCCGCGGGTGCGCGACAAGATCAGCTCCGACATCTACGAAATCAAGATGCGCGAGCAGATTGCTCACGTGTTCGAGGACATCCGCAAGAACGCCACGATCGAGAACCTGTTGACCGGCGATGTGTCTAAGCCAGAACCGAAGGCCGCCGCGGCGGAGAAGCCGACGGCGCCCAAGCAACCGGTGAAGGCGGCCGGCAAGCAAGATGCGGCCAACCGGCCGGCGGAGACGATCCGCAGATAGACGCCGCGGGAACAAGATGAAGGCGGAAGGACGATGGATGGCCTAGCCGTCACCGGTTAGTTCGTCCTTCATCCTTCCGCCTTCATCCTTTACAGTATGGTGGCCGCTTCGTGCGGTGACCTGAGGGCACTCGATGCGCAACGATACCGAAGAGTCATTTGGCAAAGGCTGGAACGAGCCGTTTGAGATTCCCGTGGCCGACCGCGTACGGCGGTTGCCGGCATATCTGTTCGCCAAGATCAATGAGCTGATGTACCAGAAACGGCGAGCCGGCATCGACATCATCGATCTGGGCATGGGCAACCCGAACGACGCGCCCGACGACCGCATCATCGAGAAACTCTGTGAGGCGGCCCGCAATCCAAACAACCATCGCTACTCGGCCAACCGCGGCCTCCTGAACCTGCGTCGCGATGCGGCGGCGCGCTACGACCGACTGTACGGCGTCAAGCTCGATCCGGAAAAGGAAGTCATCGCCACAATCGGGTCCAAGGAAGGCTTCAGCCACATGTGTCTGGCGATGATCGGCCCCGGCGACACGGCCGTCGCGCCGGCGCCGTGCTACCCGATTCACCTGTACGCGGTCGCGCTCGCCTCGGGCAACGTGCTCAGCCTCGATATCGCCGACCCGGCGAAGTATCTGTCGAACATCGCCCACGCGGCCGAGCAGTTCTATCCGAAGCCCAAGCTGGTGATCGCGAACTTCCCGCACAACCCAACTGCCGCTGTCGTTGAAAAGGACTTCTACGTCGAGCTGGTGCGGCTGGCCAAGCGGCACGGATTCTTGGTGCTCAGCGATTTCGCGTACGCCGACGTCTGTTACGACGGCTACGAGGCGCCGAGTTTTCTCAGCGTGCCCGGCGCAAAGGATGTAGGCGTCGAGTTCACGACGATGTCGAAGGGCTACAACATGGCCGGCTGGCGGCTCGGCTTCTGCGCCGGCCATCGCGAGATGATCCGCGCCGTCGCGACGATCAAGGGTTACTACGACTACGGCATCTTCGCCCCGATTCAGATCGCGGCCATCATCGCACTGCGCCACTGCCAAGATGCGGTCGAGGCTCAGCGGCACGTCTATCAGCGCCGCCGCGACGCGCTGTGCGACGGTCTGGCCCGCATCGGCTGGCCGGTCGAAAGGCCCAAGGCCAGCATGTTCGTCTGGGCGCGCATTCCAGAGCCATGGCGCAGCCAGATGGGGTCGATCGACTTTGCGATGAAGCTGATCGAGGAGGCCGAGGTCGCCGTCTCGCCCGGCCGCGGATTCGGCCCGGCGGGCGAGGGGTACTTGCGGCTCGCCCTGGTCGAAAACGAAAAGCGGCTGCGTCAGGCGGTTCGCCAGATCGGCCGCTGCCTTCGCCCCGAACGCGCCGCCGGTTAGCTCCACTCCGTGACGTCCCACCCGCAGGAGTCCACAAACAAGTGCATGCGTCGGACGTTCTCATCATCGGCGGCGGCATTGTCGGGCTGGCGACGGCGTTTCGACTGACCGAACGGTTTCCGACCAAGCGGTTCGTCGTACTCGAAAAGGAAGCCGAGTTGGCCTGCCATCAGACCGGCCGCAACTCCGGCGTGTTGCACTCCGGCATCTACTACACGCCCGGCTCGCTGCGGGCGCTGAACTGCCGCACGGGCAAGCGAGCGATGGAGGAGTTCTGTGCGGCCCAGGGAATCGACTATGAAATCTGCGGCAAGGTGATCGTCGCCGTGACCGACGACGAGGCGCCCGCGCTCGAACGCATCTACGAGCGAGGCCAGGCAAACGGCGTCCGTTGCGAGATCATCGGCCCCGATCGACTCAAGGAGCTGGAACCGCACGCGGCCGGTGTCCGCGCTATCCACGTGCCCGAGGCGGGAATCGTCGATTACAAGCAGGTCGCCCGACGGCTCGCCGAGCGCGTGCGCGAACGAGGCGGCACGATCGTCACCGGTGCTCGCGTCGTGGCCCTGCACGCGCACGCGGACGAAGTCGTGGTTGAATCCACAGCCGGCGAGTTTGCGGGTGAATGCGTGGTCAACTGCACCGGCCTGCACTCCGACCGCACGACATTGCTAAGCGGCCAGGACCCTGGCGTGAAAGTTGTTCCGTTTCGCGGCGAGTACTACGAACTCAAGCCCGAAGTCCGCCACCTGTGCCGCAACCTCATCTACCCCGTCCCCGATCCACGCTTCCCGTTCCTGGGCGTTCACTTCACACGCATGATCGGCGGCCACGTCGAGTGCGGACCGAACGCCGTGCTGGCGTTCGCTCGCGAAGGCTATCGCAAGACCGACGTGAACCTGCGAGACCTGTTCGAGAGCCTCAGCTACCCCGGCTTTCTGCGCCTCGCCGGCAAGTACTGGAAAACGGGGCTGGGAGAAATCTGGCGGTCGATCAGCAAGGCGGCTTTCGTCAAGGCGCTGCAACGACTGATGCCCGAGTTGCGATCAGAACATCTCGACCCGGCCCCGTCCGGCGTGCGCGCTCAAGTGGTCGCTCCCGAGGGCAACCTCGTGGAAGATTTTCTCTTTCGCGAAACTGATCGCGTCATCAACGTCTGCAACGCCCCATCGCCGGCCGCCACGGCGTCGCTCAACGTCGGCAGCCTGATCGTCGATCGCCTCGCCGCACGCTGGGTACGCTGACAGGAACAGTTATCGAACCTCAACCTGGATTGACGCTGCGACGAGTTGCACTCGCGCGCGGTCAATCCTAGCCGGCAGCACGCAGCGCCCAGATGGTTGACCGCGACGGCAACGTTCAGCACTTTGCCCGACGCACACCAGTGCGACTCGACCGCTCGGTTCACCTCGCCGGCGACGAACGAATCGAACCGGAGAATCTGCTGCCACGCGGGCGATAGGGCCGGCGGCCAAGATCATCGGCGCCTCGTCCAGCCGTGCTCCTTGATCCTGTCCAGCAGCACGGCCCCCAGGATCACCAGACCCAGCACGACTTTTTGCGTGTAGCTCTCGACGTTGGTCAGGTTCATGCCGTTTTGGATGACGGCGATAATGAAAGCACCGACGAGCGTGCCGAGAATCTTGCCGCGGCCGCCCGACAAACTGGTCCCGCCGACCACGACCGCGGCGATCACGTACAGCTCATACATCTGGCCGTAGGTCGGCGAACCGCTCTTGAGCTGCGACGCCATCACCACGCCGCCCAGCCCGGCGAGCAGGCCCGACAGAGCGTAGGCAAACACCAACAACCGCTCGACCGGCACACCCGACAAGCGCGCCGCCTCGCGGTTGCCGCCCACGGCGTACAAGTAGCGACCGAGCACCGTCCGCGACATCACGACGTGGGCGATCGCGTACAGCAGCAGCATCAGCACGACCGCGTTGGGCACGCCGACGAGATCGGCGCCGCGACCGAGCCAGACGAATGACTCGGGAATCTGATAGACCGATTCTCCGCCGGTCAGCAGGTAGGCCGCGCCGCTCGCGACCAGCATCATGGCCAGCGTGACGATGAACGGTGGGATACGGAACGTCGTGACCATGACGCCGGTGAACAGGCCGACCGCGCCGCAGACCGCCGTGCCAGCCGCACAGGCCAGCGCCATGCCGAGCGGCCGTGCCTCCAGGGCGCCGGCGAAATCGCGGATCAGCAGGCTCGACGCCACGGCCGACAGCGCGATCAGGCTGCCGACCGACAGGTCGATCCCACCGGTGACGATCACCATCGTCATTCCGACGGCGACGATCGCGATCACGGCGATCTGGTTGGCAATGTTCAGCAGGTTCTCTCGCTTCAGGAAGGTCGGCCACCAATAGCTGCGCGGCGTCATGACGCGCGCACCCGCCAGTGCGGGGAAGTCGGCGGAGACGTCCGCAAACACCAGCCACGACGCGGTCGCCTGATTGCACGCGATCACATCCAGCCGACCGCCACCGCCGGCAATCTGGGCCAGCGCCTGCCGTGCCTGCCGCGGTTCGCCTTTGACCACCGCCAGAACCACCGCGCCGGCGTCGGTCAACTCCGCGAGCAATCGATCCGCGAACGCGGCGTCCTCATGATGCCCCTGAGCGGCGACGAGCACGCGGACATCGCGACCAAACTTGCCCACGATCTCGCCCGCCAACTGCCGCGCCGCCGACTCGCCGGTCGGGTTCTGCTCGCGGTACGTCACGATGCTGAACACCAGGCAGAGCAGCACAAGCACCACCAGCATGCCGTAGTCGGACCCGAAGCGGATGCGGGCGAGAAGTGGTCGATCAGACATGCTCAGGTCGCTCGAGAATGACGAATGACTAGGCACTAATGTCTAAGGAATGATCAAATGCCCAATGACCAAATAATCCACGACAAGCATCGAGTCGTTCGGAGGCATTCGGCATTGGGGCTTGGGTATTCCTTAGACATTAGACCTTCGTCATTAGGCATTACTGACCAAACACCTGCTCCAGTGCCCGCCGCATGACACCCGGGTCGGGATCGATTCCGGTCCAATACTTGATCCCGATGACGCCCTGATTCACAAGCATGCCAAGGCCGTCGATGACCTTGCAGCCGCGTGCCTCGGCATCGCGTAGGAGTCGGGTGCGCGGCGGGTTCGGAATCACGTCGGCCACGACCATGCCAGGCCGAAGGGTGGTCGCGTCCAACGCCAGCCGGGCGTCGACGTCGGGAAACAACCCAATCGACGTGGCGTTGATCACCACATCGGCGCCATCGGGAACGCGGTAGTCGCCGCGCCAGACGACCAGGTCGGCGGCGACTCGCACCTTGTCGCCGAGCAGTGCGACGAGTTCTCGCCCGCGCTGCTCGCTGCGATTGACCACGGTGATGTGATCGGCGCCGGCCAAGGCCGTCTCGACGCCGATCGCCCGTGCCGCGCCCCCCGCACCGAACATGACGATGCGCTTGCCTCGCGGATCGGTCAGCGACCGAAGCGATTGGACAAACCCCTTGCCGTCGGTGTTCTCGCCGATCCAGCGATTGCCGCGCCGGACCACGCAGTTCACGGCGCCCATCAACGACGCCGATTCGCCCAGCCCGTCGAGGTGTTCAATCACGGCGACCTTGTGCGGAATCGTGCAATTGAACCCAACGAACCCCATCGCCCGTGCGCCGCGCACCGCGGCAGCCAGGTCGGCCGGATCAACTTCGATGGTCATGTATCGCCAGTCGAGTCGGTGATGGCGATAGGCCGCCTCGATCATCGCCTGCGTCGGATTCTCGGCGACCGGCTTGCCAAAGCAGCCGGTCAGTTCTTGTTTGAAGTTGAGTGTCTTCATGGGGAAGCCCGTCGTGCAGTCGGCTTTCAGCGGTCAGCGGCCGGCAGTCGGTTGTACACCGCACGCAGCCATCCATGAGCCGTTTTCGTTTAACGCCCAGCCGAAGACGCCGGCAGAACATGGCTGGGATTGTGCATCTCCGGTCGCCTGCGGCTTCCGCGCTAAACGAGTCAAACCTGCCGCGTGCGGTATAGCTGACTGCGGAACTGCTGACAGCTCCTACTTCAGTTCCGGGTCATTCTCGCCATCGGCCTTGCGGTAGAGACTCGTGGGGATCAACATTTCGGGCGGCAGGTCTTCGCCCTTGTAGTGCTTGACAATCGCGCGAGCGATCTCGATGCCCATCTTGTCGGGGAACTGGATCGGGTCGGCGTAGATCTTCCCCTCCTTGATCGCCTGCTTTCCTTCGGGTTGACCGTCGAAGCCGACAATCACGATCTGGTCGGCCTTGCCCGCGCGTTCGAGCGCCGCCCGCGCGCCGAGTGCGGACGGGTCGTTGATGGCGAAGATGCCCGCCAGGTCCGGGTGTGCTTGTACGGCGTCTTCGGCGGCGCGGCTGCCCTGGTCCTTGGCGCCGCCGCCGTCGAGTTCGGTGACGATGTCGATCTTCGCGTTGCTCGCCTTGTTGTGCTCGTCGATTATCTCGCGAAAGCCCTGGACGCGCAGGCGGCACGATTCGGCCTGCTTGAAGTGCAAGATGGCGACCTTGCCGCCGGCCTCGCCGAGGGCTTCGATCATCGCCCGCGCCGCTTCCTTGCCGCCTCCGTAATTGTCGGTCGCGATCTGGCAGACGATCTTCACGCCCGGCTCGCGACACGGGATGTCCACCGTGAAGACGGGGATGCCCGCCGCGTTCGCCTCGCCGATCACGGGCACGATCGCACGCGACTCGCACGGACTCAAGACGATGGCCGCGCACTTGCGCACGATGAAGTCTTTCACCTGATTCGCCTGTTTCGCGGGGTCCTTGTCGCCGCTCACCACCATGGTGTCATAACCGTGTTTCGCCGCCTCGGTCGTGATATGGTCGCCGATCACTTTGAAGAACGGATTGTCGAGAGTGAGCAACGACACGCCGATCGTGCCACGGCCGGTCTGCGGATTCGCCGCCGAACCTTCGGAGCTAGCCGTTCGATCAGGGCCGCTCGAACGGCTCTGTGTGCTAGTCGGCTGCGTCGTTTCGCCGGCACACCCGGCCGCAAACGCGGCGAGAATCGCGAATCGCCCAACGCGAAGTCTCATGGCAGCCTCCGAATCAGGTTGGAGAGCCCGGCAGGCAAGGATGCCTGCGCTCCCAGCTCACAGAATCGACATCCCGCGTCGCCAAGCCGCTCGTTTCGCAAGAATGTACAGGCCGCACGGCAAGATTGCCACAGGCTAAATAGCCTTGCACGATTCTGGGACAGTAGCCCGACGCGCCAGCGAGGGAGCACATGGCGAAATCACAAGAAATCAGGCCCGGTCCCTCGCTGGCGCGTCGGGCTACTGTCCCTGCGGACTCCCAGAATCACGCAAAGCCATTTAGGCGCGTCGGCCTACTGGTTCTCGAAGTCGATCGGCCAGTTCATGCCCGCGGTGAGACCGCCTGTTCGAGCGTGGCCGCGTCGCGACCGGTGATGATGACCCGCGCCCCGCGCTCGGCAAAGCCGGCGGCGATGGCACGGCCAATCCCACGGCTGCCGCCTGAAACGAGTACGACTTGATCAGCGACAGAAAACAGCGAGTCGGTCATGGGCGTCAGGAGAGAGCCGGTTGGATCACTCGGGCGGGCAACACGCCGGTCAGGCGGAAGTCGAGGCCCTGGAACTTGAACGACAACTTGCGATGGTCGACGCCCAACAGGTGCAAGAGCGTGGCGTGCAGGTCGCGCACGTGGCAGACGTCTTCGACGGCGTTGTAGCCCAGCTCATCGGTGGCCCCGATCGTGACGCCGCCGCGCACACCGCCGCCCGCGAGCCACATCGAGAACGCACGCATGTGATGATCGCGGCCCGGCAACTGCCCTTTGCCCTGAAACATCGGCGTGCGCCCGAACTCGCCGCCCCAGATGATCAGCGTCTCGTCGAGCATGCCACGCTGCTTCAGATCGGTGATGAGCGCCCAGGTCGGCTTGTCGGTCAGGCCGCAGCAGGTGGTCATGTACGGGACGAGATCGCCGTGATGGTCCCAGCCGCGGTGATAGAGTTGAATGAACCGCACGCCACGTTCGGCGAGCCGCCGGGCCAACAGGCAATTGGCCGCGAAGCTGCCGTCGGCGCCGCGCGTGCCGTACATGTCGAGCACGTGCTGCGGCTCGTCGGACACGTCCATCAGGGCCGGCACGCTGGTCTGCATGCGGAACGCCGTCTCGTACGCCGCGATGCGAGTGTCGACTTCCGGATTGCGATCGACCTCGTTTCGCACCGCATTCAGTTCCGCGATCGTGTCGACGAGCCGGCGCTGCCGGTCGAGCGAAACACCCTGCGGAGGCCGCACGTAGTGGACCGCATCGCCGCTCGAGTAGAACTCCATGCCCTGAAACCGGCCGGGTAGAAACCCGCTGTGCCACTGGCGCGACGAGATCGGCTGCGGGTTGCGGCCGCCCTGACTGGTGAGCACGATGAAACCCGGCAGGTCGCGGCTTTCGCTGCCCAGTCCGTAGAGCACCCACGAGCCGATGCTGGGTCGGCCCGATATCGACGTGCCCGTGTTCATCACGGTGTGGGCCGGGTCATGGTTGATCTGGTCGGTCGTCATCGACCGAATGATCGCGATCTCGTCAGCCAGCTTCGCGGTCCACGGCAGAAAGTCGCTGATCTCCTGGCCCGACTCGCCGTATCGCCGAAACTTGGTCTGTGGCGCCAGGCATTTGAGCGTCTGACCCTGAAGCTGTGCGATCGGCTGGCCCTTGGTGTACGACTCGGGCATCGGCTGGCCATCGAGTTCCGCCAGCCGCGGCTTGTAGTCAAACGTCTCAAACTGCGACGGGCCGCCGGACATGTAGAGGAAGATCACCCGTTTCGCGCGCGGCCAGTGGCTCGGAAACGCCGGCTGTGCGGCGGCGACGGCGCCCGGTGCGGGCCCAGCGAGCACGCCCGTCAATTCCGCCAGCGCCAGGGAGCCAAGCCCCAGCGAGGTGCGGCCCAGAAAACACCGGCGAGTTTGCGTCATGGCGACTCACCCCGCCCCGCGGCGAAGAGATCATCGACAGTCACGTGGAAACCCGCAAGCAGCCGCGACGTGGCGACCGTTCCATGCCCGAACTCACCATGAACAGCGTAGGCTTGGCCGACCAACCACAACACGGTGACCCTGTGTTCACGCGGGTCCACGATCCAGTATTCCGCGATGCCTGCCCGGGCGTACTCGTCGCGTTTCGTCACCAAGTCTCGACGGCGATCATCGTCATCATCACTGACGACCTCGATGGCGAGGTCGGCGCCATTTGGCTGGTGTCGAGGGTCGCTGATCCGTCCGGGCCTGAGGTACACGATGTCTGGATCGCGATACTTGCCAGTCCCCAAGCGGACCGGCAACGGCGCGAACAGCACCTCGCCTGAACCCAAGCCTAAGACTATCGTTTCCAACAGGCGAAAGAGGTACTTGACGATCCGCTGGTGAAAGGGGCTCGGCATGGGCAAGACCTCAATGCAGCCATCGGAGAACTCAACGAGTCGGTTGGTCCTATTCTGCAGCGACAGATACTCCGCCTCACTCCACTGTCCTTGCGCCGGGAACAGCAAGGCGACCTCCCAAGGCGGGTCGCCGGATCGGGACCGAGGGCACGCCGTCCAATCCGGTAGCGGCGGTGACCCACTGAGACTCTGTGTGTTCTTCATGACGACATCCTACGCCTCGGTCGCGCCGTGCGAAAGTCCCGCTCCGGAGCGGTCTAGTTCCGTGTGATCGACTCGTTGAGATTGAGAATCGTTCGAGCAACCGACGTCCAGGCAGCCAATTCGGCTGCGTCGGGATCGACGGAAGCGACAGTTTTTGCAAGCTCCGCTGCACCGTTCGGAGCGACCCGGTTTTCGGCGAGCTCCCGTTCCATGAGCCGGCGCAAGGTCGATTGCTCCCGATCCCTTGGCTCACGTCCGAGCGCGTGGCGCCAGGCCCAGCGGAGCCGATCATCGGTGGTGGCACCGCCTTCGCGCAGTATGCGCAGCGCAAACGCGCGGGCGGCTTCGACGAATGTCGGGTCGTTCAGCAGCACGAGCGCGGCCTGGGGCGTGTTCGAGATCGGCCGCTCGGCCGTACACTCCTCGCGACTCGGCGCGTCGAACGCCTTGAGCATCGGGTGCAAGAACGATCGCTGCCAGTGCGTGTACAGGCCACGACGAAACTGCGCCTCGCCGACGTCGACCACATAGCTGCGCTTAGGGAAGTTGAGGTGCTGGTAGTAGCCGTCGGGCTGATACGGTCGGACGCTGCGGCCGCCGATCTTACGCACCAGCAGTCCGCTCGTGGCCAGCGCCGCGTCGCGGATCAGCTCGGCGTCGAGCCGCGGGCGCGACTGCCGAGCCAACAGCCGGTTCGTCGGGTCGAGTTCGCGCAGCGTCGGCGTCTCGATCGACGATTGCCGGTAGGTGCGCGAGGTGACGATCAGTCGGACCATGTGCTTCAAGTCCCAGCCGCTGTCGATGAACTCGACGGCCAACCAGTCGAGCAGTTCGAGGTGAGTCGGAGGCTCGCCCTGGGCGCCGAGGTCGTCGAGGTTCGCGGCCAGCCCCTTGCCGAAGTACATTCTCCAGAGTCGATTGACGAACACGCGAGCGACCAGCGGATTCTCGCGCGCGGTGAGCCAGCGGGCGAGATCGAGCCGATTGAGCCGGCCGGAGCGCGAGTTCGTACCACCTTCGGGTGGTTGGTCGGCTCGGTCGATCGGCCGCGCGGCAATTCCGTCTGAAGGCGGGGCTACGAGCGGTGCAAACGAAGCTTCGGCCCTCGAACGGAAGATTGCCGGCACGGCAGGCTCGACGATCTCGCCCGACTCGTCCATCCAATCGCCACGGGCGAGCACGCGGATCGGGCGCGGGTCGATGGCGACGGTGATCATCGTGCGACGATGCTCGTCGGGCGCCAGCCGCGTTACGACTTCAAGTTCCGGTTCGCGCTTGGTCGGGTTGGTGTCGCCGCCCTTGAACGTGCGCAGGTCGTCCACGTCGGCGAAGAACGCGGCAAGCCCATAGAAGTCGCGCTGCGTGAACGGGTCGTACTTGTGGTCGTGACACTCGGCGCATCCCATCGTCGCGCCGAGCCACACGCTCGCCAGGTTCCGCACGCGATCGGCCGAATACTTGGCCAGGTACTCCTTCTGCTGCACGCCGCCTTCGTGCGAGGTCTGGATCAGTCGGTTGTAACCCGAGGCGATCTTCTGCTCGATCGTCGAGTCCGGCAGCAGGTCGCCGGCAAGCTGCTCGGCCGTGAAGCGATCGAACGGCATGTTGTCGTTGAACGCCGCAATGACGTAGTCGCGGTAGGGCGAGATGGAGTGTTCCTGATCGCCGTGAAAACCGACGGTGTCGGCGAACCGCACCAGGTCGAGCCAATACATGGCCATGCGCTCGCCGAAGTGAGGCGAGGCGAGCAGGGAATCGACGAGTGGGGCGTGCGCAACGGACTGCGTGTCGCTGCTTCCTTTGCCGACTCCAACCACGTTGGGAGGCAAACCGATCAGATCGAAATACAGCCGCCGCTCAAGGACATGTGGGTCAGCATCGGGCGACGGGCGCAGTGATTCGTGCTCCAGCCGCGCGAGGATGAACTGGTCGATCTCATTGGCCGGCCATGTGGTGTCGCGCACCGTGGGGACCGGCGGCCGGCGCGGCGGCACGTACGCCCAGTGTTCGCGCCACTCGGCCCCCTCGTCGATCCAGCGGCGAACAAGTTCGACTTGCTCGCGCGTCAGTGACTTGCCTGAGTCTGCAGGCGGCATGCGCTGGTCGGCGTCGGCGTGCGTGATGCGGCGCCAGAGCAAGCTTGATGTGGCACTCCCGGCGGCCACCGGCCGACCACCCTTGCGCTCGGCGAACAGTCCGTCGCGGGTGTCGAGCCTTAGGCCCGCCTGACGTTGGCGCTCGTCCGGCCCGTGACAGAAGAAGCACTTGTCCGAAAGCAGCGGACGAATGTCGCGGCGAAAATCGACGGCGGCGTTTGCGGAGGGTTCACGGGCGACGGCCGTCGCCACAGCGGCGAGGCCGAACTGACTGACCCAGCAGATTCCCAATACCGCGCGGCGCATGGACCTGGCACCACATTCTCGAAGACGGCTGCGTGTGAAATCCGTATCTCCGCCAACTTTGGGGAAACTTGTGGTGTGGCCGCCGCGGCCGTCTCACCACTGGCGGATGAAACAGCAGGCGAGACGCCTGCGCCCCAAACTTGGCGGAGAGCCTGAAATCCTCTGTCTCACGCGAACAGCCGCGACACCGCCTGGGCCTTGACCAACTCGCGCGGCTGATTCAGGTGGTTGTAGACGATGGTCTCGGGGTCGATGCCGAAACTGTGGTAGATCGTGGCCAGCAGTTCGCCGGGGTGCACGGGGTCTTCGAGCGGCGCCGAGGCCGTCTTGTCGGACTTGCCGTGGACGTATCCGCGCTTGATGCCCGCGCCGGCGATCACGGCGGTGTAGCAATAGGGCCAGTGGTCGCGCCCGTCGGCACTGTTGCCGTTGCCCGATGTGCTGACGCCCTTCTGCGGACTGCGGCCGAATTCGCCGACGGCCAGCACGAGCGTCTCCTTCAAGAGGCCGCGCTGGTCGAGATCGGCGATCAATCCCGACAGGCCGGCGTCGAGCATCGGGCCGGACTGGTTCTTCATGCGTTCGGTCAGGCCGACGTGGTGGTCCCACGAGTGATTGTCGGAGTTGGCGACCTTGGGCCAGACCACTTCGACCACGCGCGTGCCGGCCTCGACCAGCCGGCGGGCCAACAGGCAACTCTGGCCGAATGTGTTGCGGCCGTACAAGTCGCGCACGGCCGCCGGTTCGCGGGCGATGTCGAACGCCTCGCGGGCGCGGCCGGAGATGATCAGGTTCAGGGCCTGGCCGTAGTAGTCGTTGAGCTTGAAGTCGGCGACGGCCTTGTCGATCTGCGGCATGTTGGCGTTGATCGCGTCGCGCAGTTTCGCGCGGCGTTCGAGCCGGGCGGCGAACACCTCGGGCCGCAGCTTCAGGTCATCCACGCGAATGCGGTCCATCTTGTTCATGTCGAGGTCATCGCCGTCGGGGAACAGGGTGTACGGATCGAACGCCTTACCCAGGAACCCGGCCGTGCCACCCTTGCCGACGACGTTCGACTCTTGGAGCGGACGCGGCAGCATCACGAACGGCAACATCGGCTCGGTCGGCGGCTGCAGGCGGATAATGTTCGAGCCGAAGTTCGGGAAGTCCTTGGGGTCGGGCGGCTCGAGTTGGCCGGACGGGCTGACCTTGTCGGTCGTGTAGCCGGTCATCATTTGATAGATCGCCGCAGTGTGATTGAACAGGCCGTTGGGCGTGTAGCTCATCGAGCGGATCATGGTGAACTTGTCGTTCACCGCCGCGAGCTTCGGGAGCACTTCGGCGAACTGAACGCCGGGCAGCTTCGTGGCGATCGGCTTGAACACGCTTCGGACGTTGTCCGGCACGTTGTCCTTCGGGTCCCACAGGTCGAGGTGACTCGGCCCGCCCTGCAGGTAGACCAAGATGACGCTCTTGGCCTTGCCCCATCCCGGCCCGCCAACGGATTTCGACTGATTCGCCTTCGCCTGCAGGCGGAACATCGTGCCGAGGCTCAGGCCGAGCAGCCCCGATCCACCGACGCGCAGCAGGTCGCGGCGAGTCATGCCTAGTTGACGATCACACAGGTCTTTGCCAGGTTCGCCGGGAACGATGATCATGATTCAGACTCCTTAAGCTGTCATTATCTGTTAGTGATTAAACAAGAACGCTGGGCTGTTGATCAAGGCCCAGGCCAGATCCTGCACCATGGTGAGTCGCTTGTTGGCCTGCTGCTGGGTGCTCATTTCCACATCGCTGCGAAGCTGTACGACGTGCGCGTCGGTCTGGACCGGCTCGCTGGCCGCGGCGAGCCGCTTCTTGATTTCTTCCAGCTTGGCGTCAGGCGGCAGCGGCTTTCTTGCCTCGGCGACGGCTTGGCCAAGTTTTCGCCACTGCTCGTCTTTGCCGGCGAAGTGCCGCAGCAGCGTCGTCCGCTGTTGGTCGTTTCGCTGATCGGCGGGTGTGGCGAGCACGGTCGAAATCTCCGCCGGCAGGCCGAGCGCGATCGGCTTTGCCGCGGTCGTCACCCACAGTCGGAATCGACCCAGCGAGTGCTTGCGGTCCACGTAACGTTGATCGAGCGTGAAGGCGAGCACCGTGCCCCCCTCAAACCCGACAGGATCCTTAATCTCAAACTTCGCCCAGTGGCTCGTGCCGGTCTGACCGAACACGGCCCAGCCGTTGTTTTGCGGCGGCCGCTGATCGTCGACGGCGGTTTTGACGTCGAATCCGCCCTGGTTGAAGTCCGCCTCGGCCGCTTCGAGTTTGACCTCTTTCCGTTCTTGCGGTTTGCCCTTCGGGTTCACCTTGAGGTCGAACTCAGTGAGCACGAAGTTGCCGTTGTCGGCCAGTCCGGGTCCGCGGGCCGGCAGGCGGTCGTCGGCCAGGGCCTCGAGTTGAAGGCCGGTGATGCCGGTCAGGTTCGTGTCGGCCACGACGGTGTAGACCGATGGGCCGTCCTTGCGCTCGGCGACGATCGAGCCGTCGGCCTCTTTGGTCAACTTCGCGCCGGTGTTGGCCTTGAGGTCGCGCGGTTCGACCAGCGTCCAGGCGACGCCGGGCGTCTGCTGCTTCTCCCATTCCGCCAGTTTGGGTGCGAGTGTGTCCTCATGCTTCTTGAGTTCCGCTTCGGCCTTGGCCAGCCGCTCGATTCGCTCCTTTTCCATCTGATCGCGTCGCGGGACAAGTTCCTTCTCGTACGCTTCGAGTTCGGTCTTCGTCGCCGCGACGGCCGCCTCACGGTCCTTCTCTTTCTGAGCGTGAATCGGCGCGTATTCCGCCTCACGCTGCTTGTGGAACTCGACGAGCTTGGCATGATCGGCGTCGACCTCGCCCATCGACTTCAAGGTTGCGTCGATCTCGGCATCGGTCGCGGGCCGGTTGAGCACGCGCAGAAACACCTCGCCCACCAGCTTGCGGTCGTCCGGTTCCGCGCCGACCAGTTTCGCCAGTTCGTTCTTCGAGTCGGCGATCGCGTCGCTGACGGTCGGGCCGCTGATCAGGGCCATGACCGGTCCCAGTTGCAAGCCGCTTGAGCGTTCGCATTCGCAAGCGCTCTCGCGCGACGGTCGGCCAAGCTTGTTTAGGAATCCGCTTGGCAGTTCGACGCCGGAATCGGGCAGGGCCGCCGCGCGAGTGCCGGCGGGCACGCCCGGGAACTGCGACACCGAACCGGTCACGCGATGCACCGCATCGTACAGCACCTCGGCCGGCAGCCGCCGCGCCGTCGCGTGCGAGTAGTTCAACCGGTCGTCCTCGTTCCACTGGTTCGTCGCGACCGAGAGCTGATACGCCCGCGACTTGGTGATCAGCCGCAGAACGTGCCGGGCGTCGAACCCGCTGCGGATGAACTCGGCTGTCAGGTAGTCGAGCAGTTCCGGGTTCGACGGTGGGTTGCCCGCGCGGATGTCGTCGATCGGCTCGATGATCCCGACGCCGAACAGGTAGCCCCACAGCCGATTGACATAGCTCCGCGCGAAGTACTGGTTCTCGGCCGACGTGATCCACGCAGCCAGTTGCTGGCGGCGCGTCGGCTGCTCGCCCGGCTGGTAATTGCAGTCGTAGGGGAACTGCGGCGCGGTGACCTGGCCGGTGCGGTCGTGCAGCACCTCGCCGGCGTTCTTGTCGACGACGACCTCGTACAACGGCTTGGCCCCTTCGACCGCGGTGCCGCCGATGTTGCGGTCGCCGCTAGCCGGGTCGCGCTCAAGGTCGGTACGGGCGAAGAACGCGGCCAGGTGGTAGTACTGATCCTGAGTCCAGCGCTCGAACGGATGATCGTGACACTTGTTGCAGTTGAACCGCACGCCGAGGAACAGGTGCGTCGTGTTCTCCATCGTCGAGGTCGGATCGCGCAGAATCTTGAAATACGACGCGGCCGGATTCTCGCGGTTCGATCCGCTGGCGGTCAGAACCTTCTTGGCAAACTGGTCGTACGGCGTGTTCGCCGCCACCTCGCCGCGAATCCACTGCCGAAACGCGGCGGCGCCCTCGGGGCCAAGGAACTTGCGATTCACTTGCAGCAGGTCGGCCCATTTGTTGGTCCAGTACTCGACGTATGCCTCGTTGCCGATCAGCCGATCGACGAGCTCGTCGCGCTTGGTTCGCGTGTCGCGCGCGTCGGCCATGAATGCGCGGACTTCGTCGACGGTCGGCGGCAGGCCGGTCAGGTCCAGGTAGACGCGGCGGATGAACTCGGCGTCGCCGCACAGGTCGGAGGGCCGGATTTTCATGCGCTGCCACTTCTGGGCGACCAGTTCATCGACGCGGCCCCAGGTCGGCGGCTGTTCCCAGACGAAGCCGGCGCGGTCGCCCATGACGGTGAGTGTGGTGGCGGCGTAGGCGCCCTCGAAACGGGCGAGCACCGCGGCCTCGCCTCGCCGCGCGGCCGACATCAGACCGCCGCGGTCGGCCGTGGCCACGTCGCTGTTCGAGCTTTCGATGAACGCCTCTTGCGTGACGTCGCGCACCGAGTCGTCGGTGTACGTCGCCAACACACGCATCTGCTGCCGGGCGCCAAGCTGCTGCACGATCGGGTTAGCCGGGAACAACTCGACTCGCGCGACGCGATCCGTCTTCAGATCGAGTTCCGCGCCGCCGGCGATCCACTGCCGGACGATGTCGTAGTACGGATCGCCCCGTTGCATGACCGCGCCGCCGACGTGCGGCACGCCGCCGGTCGGCTTTTCGAGCATCATGCTGTCGTCGGGCGACGCGACGTTCACTCGCCGCGACGCCAAGTCGTCGGTAAAGGCCCGGACGTCGAAGATCGGATCATAGCCGCGCAAGCTGAGCTTGAATCCGTTCTTACCCTTGGCCGCTCCGTGACAGGTGCCGGCGTTGCAACCGAGCCGCGAGAGCACCGGGTTCACATCACGCACGAAACCGACGCTGGGGACATTGAACCCCGTCACCACGACGGGCACCGTGGCCAATTGATCCTCGACGCGCAGCCGCAGCTTGGCGAGACCTTCGGCCCGCGGGCGAACGAGGCCGGTCGGCGACATCGCAACAATCGCGGGCGAAGTGTCGACCTGGGCCATACGCGTCACGTCGACGCGATCGCCCGTGTTCAGCCGCCCGAAGACGACGAGTTGTGCATAGTCGTAGCGCCCGCCGAGTTGGATTGTGGCGGGACTGACTTCGAGACCGACGAGCTTCGTGCCAGGGGGCAGCGTCTCGGTTGCCGAGGCGGACGACGGCACGGCGGGCGAGGCGGATGCCGGCCGCTGAGTACCTGGCGATGCCTGGTTCCCTGCCGTCTTGGCGTCGGCGGGCTGGCCGACAGGCGCGGGCGAGAATTCACTCAGGACGTAGCCAGTGTCGGGGTCTATCATTCGGACCTTGCCGTCGGCGCTGGCGGCGGCGACGACTTGGCCGTCGGGGCGGAACGCGACGGCGTAGACCCCCGCGTTTGGCACGTCGGTCTTGGCGATCTGCCGCACGCCGTCGGTGTGGTACTTATCGAGCGCGGCCTTTTCCTCGGCGCTGCGGGTCGTCACGACCTTCTGGTTGATGTTCTTGATGTTCTCGGGCAGCGACGTATCGAATTCGTAACCGAACACGGCGACTTCGCCCGCGCCGTCGAGGCTCGATCCGGCGACGATGCGGCGGCCGTCGCGACTTACCGCAACGCTCCAGATGCGGCCGGTCATGGCCGGCATCTGGCGGATCAGGTTGCCGTCGTCGCCGATCGCGCGGTTCGAGAGGCGGTACATGCGGTAGACCTTGACCACGCTGTCGGACCCGCCCACGACGATCTCGTCGCGCGTCGGGTGGCGAGCAACCGACTGAATGCCGCCCTTGAGCGCCCCGGGGGTGATCGAAGTGACGTTGTCGATGAACCGCTGCGTCGCGACTTCGGTCAGCTTCGTCGTCATGTCGCGGGCGACGCTGACCAGGTGCGAGCCGTCGGTCGAAAACACCGTGTCGCGCACCCAATCCGTGTGAGCGCCCTGATAGAGCACTTGCTCGCCCGTCTCGGCGCTGATCGCTCGCACGGTGTTGTCGGCGCAGCCGAACGAGATCAGTTTGGCGTCGGGCGACCAACTCGCGCCATAGACCGTGTCGAACGTGACAGGTACCGAAAGATTCAGTTTACGTTTCTCGACATCCCAAACTTGAATTTCGCCCATGCGAGCGGGCAAGCCGCCGGCGACGACGAGTTGTTTGCCGTCAGGCGAGAACCGCACCGTCTCGATACGCTCGGCCATGCCCACGAGGCGAGCGACGAGTGCACCGTGGGGCAGGGGCCCAGCCTGCCGTTTCTCCGATGGCAGGTTGGCAACCTGCCCCACGTCGACGAGCAGCACTTCGTGAAATCCGGCGACGGCGAGCAGCGTGCCGTCGGGCGAGAAGTCGATCGACGTGATCACTGGCGGGCGCGTGTAGATCGGCGGGTGGTCCATGTCGAACACGTTCCGCGCACTGACGGGCGTGTCGTCCTTGGCCCCTTCGGCGATCCACCGCTTGATGAGTTCAATCTCAGCGTCGGCCAGCGGTTTCTTGCCGCGCGGCATCTTGGCCTGGCCGTTCACGGGAACAATCTGTTCGACGAGGTAACTCTCGTCGGGATTGCCCGGCACGATGGCCGCCTCGCCCGATTCGCCCGCCGCCAGCATCCGGTCGAACGCCGTCATTACATACTTGCCGCTCGGCTTGGCCGGCTGATGGCAGCCTTGGCAATGGGCCTGAAAGATCGGCCGGATTTGCTGGTAGTAGCTGACCTTGGCGGCCGGTTCGCCCGGCTTCGACTGCTCGTCCGCCCGTCCGGCGGCTGCGAAACCGACCCCAACGCCAACGGTCAGGAACCACAGGCAGAACTGCGCTCGCCGCATAGCTCAATCACCTCATCAGTTGTGCGAACGGAAGGAGACGCTTTGGTGGGTCAGGTGTGGGTAAGTGGCCACAGTATAGCTGGATAGGGCGTGGATGTCACTGTCGCTTTGGGTTGTTCAAGGGGTCGGAGTTTGCCGGTTACGCCAATCGCGCCGGCCCGCCGCCCGTGCGGCAAGCGGCGTTGCAAGCTACGCTATCTGAGGCCGTTGTTTCACTTGTCGCGGAGGCGCCTATGTTCGGAATTCGTTATGTGAGGTCGCACCAACGACCTATGTCATGCTGTACAAACACGGCAAGATCGCCCGCGAGGGGGCCGGCCTTGCCTTCTTCTGTTTCGGCCCGACGTCGGAGATCGTCCACGTCCCGCTGGGCAGCGTCGATGTCCCGTTCGTGTTCAACGAGGCCACGGCGGACTTTCAGGAGGCGACGGTTCAGGGCGAGTTGACGTACCGAATTCGAGACCCGAAGCGCGTCGCGGCATTGCTCGACTTCAGCGTCAACCCGCGAGGCCAGCATCGCTCGGACGATCCGTCGAAGCTGAACGAGCGACTGATTCACGCGACGCAGATTCTGACCCGGTCGTTCACTCAGCGGCACACTCTGAGCGAACTGCTGATCGGTTCCGACAAGCTCGTCGCCGAGGTGCAAGAGGGCGTGAGGAAATCGGAGACCGTGTCGATGCTGGGCGTCGAGGTGATCGGCCTCGCGGTGCTGTCGATCAAGGCGGCGCCGGAAATGGCCAAGGCACTGGAGGCCGACGCGCGAGAGAGGCTGCTGCGACGCGCCGACGAGGCGGTCTACGAACGTCGCAACGCGGCCGTCGAATTGGAACGACGCATCAAGGAGAACGAGCTGAACACGGAGATCGCCGTGGAACAGAAGCGTCGTCAGGTTCGCGAGACCCAGATGCAAGCGGAGATCGCCGTCGAGCAGCAGCGCACCGCGCTGGTGGATCAGCGAGTCGACAACGAGCGCAAGGAGTCGGCGGCCCGGGCCGACGCCCTGCGCGCGACGTTGGAACCGCTCAAGCAAGTCGATTGGCACACGCTTCTGGCAGCCTCGTCCGGCGCGGCGAACCCCAAAAGCCTGATCGCGCTGGCGTTTCGCGACCTGGCCGACGCGGCGCAGAAGATAGGCACGCTGAACATCTCGCCCGATCTATTGAGTACGCTGCTGGAACACACGCCCAGCCGCGAGAGAAAGGGCTGATGTACAAGTCCTCCGTCATCGCCGTGGTGACCCGGCCGACACGACTGAAGGGTCTGGTGGCTCGGTGGGGCACGAAGGGCGCGGCCATGTTCCGCTTGCGCCTTGCTCACGCCCACGAGCGAGACCGCGTGACGACCGCCGCGACCAGCGGCCGACGACCGCCGCGCGGACCTGGGACCGCGGCTGCGATGGGCGAACCCGCGCCCGCCGCCGCCGAGTTCACCGAATACGAGCAGGAAGATCGTGTCTATCAAGCCGTCCTGGACCAGCTTCGGGATGAACTGGACCTGGGTTGCCCGGTCGCGTTTGTGGACCGCGACTTCTTGCCCAACTACAGCTTCAGCGGATGTGTGGCCGTCGTCGTAGTCGGCCAGGACGGCCTCGTGGCCAACACGGCCAAGTACGTCGGCGACATACCGATCGTGGCGGTGAATCCAGACCCGGCCCGAATCGACGGAATCCTGCTGCCGTTTCAGGTCGGCGACGCGCGGCGGGCGGTGCAACGGGTGCTCAAGGGAACCGCCGAGATCAACCACGTGACGCTCGCCGAGGCGATTCTCAACGACGGCCAGCGGCTGCTGGCGTTCAACGACCTGTTCGTCGGCTGCAGCGGCCACGCATCTGCCCGTTACGTTCTGCGTGTGGGCGACCGCGTCGAACCACAGTCGTCGAGCGGCATGCTCATCGCCACCGGCGCGGGTTCGACCGGCTGGCTGTCGTCGACCTTCAACATGTACCAGGGATTCTCCGCCTGGCTGGGCGCCGAGCCTCGCCCTCCGATCACGCTCGACTGGGACGACGCCCGCCTGGCCTGGGTGGTGCGCGAGCCGTTTCGCAGCAAACAGTCCGAGGCGAGTCTCGTGGCCGGCCTGCTCGCCGACGGCAGCGAGCTAGTCGTCGAGTCGCTGATGCCGTCGCGCGGCGTGATTTTCTCGGACGGCATCGAATCGGACTTCCTGGAGTTCAACACAAGTGCAATTGCGCACATCCGCCGTTCTCAACAGCAAGCGCGGCTGGTAGCAGCACCGTGAAGGACGGCCGCTGTCCGTGTCGAGGTCGCCCGCCTCTCGAAGCAAGCGCCGGTTGCTCAAACTCACTCGTTGAACACAAGCAGTTTTTGGCGGCGGTCGGCAGGTTGTTTCGCGCGTGTTTCGTGCGCCTCGCACCTACCCGCCAGCACTCTTCGAGCGGTCGCGGACACGGAAACCGCGCTCAGGTTTGCGACAGCCTGAAGAAAAGAAAGCGCGTCTTCCAAGGTGGGAATGTGCGGCTTGCTTTGCTCGATGAGCCGAAGCACATGATAACGGACCAAGTCTTCGCGACTGGCTCGCCCAGCGAACTCATGGCGAACTTGGAGGTGCCACTTGCGACTGCCTCGATCGAACTCGAAGTGCCGCTCCAAGAACGGCGTCAGATCGGGACATGCCTGGCTGAATTGCTGCAAGAGTCCGGTTTCGAGCAACAGCGGAATGACCTGGTGGTGAAGCTCCTCCGTCGTTGCTCCAACGGCGCCAACGATCGCCCGCTCGCACCAGCCACGAACGAGTAACCTAGGATCTCGCCTCCTCGATGGCCCCATTCGCCGTTTCGGCAGCCGCGCGACCTTGCGAAAGTTAAGCACGAGCTCGCCAGAGAGCACACGCAGCGGGTTTTTCTTCTTATGCATGGACCAAACGACGCCGACCGGCTGGACAACCGTGTTGACGTACTCGAGGCGAGCGGCGCGAGCCGCCTCCGTGAGGAACTGCCAGTAGGATGTATCCCGGTGCGCGTAAACGAGGCTCAGCCAGCCGCCCGTCTTCAGTACCTCGCCAATCTGCTCGAGGGCGAGTCGCATCAGTTCGTTGTAGGCCTCAGGGGACTTTCGAAGTTCTCCGCCCTCGATGATCTCTTCCTGACGGTCCCGTTGGCTGATCTCGAAGCCAAGCCAAGCCGCCCACATTGTCGAAAGATCCAAATAGGGGTTCTTCCGGGTCTGGAGTGGCTGATTGATCGCGGTTGGTGTGTGCGGAGGAGGTTTTCTGAGGCATGGGAGAAGGTGTTCAAAGTGCCCCAGAGAAGAAGTCTCCTCTGGGGCCGGCGCTTTGACGCACCTCTGGCCGGGTTATCCCTTGTCGGGTTGCTCCTCGACGCCGCCAACAATCCTGCACAAGCCCCCCGGAGGGCCCGGAGGGGGCTATTGCAGTGGAGTACGAGCGGCGCTTGAACATGGGCACGGAGTGCAAAGACGTGCCGAACCAGCGAAAGCTCCAGATGCAGACGAGTCGCGTGCAGCGCCAGATCAGATTCTGGGAATTCGCTCACCGTGGTGGACTGGACCTCAAGCCCAGCCACTGAGAACCCAGAAGAACGCAAATGGATATTCCGGGTTTGGAGTGGGTCGGTCAAGCAGAGAACGGATTTTCTGAGGCATGGCGAAGGTGTTCGATTGCCGCTCCGATAGGAAACGCCCTGGCGACCGGAGCCGCCGTCATCGACGCACCCTCAGTGGCTCATCTTGCGTTTGATCACGCGCGGGTTGATTCGATCCCGACGCGGTTCCAGCACTTCTTCGGCGACCTCCGCGAGCAGGTCCACGTACCACCGCGCCAGGCCGCGCACGCTGCGCGGACATTCCGGCAGCCGGCAACGCAGGATCTTCAGCGTGTTAACGAACGAAATCTGCCGCGGCGCCACCCCCCGCGTGGCCGCCGCCTCGCTGGCCAGCTTGCGCACCACGTAGTGCCCCAACAGCAAGCCGTAAATCTCTTGCACCACGCCAGGCGGGAGTCTCGCTGCGCAGCACCGGTCGCTCGCGCTGGTGCGTCTTCAGTTCGTCGATCACCAGTTCCTCTTCCCAACGCTCGTGGTACAGTTGCACCAAGCGGCGCGCCGGATGTCGCCGCGCGTCCAGCAGCGTCGTGAGCAGCCGGTGCCGCTCGCCCGAACCGCTGCGGCCCGGATCGTCCAGCGTGTACTCGATGATCCGCACCACGATGCCGCGCTGGTCGTGAGCAGTGCGGCTTGTCGGGTTTGCCTTCCAGCGCGACGACGCGCTCGGCCAAGAGCCGCAACGGAGCGACGCCGAGCGCGTGTCGCGCCTCGCAGAGCGTGGATCGTCAGGGCGTGCCGCTGCGGCGAAAGCGTTGCAGCCAGCGAAAGATCTGGCGGTACGAGTCGCGACCGAACAGCCCCAAGGCGATCACAAACCAGACCATAAACCAGCGCGGCAGTCGCCGGCAGCACCGGCGGTGTTGCCCGGTTTCGCGCAAGACGGCTTGCACCGTTTTGCATGGCACAATACGTTTCAGCGCTTGCAAACGTTCCGCCGTAGACCATCGCAGCACCTCGGCGGCATCCGTGCCGAGTCGATTCATCGTAGCCTCCTTTTCACATGGGCGTTGTGGAAAAACCCATCATGGCAGGAGGCTCATTTTTTGTAAGCGCACGTTGAACGGTATTGCGTTTAACCCGCAGCCGCAGGCCAGGCACAACCAACGCCAGCCACGCCTCGCCTGTGGCTGCGGGTTAAACGGGGTTAAACGACCAAAGCCGATTTCAGACCCTATTCAGTGTGGAGCGGTACTTAGGCCGCGACTGGCGACGAGACTGAACGCCAACGGTCGACCCATTGGGAGTCCGGCTCGTAGCCCGTGTCGATCAGGATTTGCGGGAGGTCGGGAACTTCGCAGAGGATTTGTTCGAGGCGGGCGCGATGCGCGGGGCGCTGCCAGCGGGCGACGTTCGCCGCCTCGACCGGCCGAACGCCGTTCAGGTTGAGTGTGTCGAAATCTTGCCGGCCTTCCTTGTGAAAATCGGCGAACGGCCGCTGCGACGGTTCGCCCGTGAACGAGTCGATGCGGGCCTGGACCGCGGCGAGGTCCGAGACGAGATCCTCGTAGCGGATGATGAGCACGTCGCGGTCGGCGAGGTGGCGAGCGACGGCGTCGTGATACTGCCGCCACTCGCCGATGTCGATGAAGTACGCATCGTCGCCGGTGGTCGCATGCCGCGACGTGAGCACGTCGCGCGGGTCGCGCAGCAGCACAATGGGCCGCAGGCGCGCCGAGCGGCGGCGGTAGAACGCCTGCAACTCGGCCAGGATGCAGATGTCGCTGGGCAGCTTGGAGATGATCACGGCGTCGTTGCGCCACTTGTACGCCGCCACGCGCCAGCCCGATCGCTCGCGCCCGTAGCGCCGCGCCTCCGGCAGCGCGTACTCCATCATCATCTGAAGCAGCGTCGTGCCGGCCCGCGGGTAGCCGCAGATCAGGATGTGCGTGCGCAACGGCGTCAGACCGAACAGCCCGGTGTCGGGCAGACAGAAGATCGCCCGCCGCAGCTTCCAGTGCAGCCGCTTGACCGCACAAAACGGCGGCCGCGCCGATTCTTCCGGGTTGAGCCGCGTCAGACTGTGCCGCTCTCGGTCCATGATTGAATCTTCTCGATTTCGGAGTCTCGTTCGGCGACCGCGCGGGTGTATTAGCCAATGGCGCTGAATGGGTCAAGCTGGGCGATGTGGAGTGCCGCGAGCGGCACAAGTATACTGACGCCATGCTGCAACTGACCGACACCACCGCCGCCAAGCGCGATCGGCTGCTCGACATCCTGCGCGGGTGCGGTCGTGTGGCCGTTGCATTCTCAGGCGGGGTCGACTCGACCGTCGTCGCCAAAGCGGCGCGGGTCGCGCTGGGCGACGCGGCGGTGGCAGTCACCGCGGTGAGTCCCAGCCTGGCGGCGGGCGAATTCGAAGAGGCCGAGCGAACCGCGCGGCTGATCGGAATTCGCCATCGCGCGATTCACACTCAGGAGTTTCAAGACCAGCAGTACACCGCCAACCCGACGAACCGCTGCTATTTCTGCAAGTCGGAACTGTACTCGCAACTCGAGCGACTGGTCCCGGAGCTTGGCGTGGATTGCATCGTGAACGGCGCGAACGTCGATGACCTCGGCGATTGGCGGCCGGGTATGAAGGCGGCCGACGAGCACCAGGTGCGTAGCCCGCTGGTCGAGGCAGGCGTAACGAAGGCCGAGGTCCGCGAGCTGGCGCGGTACTGGGAGCTACCGACGTGGGACAAGCCGGCGGCCCCATGCCTATCGAGCCGGATCGCCTACGGACTCGAGGTGACTCCCGATCGCGTGCGTCAGATCGACGCGGCCGAACGGTTTCTGCGTGAGCACGGTTTCCGCGAGTTGCGCGTACGCTGTCCGCAGGCCGACGTGGCCCGCATCGAGGTCCCAAAGACCGACCTGCCGCGGCTCGGTCAGCCGGACCTGCACTCGGCCATCGAGCAGCACTTCCGGTCGCTCGGCTTCAAGTCAGTCACGGTAGACCCAGAAGGCTTCCGCTCCGGCAGTATGAACGCCGTGCTGCCCGTCGCCGCGCTCAGGCCGATCCCGCCGACGGTGTGATCGCTCGCCGCCGGCGGCGAGCTATCCGAACAGATCGAGGATAGGCTCGCCGGTGTTGATAGGCCGCGTGAAGCCGTCCTTGCCCAAGCGGAAGCCAGGCGGGACGCCGAGCGCGTGGTAGATCGTCGCCCCGATGTCCTCCGGGCGCACGGGCTTGTCTTTCACATACGATGCGGTCTTGTCCGACGCTCCGTAGACCGCGCCGCCGCGAATGCCGCCGCCGGCCAGGATCGCAGAATAGCACGACGGCCAGTGCTGCCGGCCGGGGAACTGGCCCGGAATGATGCGCGGCGTGCGACCAAACTCGCCGGTCACCACGACCAACGTGCGCTCCAGCAGACCGCGATCGCGGAGATCGACAAGCAGCGCCGACAGTGCCTCATCGAGGCGCGGCAAGCACCAGCCCATGCCGTACGAGCCGTCGCCGAATGCGTTGCCCATGCCCATGTTGCTGCCGTGCATATCCCAACTTGAGCTGGGTGGGCCGCCGAGCTTTTCGTGGGGCGATGGACCAGTCCAACCGTTGACGGTGACGAATCCGACACCCGACTCGACGAGCCGCCGCGCGAGCAGCAGGTTTTGTCCCAACGGGTGCATGCCGTATCGCTCGCGCACGGCCGTCGGCTCGCGATCGAGCTCGAATGGCTCGCGCCCGCTCTTGCCGTTCGTCAGATCGAATGCCCGGCCGTGCAGGTCCTGCCAATCGCTGAGTGCGCGTCGACCGCTGCCGGCGATCTCGGCGGGACTCAGACCGTCCAGTAATCGGCGACGCTCAAGCATCCGCTCGGGCGACTCGGCCGGCAGCAACTCGTCCGGCGCCTTGAAGCCGGGCATAGCCGGATGGTTATTCGCCGATCCGACAAATAGCGGACTGTGGGTCATGCCCAAGTGGCCGCCGGTGCCGATGTTCGGGGCGCAAAAGACCGGATCGCCGACGCACTTGATCAACCAGACGTACGACGCGACCGACCGCTGGTTTGGTCGTGCCTTGGACAAGATCGACCCGATGTACGGCGAGTCGGCCGGCGCCTGCGACTGGCCGCTCAGCAGGTGGTGCATGGCGTCGAAGTGATTGCTGATGTTGCCGACGTGCGTCATCGACCGTATCAGCGTGAAGTGCTGAGTCAGCGAGGCCAGCCGCGTGTGCAGCTCGCTGATCTGCATGCCGGGCACCGAGGTCGAAATCGGCTTGTACGGTCCGCGAATCTCGGCCGGCGCCTCGGGCTTCAGGTCCCATGTATCGATGTGGCTCGGCCCGCCGCACAGCAAGATGAAAATGCACGACTTGTCGGCCGCCCCGCCGCCCAAGCCACGCTCGCCGTCGACGCCTGCGGCAACAATTCCCGGTAACCCCATCGTCAGAGCGCCGATTCCGCCGGCTTTCAGCAGTTGTCGGCGCGAGATCAAGGTGGGCTGTCGTCGCTTGTCGCTCAGCGAGAGATTCATCGCAACCTCCCCGGGCACGAGTGATGATTGTCGTAAGGCCGGCCAACGTCGCAGAAGCCATCGCACTATCGCCGTCGCACGCGAACTTGTCAACCGTATCACCCGGCCGGCTGCTGCTGAGTTACACGTGAAAGGCGCCGAGACCCCAGATCAGGTCTCGTGTTGGAATTCCCACGACGCGGCGATCCGAGAAAAGCTCTTGCAGCGTTGCCAGCGCGCTGGCCGGCCGGACGGGCGACTCCCAGTCTGTAAATGAACAGATCGCGACACCAGCCAGGAAGTAGCCGGATTCATGGTCGATCCGACTTGTTTCCCGAGTGGGACAGTAGTGGCCGGCTGGCAAAGTGATGCACAAACAGGTCGCGGCAGCATGCAATCTGGAAGCCAGACTCTCGAACCTTGCGGAATACCCAGTCCGCGTTGAACGTAAAAAACGAGTCAGGCTCGAGGGGAAGCACGCGATTCAGTACCTGGCGCTTGAACAACAGGCAGAATGGCGAAAGCCGGTCGGCTTCAAACCACTGCCCCCGATTCTCTGTGGCCCACTGTTGGGCAAAACGGTGCACCGGCTCGGTGTCGATCGCGGGCCAGCCGTCTTCGCCATGCGGGGAATTGGGGGAAATTGCTGTGGTGCTGAGTCGGTACGGAACCGCGCCGACCGACTGCGGCGCTGCGGCACGGTTCGACATCGCACCGACGACTCCAATCGTTGCGGATGAATCGGCCAGCGCAACAAGATGTTCAAGCCAGTGCGCGGTCACGATCGTATCGTTGGTCAGCAGAACGACGTACTCCCCGCGTGTCTGGGCGATGGCCGCGTTGTACGCCGCCGCCACACCTGCGTCGGACGCTGTGTGCAAAACGTCGATTGCCACGGGGCCGGCGTCTGACAGACCGGCAAGATACTCCGCCGTGCCATCCAGCGAAGCCATGTCCACCAAGATGAGTTCATACGGACTGCGGCTATGGCGCAGCACGCTGGCCAAACACAGTCGCGTGAACTCCAACTGACCGCAACAGGCGATCACGATCGAAACGACTCGGCCAGATGTCCCCGCGGTGAACTGCTGCACTATCGGATCCGCGCTGTGCCGTGCGAGGATCATGTCGACTTCGGGCCCATACAGCCGTCGAGAGTCGAGGGTTGTGGGTTGAGGGGGGTTGAGGGCCAGAGCCGTCGGGATCGACGAAGTCGATGATCGGGTTGGCGGTGAAGCTGGCGCCGTCGTAAACGACAGCGGTGGAGACTGGAGGCTGCGGACTGGCGCCGTCGGAATCGACGGTGGCAATGATGCGACGGCCAAACACGTCGTACGTGTAGTTTGCCTGCATCAGCAAGTCACCCGCCGCGGAGCGGCGGGCCACACTGGTCAGGCGGTTGCGATAGTCCCAAGTGTAGTCCGTGATTTCTCCATTTGAGATCTGAGACTTCCCGATGAGGTTGCCTTCGTCGTCGTACGTGTAGTTGTAGCTGCCGTCGGAGGTGAGGCGGTTGCCGGTGCCGGTCGTGTAGCCGGCCATCGTGCTCATCGGATCGCTCTGGTCGGCCAGCCAGCCGCGATT
>DAIOWH010000073.1:0-29079 GCA_036758585.1 Planctomycetia bacterium
CAATGTCGTCAAAGGAAGCCGCAGGCGAGCCGCCTGCACTACGACTTCCTTGGGCCAACGCGATTGAGCGAACGGTCGCGGCTTGCTGATAGCGAGGGCAGGCCGTGAATCGCGTACCGGGCGGCGATCTGGAAGTCACCCTCGAGATGGCACAGCGCGACAAACCGAATCGGCGGGCGACCGGCAGTGCCCGTCGGGAGCACCGCCCGAATTCCCGCCCCCGTCAAATCCCACCGCCCGCCCGACTCTCCGACCTCCGTACGAAACAACCATCGGTCGAACGTGTGCCCGTCGAAATCGACCCGGATATCGTTCTGGTCGCCTCCGACGAACGCTGCTTGGAACAGAAGGATGGCCAATGTCTGCCGCATAGTATTAGCCCTCAAACAAGCGGACTTTGGAGTGCGGTGGCTTGACACCGCTTTGGATTGCCTGATTTTTCCGCGAGGAATGATCGAAAGCGGTGTCAAGCCACCGCACTCCAAAGTCCGCCAAGTCGCGACGAAAACGCTAGACAGTCGCGTCGTGCAGCGAAGCTCGCACGTTATTGGGCCAGGGGTGTTGAATCCACGGTCGACTTGGCCGATTCGAGAACTACCGCGGAGACCGGGATTGCAATCTCTCGCTCCAACTTGCTGTCGGTCAAAATGAAGACGGTGCTGTTGTGCTCGCCAACCGGCATTTGCTCCTTCGTCTGGACGTGGAGCCGATAGGACGCCCCTTCAGCAACGGTTTCAAGCGTTGCCGACACATGAACGGAATCCGAAGCCACCCGCTCGATCTTCATAGGAGTGCCGAACCGCAGGTCGACGACCTGGTTTGCTGGTGTTCCTTGTGGAATGTCTCCGAAAGACACTTCAGTCGGCTCGGTCTCAATCTGAGAGACTGCATTCCCGTGGATGACCAGCATCAGGTGACGGTTTTTTGGGTCATTCGACTCGACAAGTATCCGGATATGCTGATGGCCGTGCCGTCTGGCTAGCAAGAGCTTTGCGTTCAGGGGCAGCGACTCCCCGACCGGTATCTCTTTCTTGGCGAGTTTGGCCACCGCACAGCCGCAGTCGGGTATCACGTGGGATATATGTACCGGAGCGTATCCCCGATTGCGCAAATAGAAAGTGTGCGCCACAGTCTCGCCGATGTTTCCGTTTCCGAAGTCGAAGCTGGGTTCGTCGCACACAATCACAGGGCCGACATGAGCCACCAGAGTTAGCCAAATGCCACGCCCCAGGCAAAACAGAAAGATCGCACCGCAAAGAACCACAAACACCAAAGGTGAGAAGACACTCGCTTTCATGATTCACGTCTCGCGGCTAGGACGTACGTTCCGCACCCTTAGCTTTTCGGTACCTCCACACGGCCCAGAGCAGCGCAAGGAAGGCATTCGCCGCCATGATCAGGTACCACAGGTGCGCACGACTGTGGGGGATGGGCATTGTCATGGCCACACCGTGGGAATGGGCCTTCGGAGTCACAATCTCTTCCTCTTCACCGACTTCGCGCGCCTCGGCCACTCCAGAGCGAAAATCGGTGACGGATTGACCCTTTTTGAGGTTCCTAAGCAACGTCCGATTGTACGAAATGAGATCCGCATCCGCGCTGTCAGACATTCCAAGAAAAGTAATCTCGTAGCACAGTTGTCCACAATCCCCGAGGGGTCCCGGAGTCAAAGAAAACGTACCTCGCACTGGAAGCAGTCCCCTCGCAAAGTTCTGAGTACCTTCATTCCGCATCTCCTCGCCTAGTTTGGTTCCGACCAGACATTTTGCGTGCGTAACGCGGTATTGCTCATCGGGGCCAACCGTCAGCTCCCAGGCGCTGGCGCGGGGTTGACCACCGGGGAATTTTCCGATCGCCTTACAATGCAACTGTCCGTCCGATGATTGCAAAACCTCGGTGATGGTGTCGATTACGTCACTGAAGCCTCTCCCCGAGCCCCAGACAAGGACATAGGCCTCAATCGGGCTAAAGGAGAACAGAGCATCCGTTGGGCGGAACAGTTCCACAACTGAGCGGGATACAGGCCCAGCGGGCAAACGTGAACAGCCAGAAGGACCGGTAGCCGTTGGCCGCGATGAAATCTCGACCGATGTAGTACTGTGGCCGCGCGCCCGGCGCCTCCGAATACGCCGTCCAATCCACTTCGGGCGCAGCCAGAATGACCGGCACGGCGGCCAGCATGCGAACCAGCGGCGGATTGACACGATACAGGTCGAATCGCCCGAACTGCCAGTGGCTGATCCCGGCCGGCAAGTGGCCGACCTCGTCGATCGTTGGGCTGTGGCGATACGCCCCCCAGGCGAGCAAGGCCGCGTGCATCACCAGCAGGATTGCGACCGCAATGTCTGTCCGATTGGGAAACCGCATGGCTCAGCTTTCTGGTGCTGCCTTCACTCCGGCTTGAAGACCAGCGACGCCAGCGGCGGCAGGATAAGCTTCAGCGACTGGGCGCGGCTGTGCCACGCGACCGGTTCGGCCGTGACGCCGCCGGAGTTGCCCATGCCGCTGCCGCCGTAGAGCGGCGCGTCGCTGTTCAAGAGTTCGCGCCAGTATCCGCCACGCGGCACGCCCACCCGGTAATCCTGCCGCGGCACCGGCGTGAAGTTGGTGACGAACAACAGCACGTCGTTCGGATCCTTCCCCTTGCGCAACAGGCTGATCGTCGAGTTGTCCGCGTCGTTGCAGTCGACCCATTCGAAGCCGGCAGGGTCGCAGTCGAGCTGGTGCCACGCCGGCTCGCCGCGATACAGCGTGTTCAGGTCGCGAATCCAGCGCTGCAGGCCGCGATGCTCCGGCCATTCGAGCAAGTGCCAGTCGAGACTCTTGTCGTAGTTCCACTCGTCCCACTGCCCGAACTCGCCCCCCATGAACAGCAGCTTCTTGCCCGCCTGAGCGAACATGTAGCCGAACAGCGCCCGCAGGTTGGCGAACTTCTGCCAGAAGTCGCCCGGCATCTTCGACAACAGCGCGGCCTTGCCGTGAACGACCTCGTCGTGCGACAGCGGCAGCGCGAAGTTCTCGGTGAATGCGTACAGCATGCGGAACGTCAGGTCGTTGTGTTGAAACTTGCGATGTACCGGGTCCTTGGACATGTAGCGCAGCGTGTCGTGCATCCAGCCCATGTCCCACTTCAGCCCAAAGCCCAACCCGCCGACGTACGTCGGCCGCGACACCATCGGCCACGCCGTGCTCTCCTCGGCGACCGTCACCGCATCGGGATACTCGGCGTACACTTGTTCGTTGAACCGCCGCAAGAAGTCGAGCGCCTCCAGGTTCTCGCGCCCGCCGAACTGGTTGGGCACCCACTCGCCCTGGTTGCGCGAGTAGTCGAGATAGATCATCGACGCCACTGCGTCGACGCGCAGCCCGTCGATGTGATACTTGTCGAACCAGAAGAGCGCATTGCTGATCAGGAAGTTCGCCGCCTCGCGCCGCCCGTAGTTGAAAATGAACGTGCCCCAATCCTGGTGCAGACCCTTGCGCGGGTCGGCATGTTCATACAGATGCGTGCCGTCGAAGTAGCCGAGGCCGTGCAGGTCGCGCGGAAAGTGGCCGGGCACCCAGTCGAGAATCACGCCGATGCCGTGCTGGTGCAGCGTGTCGACCAGGAACATGAAATCCTGTGGCGTGCCGAAGCGGCTCGTCGGCGCGTAGTATCCCGCCGGCTGATAGCCCCACGAACCATCGAACGGATGCTCGCTCACCGGCAGAAACTCGACGTGCGTGAAGCCCATGTGGTGAACGTACGACGCCAGTTGTGGGGCCAGTTCACGATAGGTCAGCCAGCGCTCGCCCTGAGCCGGCACGCGGCGCCACGATCCGAGGTGGACCTCGTAGATCGACATCGGTGCACCCAACCCGTTGGCCTGCCCGCGCCGACTCATCCATTCGCCGTCGGCCCACTGGTAGCCGCCTAGCTCCCAGACTCGCGACGCCGTGCGCGGCCGCAACTCGGCCATGAACGCATACGGATCGGCCTTCTCCACGACGTAGTCGTTGTACTGCGAGAAGATCTTGTACTTGTAGTTCGCTCCGCACCCGAGGTCCGGCACGAAGCACTCCCAGATGCCCGACGTGCCGCGCGCGGTCATGCGGTTTGACGTGTCGCTCCACCCGTTGAAGTCGCCGATGACCGAAACCTGCCGCGCGTTCGGCGCCCAGACCGCGAAGTTCGTGCCCCGCCGCCCGGCCAACTCCACCAGGTGCGCGCCGAGCTTCTCGTACGTCCGGTAGTGCGACCCCTCGGAAAACAGGTGCAGATCGAAATCGGTCAGATGAAACGGGGTGTCGTTCATGGAGTGTGCGGAAGTTCAGTCGAAGAGCGAGAGTATGCCGCGCAGCGGAATTCGCACCCAATCGGGCCGGTTGTTCAGCTCATATCGCAATTCGTAACACGCCTTGTCGAGCAAGAAGTAATCGAGCAGCGAGGCGAACTGCCGGCCGTCGCTCGGCAACCACGCCGACCCGCCGGCGGCCGAATGGTACGCACTCAGGAACGACGCCGATGTCAGCCGCTGCCAGAGCCGCACGTACGGTTCGAGCCGAGTAGGCTCAGCCGGTCGGCCGGCCGAGTGGGCGAACAGCGCGGCGTAGGCCGCATAACCAAACGATCGCAGCATCCCGGCGACGTCCTTGAGCGGCGACTGTTTCGCACGACGCTCGGCAATCGGCCGTGCCGGCTCGCCCTCGAAGTCGAGAATGACGAAATCGCCGGCGGCCCACAAGACCTGTCCCAGGTGATAGTCGCCATGCACGCGAATCTTGCCGGCGGCGATCGGCTCGCCGGCAACCTCGTCTAACCGGCCCGTGATCGCATCGCGCCGATCGAGCAGCAAGGCCGCGTCGCGACGTGTGGCATCGGGCAGTCGATCGCTGGCGGCGTCGAGCGTGCTCAGGGTCTCCGCGAGTTGTCGGCCGGTCGCCGCCACCGACGCAGCGAGTTCGGCGGCGACGAGCGGCTCCGGACGGAACTCGCTCGTGAGCGTGTCACTTGCCAGCGCCAAGTGCATCTCGGCCGTGCGACGGCCAAGCAGCGCTGCCGTGGCCGGGTAATCGCCAACCAGTCGACCGGCCTCGAGCGCGTATTCATATGTCCACACCGGCGGACCGCTGCCCGCGGCGATCACGCGATCGAAATACTGCCTGACCTGTTCGAGCGCGTGCTCCCAGCCGTTGGCCGCGTCGGGAACCAGTTCCTGCACGATGGCGAGCGTCGCCGGCTCGGCGCCTGGCCGCAGATACTCGATCGCGCCGGCCGTGCGAGGCACGCGGCCGAAGCCCGCTCGCTCGGTCAGGAACCGGCCGATCTCCAGGTCCGGATTCACTCCCGCCTCGATGCGGCGAAACACCTTCATGATGAGCCGGGGCCGGAACAAGATGCTGCTATTGCTCTGCTCGGCCGCGCCCCGCGCGATCGACAGCGGCTCGCTCGTTGGCCCGCGCACTTGCTGAAACGCCGTAGTCCGCGACGCGCAAATCACCCCGCGCGTGGCCTGATGCTCGCGGCCCGCCGCGATCGACTCCAACAGATCATCGCACACAGCGGGGTCAGCCAGCGCGTCGAAAAGCACCCGATCGCCGCCGGCCGTTTCCAAACGCCCGATCACACTCGCAGATGTTGGTTCAAACAACCGGTCGGTACCGGTCGTCGAAGCAACGCCGATCGGAATGAAATATCGCTCGTCGCCGCCGTCGGCGTAGCGCACGGTCGCGAGCACCAGCGCGGCGCGTCGATCGCCGTGGCCGAACGCCGTCCAGTCCTCGATGCGCACCGTGTCGACCCGTCGCGCCTTGCCGCCAAACCAGCGCTGGCGCGTCAGGTAACGAGGCAGCAGCGACCGTTCGATCGCCTCGCGAGCGGGGCAGCCGAAATAGTCATCAAACTCCGCGGGATTCACCGTCATGGGGCGTGGGCAGCTCAAGAGAAACGTTCGTGATCTCGTTCGCTCGTCAGTCGTTGCCGGAGGTGGAAGATGTGAGCGGGCGAGACGGCGGGGTCGAGTTGCACGAAGTTCGTTTCGCCGTGCCATAGGTAACGGGCGTCGTTCAGAAGGTCGTGAACTTGGTACGTGTGATCCAGACCGAACTCGCCCAACGGCACGCGGACCCAGCCCGACTGCGTGTTCCGCGGGTCGAGGTTCACGACCACGAGAATGGTGTTCGATCGGTCCGGCGTCGTCTTCGAGTAGAAGATCATCTGGTCGTTGTCGATCGGATGGAACCGCAGACCCCAGTCGCTGTGCAGCGCTGGGTTGTCGCGGCGAATCTGGTTCACGCGCGCGATCAACGGCCGGATGTTGTCGGGGCGGTTGCGGTCCCAGCAGCGAACCTGGTACTTCTCTGAGTCCAGGTACTCCTCGGTGCGGTTCACGGCCCGAGATTCACAGAGTTCGAACGGCGGTCCGTAGATGCCGTAGCTGGACCCGAGCGTCGCGGCCAGCACCAGCCGCGCCTGGAACGCCGGCCGCCCCCCGTGCTGCAGGTACTCGTGCAAGATGTCGGGCGTGTTGGCGAACAGGTTCGGCCGCATGTACTCGCGGACTTCCGATTGAGCCAGCTCGGTGAAATACTCTTTCAGCTCGTGCTTGGTGTTGCGCCACGTGAAGTAGGTGTACGACTGTGTGAAGCCGGCCTTGGCCAAGTGCTTCATGATCTTTGGTCGTGTAAATGCTTCGGACAGAAAGATCGTGTCCGGATGATCGCGCTGCACCTCAGCGATCAGCCATTCCCAGAAGCGAAACGGTTTCGTATGTGGGTTGTCCACGCGAAACATCTTCACGCCGTGGCCGATCCAGAACAGCACGATGCTCTTGAGTTCCTGCCACAGTGCCTGCCAGCCGTCGCACTCGAAATCGAACGGGTAGATGTCCTGGTATTTTTTGGGTGGGTTCTCGGCGTACTTGATGGTGCCGTCTGGTCGGTGGCGAAACCACTCGGGGTGCTCGCGCACGTACGGGTGGTCGGGCGAACACTGGTAGGCGAGGTCGAGCGCAATTTCGAGGCCCAGCTTGCGCGCGGCGGCGACGAAGTGATCGAAGTCGCTGATCGTGCCGAGAGCTGGATGCACGGCCTTGTGCCCGCCCTCGGCCGCGCCGATGGCCCACGGGCTGCCCGGGTCGTTCGGTCCGGCCGCGAGCGAGTTGTTCGGCCCCTTGCGAAAGCTGCGGCCGATCGGGTGGATCGGCGGCAGATACAGGACGTCGAAGCCCATCGTTGCGATTTCGCCCAGCCGCGCCTCGGCCTCACGCAACGTGGCCCCGCGCGACGAGTCCACGCCTGCCGAGCGCGGGAACATCTCGTACCACGCCCCGAACCGAGCGAGCTCGCGATCGACTCGCACGCGGAGCGTCGGCTCGTACGTCGCGCCCGCCGCGCGATCGGCGTATCGCGCCATGATCGACTGGAGTTCAGGGTCGATCGCCGTGTTCATTCGCGGCGCAGTCTCGTCGGGCTGGCTCAGAACGTCGGCCCGCGCCCGCAGCCATGCCGCGTCGCGCCCCGCCTCGCTGTCGCCGGAGTTCTGGGCGGCGATCCGTCGAACCGTGCGTCTCAGCAGCTCGGCCCCTTCGACCAGTTCCGAGGCCACGTCCTGACCCGCCTCGAACTTCTTCGCCAGGTCGCGACGCCACGTGGCAAACCGGTCGACCCACGCCGCTATCGTGTATTCGTAGTTGCCCACGGCGTCGACCGTGAATCGACCCTCCCACCGGTCGTTCACCAGCGGGGTCATCGCCAGTTCGGTCCACTGGGCGTCGCCCGCGCGGCGAACCATCAACACGGCCGCAAGCACGTCGTGGCCGTCGGCATAAATGTCGGCGCCCACCACGACCTCGTCGCCCGGCGTACGCTTGATCGGAAACCGCCCGGCGTCGATCGCGGGCACAACGCCCTCGATAATCACGCGAGCCGGCGACGCAGCGCTGGCCGTCTGGCTGGCTGTTGCGACGTCAGACGCACGCGACGACGGAGTCCTCTTGGGGCCGTCACCGTCCGCTGGTGATGCCGCCTGTCGGTCTCGCGGCGCTATCGTTCTCTTGTTCTCGGTCAAGTGCATTCACATTCCTCGTTTGAGGGCTAGGAACCGCGAGGATCGAACCAGTACCGAGTACTGAGCACCGAGTCCCCGGCCCCATCCCCTATTCCGGCTCTCCGCCAACTTTGGGGAGACTGTGGTGTGGCCGTCCCGGCCGCCTCCCATCTGGCGGATGAAACGGCAGGCGGGACGCCTGCGCCCCAAACTTGGCGGAGAGTCCCCATTCCCTAGTCCTGTTGCGGCGCGAAGCCGCGTCGCAGGGTGTTTTCTGTCACGGTGCGGGGGACGAGGAACTGCTTCAAGTAGTCCGGCCCGCCCGCCTTGCCCCCCACGCCAGAGAGTTTGAACCCGCCGAACGGCTGACAGTCTACCAGCGCGCCGGTGATTTTGCGGTTGATGTACAAGTTTCCCACCAGGAATTCTCGCCTCGCCCGCTCGATGGTCGCGGGGTTGCGCGAAAACACGCCGCCCGTCAGCGCGTAGGGCGTGTCGCCGGCGATCGCCAGCGCCTCGTCCATGTTGGCCGCCCGGAGTACTGCGAGCACCGGCCCGAACAGCTCAACCTGCCCCAACATCGATTCTGGGTCAACCTCAGAAAACACGTGCGGACCGATGTAATAGCCGACGTCGGCCAGCTTGCCGGGGTCGCCGGCGTACAAACAAACTGCCTCGGTGCGGGCCGCCGCAATCGCGCCGCGCAACCGGTCGAATGCCTCTCGATCGATCACGGGGCCGACCGCATAGGCCGGGTCTTCGGGTGGACCGATCGCCAGGCTGGCGACGGCGTCGCGCAGCCGGGCCTCGAACGTGGCATAAACCTTGGGCAACACGATCACACGCGAACAGGCCGAACACTTCTGGCCCTGATATCCGAACGCGCTGGCGACAACGCCCCGCACGGCCTCGTCCAGATCGGCGTCGTCGTCGATGATGATCGCGTTCTTGCCGCCCATCTCGGCGACCACGTGCTTGACGTGATGCTGGCCCGGCGGCGTCAGGGCCGCGATGCGGTTGATTTCGAGCCCGACCTTCTGCGAGCCGGTGAACGTGATCGCGGCGACGTCGGGATGCTCGACGAGTCGTGCGCCGACCTCCTCGCCGACGCCGGGCACGAAGTTCACGACGCCGGGCGGCAGGTCGAGCGGCCGCAGGATCTCCAGAAACTTCGCCGCGACCACCGATGACTGCTCGGCGGGCTTGATCACGACCGTATTGCCGGCAACGAGCGGCGCGACAGTCATGCCGCAGAGGATCGCGAGCGGAAAGTTCCACGGTGAGATCACGGCCACGACGCCGCGCGGCAGATACAAGTAGCTGTTGTGTTCGCCGGGAATGTTGCGGAGCCGCGGCGCGGCAAGCTGCAGCATGGCGCGGGCGTAGTACTCACAGAAGTCGATCGCCTCGGCCACGTCGGCGTCGGCCTCGCGCCACTGCTTGCCGCACTCGAAGACCATCCACGCCGCCATCTCGAAGCGACGTGTGCGCAGTCGTGCGGCCGTCTCGAACAGCACGTCGACGCGCCGCCACACCGACGTCGCGCTCCACGCGGGAAAGGCCGCCTTGGCCGCCGCGACCGCCCGGTCGGCGTCGGTACGTGTCGCCCGCGCGACGTAGCCGATGATCGTGCGGTGATCGGCGGGGTTCCTCGATTCCATGCGACTGCTCGCGGCGTCCGTCGACGTGGCGACCGTCTCACCGCCGATCCAGAGCGGGTAGTCGCGGCCGAACTGGTCCTTCACGGCGGTGAGCGCGTCGGCCATGCGCTCGCGATTGACCGAGCGAGCGAAGTCGATGAGCGGTTCGTTGCTGAACGGAGCGATGCCGTCGGGCGTGCGTTCGTTCTTGTCCATGTGTACCTCGTGGTACTCTCGGCCCACCACGTCGGGCGGCCGGAGTAATTGTTGCATCGCGGCGTGCTCGGTGAAGGTCTGACGCAGGAACGATGTGTTCGACGTGTTTTCGAGCAGCCGCCGCACCAGGTAGGCCATGCCGGGCAGCAGCTTGCCGAACGGCGTGTAGATGCGCAGCCGCTCGCCCCGCGCGACCAGCGCCGTCTTGAGCGGGTCGCCCATGCCGAACAGCATCTGCAGCTCGTACGCGCGCGGCGGCAGTTCAAGATACTCGGCCACGGCCATCGCGTGAGCGAGGCTGCGTACGTTGTGGCTGGCGATCGCCGGGCGCAGCCAGCGGTGGTTCTCCATCAGGAACGCACTGCAGCGCTCGAAGCAGGCGTCGGACTGCCACTTCTGAGTGAACACGGGAACCGGCCAGTGCAACTGGCTCGCCGTGAGCGTTTCGTAGTCCCAATAGGCCCCCTTGACCAGTCGCACCCAGACCGGCGTGCCGCGACGCCGCACCCAGTGCAGCAGTTCGTCGAGGTCGCGTTCGGTGTCGCGCAGGTACGCCTGGATCGCCACGCCGACGTCGGGCCAATCGCGAAACTCCGGTTCGGTCAGCAGGTCGCGGAAGATCGCGAGCGTCAGGTCCTTGAAGGCGTACTGCTCCATGTCGATGTTGATGAGCGCCCCGTGTCGCCGCGCGGCGCGGAAGACCTCGCGCAGGCGCGCGGCGGCGACGCGCGAACTGCCGGCCGGGTCGATCGGGTCGAACTGGCTGTTCAGCGCCGAGACTTTGATCGACAGGTTGATGCGCGGCAGAGTGCCGAACGGGTCGCGGTCGAGCGTGGGTGCCTCGCGCCATCGCGCCGCTTCGGGGCCGAGGTCGGCCAGGAGGTCGAGGTACTCGCGCTGGTAGGCGTCGGCCTCGCGCTCGGTGATCGTGGCCTCGCCCAACAGGTCCATGCTGAAGGTCATGCCCTTGGCCCGCAGCCGTTCGACGGCGTCGATCACCTCAGCCGGGTTCGTGCCCGCGATGAACCGGCGGCCGAGTCGCGTGGCATTGAGCCGAATCGCACGGGCCACGATCCGCCCGCCGATCGTGCCGGGGTCGGCCAGGTTCGCCCCCAGGCGGACCAGCCTCGGAAACTGGCCCTGCGACTCGGCGAAGTAGGCTTGGAAGTGCTCGGCCAGTTCCTCGATCGTGTCGAGCATCGGCAGCACGTCGATGAAGCGGAACAGTTGAACCTTGGTCGATTCGTCGGCCATCGACCAGTTCATGATCCAGTCGTCCCACCACTGCCGCTCGAAGACGCTGGGCCCGCTGGTGTCGATCTTGTCGAAGAGTTCGCGACCGATCTGGAACGCGCGCCGTTCGACGGCGTCGTGAAGTGTCTGGTCGAGTCTAGTCATCGCGAGCATCCTGCCGCGCCGGAGCGATTTGTCCGAGCGAGATGCTACCGTTTCCCGCCGCGCGCGACAACTGAGGGGGCGGGCCGTAGCGGCCGTGAATTGGGTAGCGACTCTCGCTCAGGGGCGAGCGGACATGCATAATCATCGACATGATGGTTCAACTGATGCGGTGGGTGCACGAGAATCCGCGACCGGTCGCGCTCGCGCTGGTCGCGGCCATATTGATCGTCGCGGCGGGCGTGGTTGCCGTGGGGGCCCGACGGCCTCGAAACGTCACCACTGACGCCGCGGCTCCCGTGACCGACCGTGCTCCGCCGAAGGTCTACATTTGTTATCGCGCGATCGGTGAGTCGGTCGCCGTGGGCGGGACCGCTTCGCCAGCGACCGCGGCCGCGCTCGAGGTCGACGGCCGGCTCGACGAACCGGCGTGGCAGGCTGCTCCGTGGACGGACGATTTCGTCGATATCGAGGGCGACCTGAAACCGCCGCCCCGGTTTCGCACGCGAGCCAAGATGATCTGGGACGACCAGTTCTTTTACATTGCCGCCGAACTCGACGAACCACACGTCTGGGGCACGCTGACCAAGCGCGAGTCGGTGATCTTTCACGACAACGACTTCGAGTTCTTCATCGACCCCGATGGCGACACGCGCAACTACGGCGAGTTCGAGATCAACGCACTGAACACCGGTTGGGACCTGCGGCTGACGAAACCGTACCGACACGGCGGCCAGGCCGACGACGGGTGGGACATCGCCGGCCTCAAGACGGCCGTTCATATCAACGGCACGCTGAACGATCCGCGCGACGCCGATGTGGGTTGGACGATCGAGCTGGCTGTACCGTGGGGCGCGATTCGATCGTTGAACGACAAGTCAGCGCCGGTCCGCCGGGCCCGCCGCAATGGGCCGGTCTTCGAGAGTTATGAGATCATCGGACCGAGCGGAGGCGTCGGCGAGGGCGAGGCGGCCGGCGCAGCCAATCCCGGCCCTGCGGACGAGAGACCATCCGTCGCGACTCCGCCGCGCCACGGCGACCGGTGGCGAGTGAACTTCTCGCGCGTCGAGTGGCGGCACCTCATCGAGAGTGGAAGCTACCGCAAGGTCCCTGACAGTCGCGAAGACAACTGGGTCTGGTCGCCGCAATGGGTCATCGACATGCACCGCCCCGAGACTTGGGGCTACGTACAGTTCTCGTCAGCGCCGGCCGCACAGCGATGAGGCTCGATCGGCAATCGTCCATGGAGCATCGCCCGGCTTGGTGGGTCGTTCTGGCACACGCGAACGTGCTGCGGCGACGGCATGAACGGCAAATCGAAGAATCGGAAGGGCGGCTGCGCAAACTGTCGACTCAATTACTCTCGGCCCAAGAGCAGGAGCGAAGGAGCTTCTTCCGAGACCTCCACGACGATCTGGGGCAGCTCAGCACTCTGGTCACGCTGGAGTTGGAGCAGGCGCTCGCGGCGGAGGAGGACGCGAAACGCCGAACGCTGATTGAGCGAGCACTGGCCGGCGAGCGGCAATTGCTCGAACGGGTCCATGCCCTAAGTGCCCGGCTGCGTCCGACGCTACTCGACGATCTGGGGCTCAGGGAAGCCGTCCGCAGTTTGCTTTCTGATTTCGAAGCTCGGACCGGCATCGTGTCGCACGCGACTTTACGGTTCGATCGGTTGGACGTCCCGGCGGCCGTCGGCGACAACCTGTTCCGAATCCTTCAAGAGGCGTTGATCAATGTCGCGAAGCACTCCGCGTGATTCTTGCGGACGGGATTCTTGCGGACGACCACGCGATCCTCGCGGACAGTGGCGGGATCACGGTGGAAGGGCAAGCCTGCGACGGGCACGAGGCGGTGCGATCGGTCCGCGCGGTGCGCAACGGCAGATCACCAACCGCATGGGCGACTTCAACGCGATCCTCGACTTTCCGCCCGCCCCGAAACTCACGCCGCTGATGACGCTCGACGCCAGCAAGGCGACCGCCACCGAACTCCGCGGCGAGCGACTGTTCCACGGCAAGGCGCTGTGCGTGAAATGTCACTCCGGCCCCGCCTTCACAGACGACTACATGCACGATCTGCAGGTCGAGCGGTTCTTCGTTTGCCGGCCGGAAGGACCGATCAAGACGTTCCCGCTCCGTGGCATCAAGGACTCGCCTCCGTACCCGCACGACGGCCGGTGCCCCACGCTGCACGACGTCGTCGAGTTCTTCAACCTCGTGCTGGAACTGAAACTGACCAAACAGGAGAAGGAAGATATCGTCGCATACCTCATGTGCCTGTAGCCTGAATCCCATGCCACCGTACATGCGGTACGGCGGCGCGCAGAATGTGCAAGTTGTTCGATGGACAGTTTCGGGCCTGTCCGCCACGTGCGACATCGCGACGACTCGGGATCGGGATTTGCGCATTGATAGATTGGTAGAACAAAGGTCTTGCTCTGCCGCCGACCCGCGACTAATATCCGCGCCCAAGCATGTGCTCCTGGAATGCCATGAGTTTGCAAAGCCATCATCAACCTGAGCGGACCCGACCTGTGGTCGCTCATCCTGGCTTTAGCTGAGTCCGGCGGACCATTGCCCGCTGGGCTGCGAGCTAAGCTTCACTCCTTTCCTCAGTCGGAGTTCCCAACGCTGCTTGCCCGTGCGGGTGCGGTACGGTCGGTACCGGTCGCTTCCCCGGAAGCCGCTTCGTTGCGCTTCCGGTGCGGCTGATCGTGTGCGTCCCGATTATCAATCACCGCTTTGGGGCAAGGCATGCAAAGCTTCAAACTCGTTTCCATGATGGCCGCCAACGCCGATCCGTTCTATCGCGCGCTGGCCGGCTGGCTAAACCGCCGGCTCGGTGTCGAAATCACGGTCGAAGATCGCGTGCCGTGGCGCGAACGCGAGCGCATGCTCGATCGCGGCGACGCACATGTCGGGTTTTTGTGTGGCCTGACGTATGTGCGAAAGATCGACGGGGCCGGACCAGAGTTGGAATTGCTCGCCGCGCCGGTGATGGAAGGCCGGCGGTATGCCGGCCGCGCAGTGTACTTCTCCGACATCGTAGTTCATCGCGACAGCGTGTTTCGATCATTCGACGACCTGCGCGGCGCGTCGTGGTTGTACAACGAGCCAGGCTCTCATTCGGGCTACACGCTTCCGCTTTGCCATCTCGCCCGACGTGGCGAATACGACGGCTACTTTCGCCGGGCCGTGCAATCCGGTTCGCACCAAGAGTCATTACGACTCGTGGCGCACGGCCACGTGGACGCAGCGGCGATCGACAGCATTGTGTTGAAACGTGAGCGGTTGCTCGGCTCGTCGGCGGCCATGTCGGTCCGGGTGATCGAAACGCTCGGGCCCAGCCCGGCTCCGCCGGCCGTCGTGCATCCAAGTGTTCCGGCCGCGGTTCGGGCGCGGCTCGCGCGGTTACTCACGACGATGCAGGATGATGCGCTGGGGCGTGAGGTTCTTCGCTCGGCCGGGACGTCTCGATTCGTTCCGGTTTCGGACAGCGACTACGACTCGATTCGCCACGCGGCCGCCGTCGCCGCGCGTGCGCGGTGGTGTAGCCGAATCCGCCGGGAGTCGGGCGGGGGTCGCGTGGCTGCGTCCCGAACTCTGGCGAGTTCGGCTACGACCGGTTGAACAATTCGAGGAATAGAACGGAGCACCGTCATGACAGAAACGGCCAACAGGGTCGTTGAAAAGGCTCGCGGGGCATGCGATGCAGTGATCGCGGCGGAAGCCGCGGTGGTTGATCGTGAGCGACGATTTCCACGGCACTCGATCGAGGCGCTGGCCGGCGCCGGCCTCGCAGGACTGACCGTGCCGATGCAGTTTGGCGGGCTGGGCGGCGGCGCGGCGGAGTTTGTGCGGGTCGTCAAGGAAATCGCGCGGGCGTGCGGATCGACCGCGATGGTTTACGTCATGCACGTCTGCGGCACGATGCCGATCGTCGCGGTCGCGTCGGACGCACAGAAATCGGAGTTGCTGCCGCCGCTGGCGTCGGGCGAGTGGCTGGCGACGCTGGCGTTCAGCGAGCCGGGATCGGGCGCACACTTTTACGCGCCCGTGAGTCGTGCCGCGGCCCGCAGTGACGGGTTCGTGCTGCAATGCGATAAGTCGTTCGTCACCAGTGCGGGCGAAGCGGACCTGTACCTCGTTTCGACGCAGAGTCCGAGCGCCGCGTCGCCGCTCGAGAGCGATTTGTTCATGGTGCGGCGTAGCGACGCGGGCATCACGGTGAAGGGTCGCTGGGAAGGGATTGGGCTGAACGGCAACGCGTCGGCTCCGATGCGGTTCGACGGCGTCGTGCTGCAAGAGTCGGCGCGGCTGGGGCCGGAAAAGAGTGGGCTGACAACCATGTTGCAGGCCGGCGTCCCGTGGTTTCATCTCGGCGTCTCGGCCGCGAATATCGGACTCGCGCGGGCCGCACTCGACGCGTCAATCACGCATTCAAAGGCTCGCAAGTACGAGCACAACGGCCAGCGGCTGGCGGACATTCCGGGCATCCAGGCGCTGCTGGCCGAGATGAGTCAGCCGGTGGCCGCCGCGCGAGCGTACCGGTCGAACGATTCTTCCGCGACGCCCAGGCCGGCGCGATCATGGCCCCGACGAACGACGTGCTCAAGGAATTCATCGCCAAGGTACTGCTCGGCATTCCGTGGCGTGCGGCGACTCGGCGGCGGTCAGCGCGCCGATGCCCAACGCGGCAATCTTTGGGGCATCGTTCCAGCCGCGTGCGAAACCGACGAACCCGCCACTTGCCCAATGAACGACGCCCGTCACTGAAGTGGTTGTGACGGCGGCGACCGAACCGGCATCCTGGCAGTTCTCCATCGAATCGGAAACCAGGGCCACGTTGGGCATCGCCGGGGTCGCGAGCGCGGCGGCGCCTGTGTCAACCTCCGCGGGGGCTCGCTCGACGACACATACGCAACGACCGGCCCAACGCCGAATCGCGAACCCGACCGGCCACGACGCCGCAAGGACACAGGCCATCGAGAGCATCGGGCCAAGTGCGAGCGGCAGGGCAAAGCGCCGACCCAGCTCCATCCATTGCAACTGTCCGCCGCCAAACGAAACCACGCCGGCGCCAACGATCGCGCCGATGATCGCGTGCGTAGTAGACTCACCAAGGCCACATCAAGGGAACCAGCACAACCGCCGCGACCCAAAGCACCAGGTTCAGCGGCACGCCGATCCGCATGAAATCAGAGAATCGGTAACCGCCCGGACCGTAGACCATCATGTGGGTCTGGTAGCCGATGGGCGAGGCGAATGCAAACGACGCGGCGAGTGCGACGGCCATAAGGAACGGCCGAGGGGTGACGTCGAGCAGCTTGGCGGCTTCCAGGCAGAACGGAAACGCGAGCGCCGCCGCACCGTTGTTGGTGATGATTTCGTTCAACACCATCGTGACAAAGTAGATGGCGGCGAGCGTCGCCCCGGGGCCGAGCGGTTGGGTCGCGTCGACGAGGAATCTCGCGAGCGTTGCCGCCACGCCGGACTTTTCCAGGGCGGCCCCCAGTCCGAACGACGCGGCGATCGTGACTAGGACGGACCACTCGATCGACCGCCGTGCGTCGGCGGTTGAAATGCAACGCGCGGCGACCATCAGCCCCGCGGCGGCAAATGTGGCGAGCGTCGGGTTCACGTAGTTGAACGCCATCACCACGATCAGTGCGGCGAACAAGGCGACGGCGATCCGGGCGCGGTCGTGCCGCAACGGCCGCGAGTCCTCGACGTCGCTCACCAGGTAGAAATCGGCGTTGTTGCGATGTGCCCGCAGAAAGTGCGGACCGGTCTGCAACAGCAGCGTGTCGCCGGGCCGCAGTACAACGTCGCCGAGCTTGTTGGTCAGTCGCGCACCGTTGCGATGCACGGCGACCACCGCCGCGTTGTAGTGCGTGCGGAACTCGGCGCTGCGAATGTCCTTGCCCACCAGCGGCGAACTGGTGCTGATCACCGCCTCGCAGAGCATGCGGCCACGTGTGGTTCGAGCCGATACTTCGTACGTCTCGTCGGCGGCTGGCACCAAGCCCGGTATCTTTTTCAGGTCCACGATCGTGCTGACGACGCCGGTGAAGACGAGTCTATCGCCGGCCTCGATGACCTCCGTCGGCCCGACCGGCCCGATGATCTTGCCGGCGCGATCGATCTCGATGAGGAACAACCCGGGCAACTGGCGCAGGCCCGCGCCCTCGATGGTTTGGCCGATCAATCGGCAATCCGGCTGCACCAGCATTTCGATCAGGTACTCGCGCCGCGACTCGCCCAACTGCTCCATCAGTTCCTTGCGTTGCGGCAACAACCAGCGGCCGACAGTGAGCATGTAGATCACGCCGATCGCGGCGCACGGCAGCCCCGCGCGGCCGATCTCGAAGAAGCTCATGCCGGGCAGGTTGGCCTTGAGCATCAGGCCGTGCATCACGAGGTTCGTGCTGGTGCCGATCAGCGTGCAGCAGCCGCCGAAGATGGTTAGGAACGACAATGGAATCAGCAGACGCGACGGCGATACGCCGCGGCGACGACACCAGTCGATCACGACTGGCATGAGCATGGCCACGATCGGAGTGTTGTTCAGGAACGCCGAACTCGCCACGCAGACGCCCGCAAGACAGACGAGGGCGGCCTGTTCCGTCTTCACTCGGCCAAGAAACTGGACGCCAACGTAGTCCATCACGCCCGTTTCGCGCAGTGCGGCCGCCACGACAAACAGTGCTCCGACCATCAGCACGGCCGCGTTCGCAAACCCGCCAAACGCCTGTTCCGGAGTGATCACGCCGGCGATGGCGAGCACCACCACGGCCGCAACAAAGATGGCGTCGGGCGGCCCAGGCTCACGCGCCAGGGCGTACAAGGTCACCAGCGTCACACCAACCGTCAGCCAAGCCTCCCAACCCATCGCTACCGCTCTCCAAACACGAGCGCTAGGGCTTGACCCTTCCCGCGTGGACCGCGGCGGCCAAGAACCCGTCACACAGACTTGCCATCAGGCACGATGGCATGCATTACCTCGCTCCGAGGTGCTTGTCGAACCAATCGAGGTTCGTCTGCATCACCTTCAGGATCATCTTCGGCTCGGTCGGCCCGTGCGGCTGACGTGGCAGGACGAGCATCTCCACCGGCACGCCCTGTTGCTTTAGCGCGTTGAAGTACTCGTAGCCTTGTGAGATCGGCACGCGCACGTCGGCGTCGCCGTGCTGAATCAGCGCGGGCGTGGTGACCCCCTTGGCGGCGAGCATTGGCGAACGGGCCCGCATCAGTTCGACGTTGTCCCACGGCTGTGAACCGAAGTAGTCGGGCAGGAAGTTTGGGATGTCGGCCGTGCCGTTGAAGCTGATCAGGTTCGTGACCGGCGCACCGATCGACGCCGCCTTGAATCGCCGAGTCTGCGTGATCACCCACGATGTCATGTAGCCGCCGTAACTCCAGCCGCACACGCCAAGGCGGTCGGGATCGGCAACGCCCCGTTGGATCACATGATCGACGCCGGCCATCAAATCTTGGTAATCGCCGCCGCCCCAATCCTTGTGATTCGCGTATCGGAACTCGGCGCCGTACCCCGACGAGCCGCGTGGGTTCGGCTGCAGCACGGCGTAGCCGCGAGCGGTCAGGGCCGCGATCGGGTACAGACCCGCGGCGGCGATGTACCTTTGACTGAAGACGCCCGCCGGGCCGCCGTGAATGTTCAAGATCAGCGGCACGCGCCGGCCCGGTTCGTAGCCGACCGGGTACGACAACAGCCCCTCGATCTCGAATCCACCGCTCCCCTTCCAGCGAACGACTTCGACCTTGCCCAGCGGGAGCTTCGGCAACTCGGCGTTCGAGCGGCTCACCTGAACCGGATCGAATTTCTCCACGCCGCTCGTGAACGCCTCGATTGCGCGGTCCGACGTCTCCATCGCGAAGCCGAGTGCCGTGCCGGCCGAGTTCAGGTCGAGGCCGGTGAGCACATGGTTGCCCGCGGCGAAGTCCGAAATCTCACCCGACCGAACGTCGATCGAGTAGATTCGGTCGGTCGTGCCGCGCGCTTCGGAGAAGAAAAGGCGCGAGCCGCCGGCCGCCCAACCGATTGGCGACGGCTGGCTGTCGAACGTCTCCGGCAGCACGCGAGGATCGGCATCGCCCGACGCGGAAACGATCTGAATGCGGCGGCTGCCCGCCCAGCGCGGCGGGTTGTCGCTCACCGTCATCGCGACCCACTTGCCGTCGGGCGAGAAGATCGGTCGCATCTCCGCGGCCGACGACGCGGCCAACGGCTTCGCTTCACCGCTCGCCACATCGACGATCGAGACATCGCCGCTGGGCCAGTCGTTCGCCTTCGGAGTCTTCTGATGCGCGAAGGCGATCGACTTGGAATCGGGCGCCCAGTCGAATCCGCCGTCGGCCGTGCGGCCGTACACGCCGACGTTGTAGTCGGCACGGGTCAGCAGGCGCGGTTCGCGCTTGCCGCCGGCCGGTCGCGCCACGTCGACCAGGTAGAGCCGGCTGAACTTCCAGTCGCGCTCGAACCATTTGGCGTCGTCCTTCGCCTTGGCCGCCTTCTCTTCCGCGTCGCTCGCAGCGTCGGGCATAGTGAACGCGATCTGCTTGCCGTCGGGCGACCAGCGAAACGCCGTGACGCCGCTCTTGACGTCGGTCAGTTGTTCCGCTTCGCCGCCGGCCAACGGCAGCACGAACAGGTTCTTCTTTCCAGACCGTTCGGACAGGAAGCCGATCGCCGTTCCGTCCGGCGACCACTGCGGGTCGGTGGACGACTTGTCGCTGAACGTCATCTGTCGCGCGTCGCTGCCGTCCGCGCCCGCGACGTGGATTTGAGTGACGTATTCACTCTGCTCGTCGGTCATGACGGCCGTGGCGACCTGATAGGCGACTCGCTTGCCGTCGGGCGAGACGCGTGCTCCGCCGACGCGGCGGACCGTCATCATCAGTTCCGGCGTCCACGCCGTCGGAACGGGCCTGGCCGCCGGTCCGTCGCCGTTTGTTTTTGGTTTTGCGCTTGCCGAGTTCGCGGCGGCGACGGCGGTCGGCAACCGGCGCTTCGCGGTGAAGGCGCCGTTCGGCTGGAACAGCAGCAGTTCGCTCACCGCGCCCGCCTGGTCCCTCTGAAACTTGATGCTGAAGCCGGTGAGGCCCTTGAGGTCGAACGTCAGGTCGCGAGTTGGAACCAGTTCATAGGTCGGCTGCCCCGGCACGGTGAAGGTCAAGGTGCGGTCGTCTTTCAACGCGATGCGGACCGCTTGCGGGCCGATTTGGTAGTCGCCGGCCAGCGGCTCGAGCGTCTTGCGGTCGCGCATCGATTCGTCCGGCTGCCGCGTGAACACGATGTCGGCCACGCTCGGCTCGAACGGAATGGACAGGCGATCGATGTCGCCCCGCTTGTTGTAGAAGAATGCGATCTTTCGCTGATCGAATCGGCCGGTCGGGTCTTCGGCCGACTCAAAGATGTCGTAGTGATAGTGATCGAGCGAGCTGGTGAGTCCGCCGGCCGTCTTGATCGTGAGTAGCGACCCGTCGAGTTCGATGGTGATCGCGCCGTAGGCCGGATGTTCGTATTTCCCGGCGTAGTCGGCGAGCGGGTGCGACGGCGCCGTGCCGGTCTTGCGGTCGGTCGCGCTCGACTTCTTGGCCGCGTCGGCGGCGACTTTGGCCTGCAACTGTTGCAGCCGGATGCGGCCGGCCCAATCCACCGGCTCAAGGCCGAGCAACAGGTCGTACACGCGCCGCGTGACGACCGTCGGGACCGGGTTCGATCCGGACAGATTGGTGAGCACGATCACGCCCGCCCGCTTGCGCGGCAGGAACGACATGAGCGCGACGAACCCGTCGATGCCGCCGCCATGCTCGACGTACTTGGTCCCGCGGTAGCTGGAGATCATGAGGCCCATGCCGTAGCTCATGTCGCCGAGTTCCTCGCCGGTCGCGGCCTGGGGATTGGGCGGCATGACCATCTGCGGCGTCTGCATCGCGTCGGCCTGCGCGGTCGAGAGAAGCTGCCGGTCGGCGTGCCGGCCCTTCGCCAGATGAAGCTGCACGTACTTGATCATCGCGGCGACGTTCGAGTTGATCGACCCGGCCGGCCCGACCGCGTCGATGTTGTGGAACGGGACCCGCTTCACGTCGTCTTTGATTTTCGAGTAGGGCAAGGCAAAGTCGTCGGTTTTCTGCGAATCGGTCACCGAGAAGTTTGTGCCGTCCATGCCGAGCGGTTCGATGATGCGCCGCCGCGTGAATTCCTCCCACGGCTGGCTCGATAGCTGCTCGGCCACGATGCCGGCAGTCATGTACATCAGGTTCTGATACTGCCAGGTGCTGCGGAATTCCTTGTTCGGCTCCAGGTGACGCAGGCGGCCGAACAGGTCCTTGCGTGAGAGATTCGAGTTGCCGTACCAGACGAAGTCGTGACGCGGCAGGCCCGATCGGTGCGTGACCAGATCGCGCGTGGTCATCTGCTCGGTGGCGATCTTGTCGTGAAGCTGGAAGTCGTGTACGTAGCCGCGCACCGGTTTGTCCCAGTCGAGCTTGCCTTCGTCGGCCAGCGTGGCCAGTCCGGCGACGGTGAACGATTTCGAGATCGAGCCGATGGCGAAGATGGTTTGCGGCGTGACGGGCAACTGCCGCTCAGCGTCCCGAAAGCCGTATCCCTTCGAGTGAATCACCTTGCCGTCGTGAACCACGGCGATCGCTAGTCCCGGAACTTTCCACTCCTTCATCGCCGCTTCGATGAACGCATCGAGGCCGGCAAGCTTGTGTGTCGCGGCGGCCGCGGCCGGCTCTTGACCGGCCTTGTCTTGCACCGTTTGCTGTGCGGCCGACGCAGAATGGGTGACGCCGCCGGCAACGACCACCCACGCGATGCCGATTCCAAGACGCATGTTGGCTTCCTCCGTTGGTATGGTCCAACCACTATGCAACGGCGGCCGTCCAGCGTCAATCAGCAAGGCGCGGCTGATTGGCGCCTCTGTGTTCCTTTGCACCTTGGCGCCTTTGCGTGCCCCCCCGTGTGGCCGACGCTGGCAGCGTCCGCCACGTTGGGTTGCGGGCGAAGCCCGCGCTACAGATCGATCTCATTCATGTCGAGAGGATGCGAGTATCTGACTGACGCCCTGTTCGAGTGCCTGCTGGTACAGCCAGAGGTCGCCGCCGTAGGCGAGGCAGCGGAAGCCCTGGGCGAGTCGCGTCTTGGCTTCGTCGACGCTCAGCGCCAGGATGCCGGCCGTCTTGCCGTGGCGTCGGCACACGGCTACCACTCGGTCGACGGCTCGCGAGAAGGTGTCGTGGCTGAACTGGCCGGGGATGCCGAGGAAATTGCTCAGGTCGAACTGGCCGATCCAGAGCACGTCGATGCCGTCCACTGCCGCGATCTCGTCTACGCGCTCGAGTCCCGCGGCGGTTTCGATCTGGGCGATCAGTAGCACGTGTTCGTTGCACGATCGCATCTTGGCGATGAGGTCGCCGAAGGCGTAGTCGTCGTGTGCGAGGCCAAAGCCAGCGCCGCGCCGACCGACCGGCGGGTACTTGCACGACTCGGCGATCACGCGGGCCTGGTCGGCCGATTCGACCATCGGCACCATCACGCCCATCGCCCCGACGTCGAGCACGCGGGCGAGGAAGTGATACTGAGTGGCCGGCACGCGGACCATCGGCACGGTGTCGGCCGATCGCGTCGTGGCCATGAGCATGCGGATCGTCTCGATCGTCCAGCCGGTGTGTTCCATGTCAAAGATGACGAACTCGGCCCCGGCGTTCGCGGCCAGTCGGCCGATGCCGGTCGAGGCGAACTCAAAGGCCATCGTGCCAACGCTGACTCCGCCGGCCTGGAGCTTTTGTTTGACTGAGTTGGGTCTCATGGAAGATCACTCCGTAGTGTAACCCCTCACCCAACCCTCAACCCGCGAGCGTTGGTATCCACACAACTTAGTCCCGAAGGGACGTGAGTCGATAGCCAGAGGCGTTAGCCCCTGGGAATGAGGCAGGGACAATGTACCAGCCCCGCGGGGGCGGCACGAGATGTTGCGCCCCTTTCGGGGCTTGCCGAACAATCCCGGACCTGTAACCAGGGTCGCGCCCCTGGCTATCGACTCGCGCCGCTTCGCGGCTGGCCGTGTCACTGATTTGTGTAGATACCAATGCCCCGCGAGCGGGGAGAGGGAGAAGTGTGGCCAATGCTGCACAGGTTGATTGGGATCACTTCTCGATCACGAGTTCGTCGCGCACTTTGCCGTCGATGTCTACCGCGCGGTAGACCAGGCGGTCGCCGCTGATCTGGATGTCGAGCACCTGGTAGGTCGCCGTGTTGGTGAAGCCGATCTCGGTGTAGTCGCGTTTGTCCTGCTCGTACATCTTGGTGCCCGAGACGGAAACGACGTAGACCGTGCCCCGTTTCGGGCTTTCGACGCGCTGGTTGCCGTGCATCGGGTAGGTTCGCAGGTAGGCGTGGTCGTGGCCCTGCAGCGCCATATCGACGTGGTAGCGATCGAAGATGGGAATCCACACGTCTCGGATCGACTTGTTGTCGCGGTTCGGGGCCGACGAGTAGGCCGGGTGGTGGTACATCACGAACTTCCACGTGGCCTTGGTCGCGGCGAGCTGTTCCTCGAGCCATGCCGACTGCGACGCGGGCGGCAGGTTGGAATCGAGCACGACGAAGTATGCGTTGCTGTACTCGAAGCTGTAGGCCCGCTCGGGCGCGAGTTCGCTCGGTCCGTTGCGCGGCAGGGCGAATTGGCTGAGGTACAGTTTCGGATCGCCGCCCTGGCATTCATGGTTGCCGAGCGCGGGCACGAGCGGACGCCGGTCGTAGATGCCGGCCGCGTTGGCAAACAGGCTGTCCCAATCGTCTCGTTCGGCGCCGCGGTTCACGAGGTCGCCGGCCATCATATAAAAGGCGGCGTCGGGCCTCGTGCGGTAGGCGTTGTGTACGAGCGTGCCCCAACGGTCGAGTCCGTTCTGAGCGTCGCCCATGTAAATGAATGAGAACGGCTTGATTCCCTCCGGCGCGGTGGTGAACTCGGCCAGCTCGGTCCAGCCGTCGTCGCTGCCGTCGCCGACCGAATAGACGTAGCTCGTGTCCGGCTCGAGGCCGCGCAGGACGGCGGTGTGCCGGTGCACGATCGGATCGTTGACGACGTCGGGCGTCGCCAGCGACTCGGTGAGGGCCTTGACCTCGAGCGGTTTCTTTGGGTTGAAACTGCGATAGTCGCGTTTTCGTTGGTAGGCAACCGCGCCGGTTGCCACGTCCGTACTGGTACGCCATTGGATCGTCTGCGTGGTGCGCGGGTTTTCGCTCCAGGTGAGCACGATGTGATCGGGCTGGTTCGACGCCGGATACGACGTGGCGCGAAAGACGCCGACGAGTTGAGCGTCGTTGCGTCGCGACTGCTGAGCGCGGAGTAACGTGCGGCCCTGCAGCCCAGGCGGAACCGCCTCGATGGCCTCCTTGCGATCGACGTATGGCAGAGCGCCGACCTCGACGACGCCCAGCGTGTGTTGGCCCGGATAGATGTCGGCGACTGCGACCTTGTCCGACGCGCGCTGTGGCTCGATCGCGACGAAATAATGCTCGCCGCCGCCGCGCAACGAGTTCACGCCCAGCCCAACCTCGCCGGCCGGGAACGGCTTGCGCCAGATCTCGAGCGTCTGGCCGCCGGCCCGCACCTGCCACTCGGTCCGATCGAACCCGCGATCCTTCAGCCAGAACGGAGGGGTCGTGTCCTTGGTGCGTACCACCGACACCACGACCGGCACATTAACACGGAATGAGATGTGTTCGGCACCCAGAACACGCCGCTCCTCTTTGGTCAGAAACCTCTCTGCTTGCTCGCCCGTAAGCGATATCAGCGCGCGTGCCGTCAGGTCGCGCTTCATGCGCTGCTTGATCGCGGCGACTGTGTCGTGAACCGACGGGTGCAGGCCGACGTGGGCGCGTACGGTCGACAGCGTTATCGCCGACAACACGACAATCGAGACCAGTCTCTTCATGAAGCAACTCCGGGGTGCTCAGTTCGTGAGCGGCCGGCGGTGAGTAGGCTGGGCGCGACACCCAGCTCACTTGTCGTCGACACGTCAGTCGCGATCGAATTCGCTCGGCGGTCGGTAGGCGCGCCGCCTCTTTGGGCGTGTCGGCGCGCGGTGTGGAGGCGGCACGGACCCGTGTTCGGACTCCGGGTCCCGGTCGGGCGGCCGACTCGGTGGCGGCGACGAGGTCTGGTTCGGTCGCTCGTCGTCGGGCCACATTTCCTCCGCGTCGAAATCGCTGGATTCGGGCAACATGGGACTCAACCCTGGCTGCTAATCTCGGTCGAGGGCGACCATCTTCAGCAGGTTCTCGACCGGCGCGTAGTCGTCGGTCAGCACGGTCGACCCGCTGCGTTCGATCGAGGTCCGCACGTGCTCTTCGGTGAGCAGCGATCCTTTCTCAAGCCGGGATTCGCCGGGCCGCGAACCGAGGTCGCTGTAGTCGATCGGCTGATTCGACATCGCGATCACAAACGTGTCGCGACGGTCGGACGGTTCGCCCCCCTCCTCAGTGCAGAATACGGCGACGCCCGGAAACGTCTTGCGCGCCGTTTGTACGTACGCGCCGAGGAACAGCGAATACTCGTAGTTGTCGATGATGTTGATCATGTACACACCGTTCGGCGCGAGCAGCTTCTTCACTTTCTCGTTGAACTCGTGGGTCGTCAAGTGCCACGGCACGCTGAAGTCGTTGAATGCGTCGCCGAAGATGAAGTCGAACTCGTGTTTCACGCCGCGGGCGTTTTCGGCCAGCAGTTGGTCGAACGTGTTGCGTGCGTCGCCCCAGCGCGTGACGATCGGCGTATCGTCGGGCAGATACAGCGCCTCGTGAGCGGCCCGCGTGACGGCCGGGTCGATCTCGGCCACGAGCATCGAGCTGCCGGGATAACAGGCCTCGATGTACCGCGGGTAGGTGTACGATCCGCCGCCGATGAACAGCGTGCGGAGCGGCCGACCCTTTGTGGGATCGGCGGTCTCAGGCGCAGCGCTCGGCGTCGTCGGAATCGCCCCGGCCCGCTCCATGATCGAGGCGTAGATCAACTCGTAGTCGTATTCCAGCACATCCGGCTGGTCCTTGACCACGTAGCCGTGGATCAAGTTGTCGAGCACCAGCGTACGTGAACCGTCGGCGTCGGGCGGGTAGACCTTGATCGAGTAGTAATTGCTCTCGCGCAGGTACTCGCCGTCCGTAGTCTCTTCGCGAACGTCCAACATGTTTCCGATGTTCACCGCCCAACGCCACGAATCGGGCGCGGCGACCGAGACGACGACGGCGAGCAGCACGCCCGCCCAGATTGCATGGGCCAGTCCGCTCGTCACCATCAGCACGCTCACCACGGCCAGCACACCGGCCACGCCGCACAACACGGCCTTGGTGCCGAGCCACGAGACCAGCACGAAGCCAGTCAGAAACGTGCCGCAGATGCTGCCGACCGCGCCCCAGGCGTAGATGTTGCCGATCGCCGCACCGGCCTTCGCCGCCCGCTCGATCGCCAGCTTGGCCACGACCGGCGAGATCGTGCCGAGCGCACACGACGGCGTGAAGAACACGGCGAACACCGACATGAAGATGCGGTTCGGCATCGTCAGGCTTGCGAGCCACGTACCCTTGTCGGGATCGAGCAGGCCCGACGACTTGAGCAGCGCCGTCACCAACACCGACGCCGCCAAAAACAAGTGTGGAAGCAACCGAGCCGGCGAGAACCGGTCGGCCAGCCAGCCGCCCACGTAGTTGCCCAGCGAAACACCAGCCAACACCACGCCGATCAACGACGTCCATGTGTAGATCGAGCTGCCCGCGGCACGAGCCAACAGCCGACCGCCGACCAACTCGACCACCATGATCGACATGCCGCTGATGAAGACCAGCGCGCTGGGCGTCACGGCGGTAAACCAACTCTCGGCCGCCTCGTCGGCCGCCGTGGACTTGGGCTTGGCGTGGGCGGTTGCGACGGGGTCCGCAGTCGCCGGGCCGCGAGTGAGCAGGAAAACGCCCAGCGCCGTCGCCGCCAACAACGCCACCGACGCGAGCACAATGTTCTTGGTTCCAAACGCGAGCAACAGCACGAACCCGGTTAGGAACGTGCCGACGATATGGCCCACCGTAGACCAGAACCCGATGTTGCCGATCGCTGAACCGGTCCGAACCGTCTGCTGCACGGCCCAGCGCGCGACCGTCGGCTGAATCGTGCCGAGCAGACATGCCGGCGGGAAGAACACGATCCCGATGGTCAGCACAATGCGGACAAGGCGAGGCAGGCCGGCCATCAGCGTCGAGCCGCCCACCAGGTCGTTGGTGACCAGCACGCTGGCGCACAACAGGGCCGCACCGCCCACTAGCATCGGCAACGTCCGCAACGGATCGCGCTGGTCAGACAACCGGCCGCCCCAGAAGCTGCCCAGGCTCATGCCCGCGAGAATCACACCGATCACGGTCGTCCACGTTTCGAGCGACGAACCCAGGTGCTTCGCCACCAACCGGCTGGCCACCAGCTCCAACAACATGATCGCCAAACCACACGTAAACACGACCAGGTTCGGCATCCACCGCGTCACAAAGCCCATCGAAAGTCCCTCGATTCTGTGGTTCGGAGTGCGTCGCGACACGATAGCGTGGCCAAGGTGGACTCACAAGGGCGGCGTGAAATATGTATGCTGTGCCGCGACCGTCGCCTTTGGAGAATTCGGACGATGCCGCGTGCGACCCCTGAAGTGCTCGCCATGATCATCTGCGACACCGTGATCGAGGATGTCGAGTCGGGAAAGAAGAGCCTGATCGGCATCTTCGACCACGTACACACCAGCCACCTGCCGGGTTTGGTCAACGAACTGAACGTGTTCGTCAGTCTCACGGACGGTCACGGATCGCCCGACGCCGAGTTGCGCTGCGTGAACGCCGTGACGGGCGAAGAACTGTTTCGCACCGAAGGCGAGGTCGAGTTCCCCGACCCGCTGTCGGTCGTCGACTTGCACTTTCGCTTCCAGGGTTGCGAGTTTCCGGACGAGGGCGAGTACCGTTTCCAGTTCTTCTGTGCCGGCGAACTGCTGCGCGAGCGCAAGTTCCACATCTCGCTCGGCGATGAGGACGAGGACAATCAGTCCGAAGAAGAGCAACACGAACGCGACTGAGCGACGCTAGGGGTCACAACGGGGGCGCGACGAGGGCGACTTGGCGGAGTGGGTCATGAAGGTCGACTCACCAAACAAGATGGATCGGGCGGCTGGTATGTGCCGCCGCCGGAGTTTTGAGTTACCCAAATGGTGGATCGGCGCTACAATACCGCCTGCCCAATGACGTGGCCGGCTTGACAACGCGGATCGTTCCTTTTTTCACGGAGATGACCGATGCCGCTCTATGAGATCGAGACGAACGCACACATCATGATCGCCTGGGCCAACGACGAGGCCGCCGCCCGGGCGATGGCCGAGCAAAACTATCACGGCGAAGAACTGATTCGCGTCCACCAGCGGCCTCGCGACGTCTGGGTCATCTCCAAGAAGTTGCTCGGCCTGACCGGCCCGTCGGACCCATGCGCCATCGCCCGCGACTGCCTGGCCAAGGCCCGCGGTGACAAGCTGCACGCCATTCGACTCTACATGCACGAGACCGGCAGCGACCTGAAGGGCGCGACCAGGGCGGTCGAGTCGAACATGGCGATCGGTTGGTAAGACCGTCGCAGAATTGGCGTGCCGGGTCGGACCATTCAGTCTGGCCCGCATCGACGCGTCAGCACGACCCAGTCATGGCCTTGCGGTCCGTTCGCTCTTTAGTCATCGACCAAGCGAGCTTTGGAGT
>DAIOWH010000074.1:0-28960 GCA_036758585.1 Planctomycetia bacterium
GGAAACCACAGATTCCGCAGATTACACAGATGTGGGATCGTGCCTTGGAATCTGTGTCATCGGTGGAATCTGTGGTTGAGAGTCCGCTCCGAGAAGAACTATGTCCACCCGTTATCGTGAGATCACCGTGTCGGGCAGGCCGCGCGAGATGGGCCGGCAAATCGGCGAGGCCGCTCGCGAGGAGATTCGCGGGTTCGTCGCGATCGCACTGGACCGCGTGAACAAGACCGTGCGGGTCTCACGAGCGCGAGCCATAGCCGTCGCCGAACGGTCGCTTGAGTTCGCCGATCGCTACAGCCGAGACATGACCGACGAAATACGCGGCATGGCCGAGGCCGCCGGCTGTTCCGTCGCCGACCTGATGCTGCTGCAGGTGCGGAACCAGCTCAAGCCCGACGGCGACGCCGGATGCACGTCGCTGTCGCTCGCCACACGCGGCGGCCCGATCGTCGCGCAAAACTGGGACAACGACCCGGCCCTGGACCCATTCACCGTCGTGCTCACACGGCGACCGACGGGTAAGCCCGCGCTCGTGAACCTCACCCAGGCGGGCCTCATCGCGTACATCGGCTTCAATGATGCCGGCATCGGCCTGTGCCTGAACACACTGCCCGCACCTAGCCGCGAACTGGGCGTGCCGCACTACTTCACCGTCCGCGGCATCTATGAATCGCGGTCGCTTGACGAGGCGGCCGAGTCCGTGCGCCGCGCCGAACGAGCGATCCCCGCAAACATCATCCTCGCCACGCCCCAAGGTCCCGCCGATCTGGAGGTGACGATCGACAATCTGCACGTGCTCAACCACGGCGGCGACGGCGTAGTCACGCACACGAACCACTGCCTGCACCCCGAACTCACGCCGATCAACGACCTGTTTCCCGAACTGATCGAATCGCATCCGCGCAAGCGGCGCATCGACGCGCTGGTGGGGACCCCGAACTTGCCGGGCGCGGTGGACCGTGTGAAAGCGGCGCTCCGCGATCACGACAACCACCCGCGCTCGATCTGTCGGCACACCAACGACGACCCGGCGACCGGCTTCTGGCAGACCGTCTTCTCCGTTATCATCGAGCCGAACGCCCGCCGCATGCACGTGACCCGCGGCACACCGTGCGATCATCCGTATGAGATGTACGAGTTGAAGTAGTTTCCAACCTCGCCCACTGACCCTGCACACGAAAGGCTACCGTCATGCTGACAATCCCTCTACGCGCTCGCGCTCGTGCCTTACACCCTGCTGGAGATTCCCGCGGACCAGTTGAAGTAGGCCTAAATAGCCTTGCACGATTCTGGGACAGTAGCCCGACGCGCCAGCGAGGGAGCACATGGCGAAATCACAAGAAGTCAGGCCCGGTCCCTCGCTGGCGCGTCGGGCTACTGTCCCTGCGGACTCCCAGAATCACGCAAAGCCATTTAGATTCGGCCGTTGATTTGGCCCGCCTTGACGACACCCGCTTGCATGACGGCGATGAAGCGATGACGGTCTTCGAGGATGCAGATGTCGGCCAGTACGTCGCCGTCGACGATCAAGAGGTCCGCGAGCTTGCCGGGTTCGACGGTGCCGAACTCGTCGCCGCAGCCCATGATCTCGGCGCCGGTCTTGGTCGCGCATTTGATGGTGTCGAGCGCGCTGAATCCGACGTGCCGGACGAAGAACGTCAGTTCCTTGGCGTAGTCGCCGTGCGGGTTCCACGCGAAACCGTAGTCGCCGCCCATGCCGAGCCGGCCGCCCGCCTTGAGGATCATGCGACAACTCTCGGCGCCGCCGTCGAGCGTCTCGCGGTGGCCATCGATCACCTTCTGCGACATGCCAAACTCCGGCCCGCGCACAATGCTAGCGTGTTCAAATTGAAGGGCGGGCACGACCGGTGTGTTGCGCGCGAGCAACATATCCAACGCCTCGCCGTCCATGAACGTGCCGTGTTCCAGCGAGTCGTATCCGGCGCGCAGTGCGTTCTTGATCCCCTGCGTCGCGCGGCAGTGGCCGGTGACTTTCAGCTTGTGGTTGTGAGCCGTGGCGACCACGGCATGCATCTCTTCAAACGTCATGCACAGCGTGTGATGGTCGTTCGTGTCGGGCGCGGCGGCGTCGCCGGTCGGATAGGTCTTGATCCACTCGACGCCGTCTTTGACCAGCTTGCGTACGGCGGCCCGCGCCTCGTCGGGGCCGTTCACCAGCAGCACCAGCCCCTCCATGCCGATCTTGCGGAAGTCGGGGTTCCAGTCCATCAGACCGCCGACGCCGCAAATCTCGCGACCGCTCGCGACAAATCGCGGACCGGGCACGAGGTCGTTGTCGATGGCCTTCTTGAGCCATACATCTATGTTGAACAGACTGCCGCCGCTGCGCGCCGCCGTGTAGCCGCACTCGAGCGCGAGCTTGGCGTTCGCCGCGGCCAGCAGCGTCACGTACTCGACCGGGTACTTGATGTCCAGGTCTTCGAGCGCGGCGACGTTGAAATACGTCGGATGAAAATGCGCCTCGACCAGGCCGGGCATGATCGTGCCGCCGCGCGCGTCGATCTGCCCGGCGTCAGCCGGTTGCCGCGGTGCGCCCGCGACCGGCCCCGCATAGGTCACTCGCCCATCGTGGACGACGACCGCCGCATCGCGCACGGCCGGCCGCCCGGCGCCGTCCACCAACTGACCGTTCCTTATGACCGTCGTGCCCGTTGCAGTTTGCATGCTTGACCACTCCCGCTCGCGGTTTCAGCAAGAGATTCATCCAACCACAGATTTCACCGATGACACAGATGAAAGGCAAGGTTCCGGTTTGTGTAGCTTGAATTCTGTGAAATCTGCGGCATCTGTGGTTCCACTCCGCCTGGCGATCTACTCCGCCAGCCGCGTCTGCAACTCCTCGATCGCGCGGTCATAGCCGCCGAGTACTGCATCGCGCTCAGCGTCGTTGTCGAACCGCGCCTTGTCGGCAATTACGCCGCGTGACGATCGGACCTCCTCGAGCAGCGAGCGCAGAGCGTCGGGTTGGCGCACGCCCCGGCCGGCGACGCTGACGTAAACGGGGCTGGTGTGACCGAAGATCGCCTGTCGGTATTCGTTCTTCGCCGTCGTGTTCACTCGCGCGGCCAGCCAACATGGTTCGGTGTTTGGCCGGCGGATGTCGAGCGCGACTTCGTAGTAGCCGTCTGCCGCGCGGGCCGCGGCCGACTCGACGACCGCGCCGTTCTCGACGATCTCAAGTTGGCCGAAATCGAGTCGGCCACGCGCGCGGGCGACTATCTGCAACTCGTCGCGACCGGCCAGCGCGATCGAGTCGCCCGGCCCGGCGGCCGGCGCACCAGCGTCTCTGCCTTCGCCGTCGGCCCGCTTGACGCGCCGCACCTCGAGCGTCAGCAGTGGGCCGTTCGTGATGAACGAGCGGCCGGCCCGCAGCGCGGCCAGCCAGTTTTCGGGCGTAGGCTCGTCGCGCACCAGCGCGTAGACGCGCGAGAAGTCGTACATGAACCAATCGGTACCGGTCGAGAACGGTACGTGCAGCCCAGCGTTCAGGTAGCGATAGAAGCTCTCGGCGTAGCCGCCGTGCGCGCCACCGTCGAAGATGTTTTGGGCGTCGAGCCGGCCGGCGAGCCAATTGGGCACATCCTCGTAGCCCCAGTTGTTGTGGCACCAGATCGCCGTGCCGCCCTGCTCGCGGGCGCTCGCGATGCCCGCGCGGAGAGGCGGCGAGTCCGGGTGCTTCTTCGAGATTCCGAAGCCGATGCTCACCGGCTGCACCAACTCGCGGATGCCGAGCAGCATGACGTGGCCGTATCCTTCAGCCTGCGGCCCGAAGTTGTGTCGATGTTCTTCGCCCTGCGACACGCGCACGCCGCCCGAGTCCAACTCCTTGCGGCGACCCGGCGCGTACTCATTAGTAATATACGTCCGGTCGTCGTCTGCCCGTTCCAGGTGCGAGATGAACAGCACGTCGAGCCCGTCGGTCGCGGGAATCTCTCTCAGGTAGCGGTCCGACTCGGCCCGCGACAGGTTGCGGAGGTGCAGGTGCGTGTTTGCCGAGAACCAACGCGAAGTGCGGACGTTGCTGAACCGCAGGAGCGGCATTCGGATTTCGCGAACGGAATCGCGGGCGAGGTCGAGTTCGACGGCGCCGCGGGCGTGTTCGAGGCCAGCGAGCGCCTCGATCGTGAGCTTCTCGGCCGGCAGCGCGACGGCCCGTGGGCTGGGCAGCACGAACCACTGGCTGATCACCGCCTTGGCGTCAAGTCCCCAGCCGCGCGCGACCAGGCCGCCCGGCTCGACCAGCGATTCATCGCCCGTGCGTCGCACACGAATCACGCCGGGCAGCGCGGCCCCGGTCGCGGCGTCGACAAGTTTGATCGTCACGGCCGCATCCGTGGGCCGCGCGGCCGGTCGCACGAATGCGGCCGACACAACGAGCACCATGCTGGCGGCCAGCGCCGCCGCGGGCCGTGCCACAGACGTGGGGCAGGTTTTCAACCTGCCGCCCGGCTCTTCTGGACTGGCAGGCTGGAAAGCCTGCTGCACGGCAAATCGCCGATCGCTCATGGTTCACCTCCCGCGGCATTGTGCCGTGCCTTCCGCTTGTGTGGCAATACGACGAAATGATGAGGATAGGATGAGATTCCGAAGGGCCATCGCGAATTGGCGATCGGGAAAGGCAATGGCGGCCACGATGATCTGGTCAGCGGGAATTCGCAGGAACGTACCTGCCCTTGGCCGATGGCCAGACACGTGACTTCGGCCGCGACGCTTGGCATAATCGTGCCCGTGACACGGAGTAAGCCATGGCGGCTCGCAAGACTGTCAAGGTTCGTCGACCGACGAACCGCTCAGACCAGAATCTGAAGGCCATCTACGTGCGAGCAAAGCGCGAATTCTCGGCGGCCGACCTGCAAGGACACGAATGAGTCGTTTAACCCGGAGCGGCGACGGCGACGCAGCTTTTCCCCACCGTCGCCGTTGGCTCCGGGTTAAACGGGGTTAAACGAAAACGTCTCATTTCTGACCGCTTGCAGGTATATCTGCGGAATCTGTGGTTCACTTGTTTGCGGGCTGGTTCGCAGCCGTGGGGTCAGCGGTCATGGACATGCCCCTTTGACGCCGGGTAAGATCGCTCGCCGAAACGCATGTCGCTGGCCCAAGCCTCCATGAACATTACTCCCTGCCTACTGACCTTTCTGGTGTTCTCAAGTATCCCATCGCCTGTCCTCCAAGACCGAGAGCCACCCACCGCCGTCCAGGGTGACTGCTATCGCCACGAGAACCTGGTCGCGTGGTGCATCGTGCCGTTCGATGCGAAGAAGCGCGGGCCGGAGGAACGGGCGGCGATGTTGGAGCGGATCGGGCTGCGGCGGTTCGCTTATGACTATCGCGCCGAACATGTACCGACGTTCGACGCGGAGATGGAGGCGATCAAGCGGCACAAGATTGAACTGACCGCATGGTGGTTCCCGACCACGCTGAACGACGAGGCGAAGCTGATCCTCGACGTGCTCAAGCGACACCGGATCAAGACCCAGCTCTGGGTCACAGGCGGCGGCGCGGCGACGACGTCGGACGAAGAGCAGCGCAATCGCATCGAGGCCGAGGCGGCACGCATCCGGCCCATCGCCGAGGCCGCCGAGCAGATCGGCTGCACTGTCGCACTCTACAACCATGGCGGTTGGTTCGGCGAACCTGAGAACCAGGTCGCCGTCATCAAACAGATCGGACTGCCGAACGTCGGCATCGTCTACAACCTGCACCACGGCCACGATCACCTCGACCGCTTCCCCGCACTGCTCGCCAAGATGATGCCGCACCTCGTCGCACTCAACCTGAACGGCATGACGACCGGCGGCGATCGCGTCGGCAAGAAGATACTGCCGATCGGCGAGGGCGATCGCGATCTTGAGCTGCTGCGCACGATTCGCGCGAGCGGCTACCGCGGCCCGATCGGCATCTTGAATCACACCGACGAAGACGCCGAGGCGCGGCTGCAAGACAACCTCGACGGACTCGACTGGCTCGTGAAGCAGCTCGACGGCAAGCCCGCCGGACCGAAACCGAAGTTCCGCTCGTATCGCGCGAGCGGCGGGACAGTCCAGCGATCCGACAAGCACGATCAGGTTGCGACGCAGCCGTCCGGTCCGTTGACGGCGGATTACAGCCCCGAATTGGTCGCGCGACTCATCGACGACGCCAAGTCGCACGGCGACGCGCGCGGCGGGGCTGCCGTCTTCGCCTCGGCCCAGTTCGCCTGCATCTCGTGTCACAAGGTCGCCGGCCAGGGTGGCGCCGTCGGGCCGGACCTGACCCAGGCCGGCCAGTGTCTGTCGCCCGACGAGATCGTCGAGTCGGTTCTCTGGCCAAAGCGCAAGGTGAAGCCGGAGTTCGTCGCATTCACGGTCGCCACGGCCGACGGCAAGCTGCACCAAGGTTATAAACAGCGCGAGACCGATCGCGAGCTCGTGCTGCGCGATCCGGCGACGAACGAGACCATCGAGATCGCGAAAGCCGACATCGAGGCCGCTCGCGAGACCGGCACGCTCATGCCCGACGGCCTCGCGGCAGCGATGTCGGGCCAGCAGCGCCGCGACCTCGTCCGCTTCCTGATGGACCTGGGTCGCAAGGACGCCGTTGCCGCAGACCTGTTGCTCAGCTACGGGCACACAGCGGTCACGTTCCCGTTCGACCGCAAGCCGTTGCGGCCTGAGCTGTGGCCGAACTGGCAACACCCCGTGAACCGCGAGCGCGTCTACGACTTCTACGCCAAGGAGGCCGAGTACTTCATGGGCCGCGGGACAGGCGTTCAGCCTGCCAAGGTCTCGAACGGACGATGGCAGGCTGGAAGCCCGCCCCACCTCCTGCCGCAATTTCCGGGGCTGGACGGCGGCCGGCTCGGGCACTGGGGGAACCAGAACGAGACGACGTGGGCGGATGGGCGATGGAACGAAACCGAACTTGGTTCATTGATGTGCGGCGTGTTTCGCGGCGCGGGCGTGACGGTCCCACGCGGCGTGTGCGTGCGCGTCGGCGAGCGCGGCGAAATGGCCGCGTGCTTCAACCCCGACACGCTCAGCTACGACGCCGTTTGGCAAGGCGGCTTCGTCAAGTTCTCATCCGTGCGGCATGGGTTCGTAGACGGGCTGATCATGGACGGTCGGCCAGTCGAAATCGAAAAAGGGGAGAGGTCCAATTTGTGCGAAGCACCCTGCGGGCCGTTCCGGCAAATTGGACCTGTCCCCGTTTTCGCCGTCAATCTGCCGGAACGGCCCCCCATTCTTGCCCCCGCCGACCGACCGATTCGCTATCGCGGCTTCTATCGTCACGGCCGGCGAGTGATCTTCGCCTACCGCATCGGCGATGAAGAGTTTCTCGATTCGCCCTGGGTCGAGGACGGCAAGTTCGTGCGCCAGGTCGCGCCGGCCGCCAGCCATCCGCTGCGCGAACTGATCCGCGGCGGCCCGATGCAGTGGCCGCAGGTGCTCGAAACGCGCGGCAGCTTGGGCGCGAATGACCGGCCGTACGCGATCGACACGATCGAGCCGCCGCTGGACAACCCGTGGAAGGTCCCGCTCTTTTTTGGCGACCATGATTTCTTGCCCGATGGGTCGGCGATGATCGCGACGATGCAGGGCGACGTATGGCACGTGACCGGCCTCGACGATCGCCTCGATCGCGTGCGTTGGCGGCGATTTGCGTCGGGTCTGCACCACGCGCTCGGGCTGGTCGTCGCCGGCGGCCAGGTCTTCGTGCTCGGCCGCAACCAGATCACGCGACTCGACGATCGCAACTCAGACGGCGAGGCCGACTACTACGAGTGCTTCAGCAACGCGTTTACAACGTCTCCCGCGGGACATGACTTTGTATGCGGCCTCCAGCGCGACGCGGCCGGCAGTTTCTACACGGCGTCGGGCAATCAGGGCCTCGTGCGCATCTCGGCCGACGGACGGCGCGCCGACGTCTTGGCCACCGGGTTCCGCAACCCAGACGGACTCGGCCTCGCGCCCGACGGCACGATCACGGTGCCGTGCTCGGAGGGCGAATGGACGCCTGCGTCGATGATCTGCGCCGTCCGGTCCACACAAGCCCGAAGCGTCAGCGAGGGTCACGTCGGGCCGTCCGCTACGACCGCGCCCACGCACACGCCGCACTTTGGCTACGGCGGCCCGCGCGACGGCCGGCCGCCCGACCTGCCGCTCGTCTACCTGCCGCGCGGGCTGGACAATTCGAGCGGCGGCCAAGCGTTCGTGTCGAGCGATCGTTGGGGTCCGCTCAAAGGTCAGATGATTCACCTATCGTTCGGGGCGGGTACGCACCTTCTATTGCTGCGCGACGAGGTCGACGGCCAGATGCAAGGTGCGGTCGTGCCACTCGTCGGCGATTTCCTGTCGGGTGTGCATCGCGGGCGATTCAGCCCGACGGATGGTCAGTTCTACGTGAGCGGCATGGCCGGATGGGGGAGCTACACATCGGCCGACGGATGCTTCCAAAGAGTGCGCTACACGGGCCGAGCGGTGCAACTGCCGGTCGCGGTGCGGGCGAAACAGAACGGCGTGCTGGTTTCATTCGCGTCGCCGGTGGACCGCGCGATCGCCGCGCGGCCCGACAGCCACTTCGCGCAGTGTTGGAACTACCGTTACAGCGCGGGCTACGGATCGGCCGAGTTTTCGGCGCGGCACTACGGCGCGCGCGGCCACGATCCGCTGGCCGTCACGACGGCACACGTACTGAGCGATGGCCGCTCGGTGTTTCTCGAGATTCCCGACCTGCAGCCGGTGAACCAACTTCACCTGCACCTGCGCGTGGACGACGGCGAACCGCACGACGTGTTCGCCACGGTGCACAAGCTCGGAACGGCCTTTGAGGATATCCCCGGCTACAAGCCGATGACTAAGACGATAGCCGCGCATCCGATCCTGGCCGATGTGGCCGCAGCGATGAACACGACGCGGCCGATTCCAAATCCGTGGCGCAAGCCGCTGGCCGACGCGCGACCGGTCACGATCGAGGCGGGCAAGAACCTGACGTTTGCGACCCGGTCGTTCACGGTGCGAGCCGGCGAGCCAATCAAGCTGACGTTCGCGAATCCCGACGTCATGCCGCACAACTGGGCGCTGGTCCAGCCGGGCTCGCTCGATCGCGTGGGCGACTTGGTGAACAAGCTGGTCGCCGAGCCGGACGCGGCCGCACGGCAGTACATTCCGAAGTCGGATGACGTGCTGGTGTACACCGACATCGTCCAGCCGCAAGACGCCTTCACGATCCACTTCACCGCGCCTCGCGAGCGAGGTCGCTATCCGTTTCTCTGCACGTTCCCCGGCCACTGGATGGTGATGAACGGGCAGATGATCGTGGAGTAGCGTCTACTCGCCGGAGGATGCACCGAAGCAGTAGAGGTGCCCGGCGGTGCGCAAGTAGATTCGGCCGTCGACCAAGGCCGGCGTCGCGTACACGTCTTCGCCGAAGTTGGCGGTGGCGAGCACTTCGCAGGTCTCGTCCGCGCGGGTGACGGTCAGCTTGCCTTCCTCGCTCAGCCAGTAGACCTTGCCATCGCCGGCGACGGGCGAGCTATAGTACTCGCCGGTGGCGTCGAGCCGGCCTTGCTTGTACGGCTTGCCGGTCTTGGCGTCGAGGCAGGTGTAGATGCCGCCGTCCTTGACGGTAAAGACCTTGCCCTCGTACCAGAGCGGCGACGCACAGAACGGCACAAAGCGGTCGTGCTGCCAGAGCACGTGCGAGTCGGTCACGTCGCCACGACCGCCGGGGCGAATCGCGAGCACGACATTGCGGCCCTTGTCGAAGAGGCCGCGGAAGTACTCGTACTCGGCCCGCGTGATCGTGCCGGTGTTGTCGCGATCAACCTGCGAGAACCGCTGCTTGATCGCACCTTCGCCGAGTTCCATTTCGGCGAGCAGACCGTCCTTGTCCTTGTCCTGAACCGCCGCGACGTCGTCGAACGGTTCGAGCCGGATGCGGTCGGATGCGTCTCCGCCCGCAGACCAGCCGGCGGCGATGAGCGTGCCGTCGTCGGCCACGACCGGCGTCATGCACACGGTGCGCGACAGGCCCCGCACGGTCCACAACTCCTTGCCCGTCTCGAAATCGTATCCGACGACGCGAAGCGTGGCGGCGATGACGATCTGTTTCTTGCCCGCCACATCCCAGATCACCGGCGTGCAGAAGTTGCGCGGGAACTCGGACCGGTCAGTCTTCCAAATCGTCTTGCCGGTCCGCTTGTCGATGGCCACGAGAAACGATTCGCTGTCGTGGTCTTGGCAGAGGATCACGCGGTCGTCCGCGATGACGGGCGAGCTGGCCGCGCCGAAGTCGTTATTGAACGGCCCCATCGGTAGCCGCCAAAGCAGCTTGCCCGACGCGTCGTAACAGTAGAGTCCGCTCGACCCGAAGAAGCTGACGACCCGTTCGGCGTCGGCAGCCGGCGTGGCCTGGGCGTAGCTGCCGATGCGGTGAATCTCCTCGAGCTTTTCATACGGTGCTTCCGCCTCCCAGATCGGCTTGCCGCTGGAACGATCGAGCGCGATGGTCACGAGCCTCTGATCTCGCACCGCGGAGAGGTAGATGCGATTGCCAACAATCGCGGGCGAGCTGTGTCCGGGCGGCAGCGCGGTCTTCCACACGACGCTTGCGTCGGGCCCAATCTGCGTCGGCAGTCTGTCGGCCGACTCCGCACGTCCGGAACTGTTGCGGCCCCGAAACTGAGGCCACGACCCGGCCTCGACCGGCGCGGCGAGCCACAACCCGAACACCAAGGACCACGTGACGCGCGACTGTTGAGTCATGAAGCGTTTCTCCTCGCGAGCAGTGTCCGACTGTTTACGTTGCGGGCCGATTGTAACAACGACTCGCGCGGCGGGCCATGACCGCCGGCGCGGCGCGCGGCGTCGGCGGGCACCCCCCCTGCCCCGTCGCGCCGCGTAAACAGACGCGGCCTAGCCCCCGCCGTTGACCATGGCGATCAAGCCGAGTAGAGTGTTCTCTGACAATTGTCATAGGCGGGAGGCAAGCATGGCAGCGACAACGAGGCTCGGTCAAACGTGGACCGGCGTGTGTGCGATAGTGGCGGTCGTCGCGAGTGTTCCGCTCGGTTGGTCCTGGATTCAGTCGCACAGCGGGCCGGCCGTTGACGCGGGCGAGCTTGTGCATGTAGTGAAACGCGCCGAGTTCGTCCACGTGGTCACCGACAAGGGCGAGATCGAAAGCTCGAGCAACGACGAAATCCGCTGCCGGGTGCAGGCTCAGAGCGGCAGTATGGGCACCGCCATCCTGTCGATTGTGGCCGAGGGCACAAACGTGGAGCCCGGCGACGAGTTGGTGCAATTCGATTCCGCGCTGCTCGATGCCGAACGGCAGAAGCAGAAGATCGCGTGCAATGCGAGTGCCGCCAAGGTGGCCAAGGCCGCGAACACGCTGAAGACCGCCGCCATCGCCCGCAAGGAGTACGAAGAGGGCCTGTTCAAACAAGAGGAACAAACCGGCCAGGCTGATGTCTTGTTGAAAGAGGAAAACCACGTTCAGGCCCAGAAGCGACTGGAGTTCAGCACGAAGCTCGCCGCCAAGGGTTACATCGCCCACGCCGAGGTGGCCATCGACCGGCTCGCGGAAAAAAAGGCCGCGACGGAATTGGAGGCGGCCCGAATCAAGCTTCAGGTGCTGCGCGAATTCACTCGCGAAAAGAAGATTCTCGAATTGCAGTCGGCGATCGACACGGCCCGAGCCGAGTTGGAGGCGGAGACCAGCACGCATGAACTCGACATCGAGAAGCTGCGGTTGATCGAAGCCCAGATCGACGAGTGCACGGTCGTTGCGCCGGTGGCGGGCCAGGTGGTCTATCCGGAGCCGTTTTGGAACGGGAACTCGCGCGTGCAGGTGGGTGTCGGCGTCACCGTGCGCGAGGGCCAGCTCGTGCTGCGTCTGCCCGACTTCAAGAAGATGCAAGTGAACGCCAAAGTGCACGAATCGAAGGTGCACCGCATCACCACCGACATGCCGGCCACCGTCCGGATCGAGCCGCTGCCGCACATCGGCGACCTGTCGGGCAAGGTGATCAAGGTGAAGGAATACCCCGAGGAAGACAACTTCTGGCGGGCGAGCAAGGACTACTCGGTGCTGATCGAGATTCCCGACGCGCCAAGGTCGTTGCGGCCCGGCATGACGGCCGAGGTGAAGGTCCTGGTGGAAAGGCGGCCGAATGAGTTGCTGGCGCCGGTCCAGGCTGTGATCGAGCGTGACGGCCGCCGATTCTGCGCCGTCCGACAAGCGGGCGTCTGGCAAGCCCGCGAAATCAAGACGTCCAGCAGCAACGAGAAGTTCCTGATCGTCGAAGACGGGCTGGCCGAGAACGACGTCGTGCTGCTCAACATACGCGATCGCGCCGATTCGTTGGACCTCGCCGCCGACGGTCCCTCAGATGTGGAAGCAGAAACGGACAAGGAAGAGCGATGAGCAGACGACGTTTTGGGCCCAGTTCACCTTGCATGCTGTTATCACCATAATGCCACCGCCCTGGATGACGCTGTCGATCGCCGTCCGCTCGCTGCGGATTCACCCACTGCGTTCCCTGCTGACGGTGTCAGGCATCTTTGTCGGCGTGGCCAGCGTGGTGTGGCTGCTGGCGATCGGCGAGGGGATCAGTCGCAAGGCGCAAGAACAGATCGCGGACCTCGGCGCCGACCACGTGATCGTGCGATCGATCAAGCCGCCGGACGACGAACAAGACGAATCGCGGCAGGCCGCGCGCTACGGCCTGACGCGCGACGACCTGGATCGGCTGACGGCCACGGTGCCGACAATCCGTCGGGCGCTGCCGATTCGCGAGTTTCGCTGTCGGCTCCGCCGCATGGACCGATCGCTGGACGGACGGCTTGTCGGCTGCACGCCAGAGTATGCCGCGGCGATGCGACTGGACGTTCGGGCGGGGCGGTTTCTGACCGAGGCCGATCGACGCGACAGGAACAACGTCTGCGTGCTCGGTGCGGGCGCCGCCGAACGACTGTTCGCGTTTCGCGACCCGATCGGCCAAACCGTACGCGTCGAGGAGGGAATGTACTCGAACTATTACATCGTCGTCGGCGTCATGAAGTCGCGGCGGCCGTCGGCGGCCATCGGGGGATCGCTCGACTCGCAGGACTTCGCACTCGACATGTACATTCCCATCGAGACGTTCTGGGACCGCATGGGAGACTTCATCCTGATCCGTAGTTCGGGCAAGATCGAAAGCGAGCAACTGGAACTGTCGCAGATCACGCTGCGCGTGGACCAGACGGCGCACGTCGCAGCGACAGCCTCGCTGGTCGACGCGATGCTCGGATCACACCACCCCGACAACGACTTCGCGGTCGTCGTACCACTCGAACTGCTCGAGCAGGCCCAGACCACGCGGCTGCTGTTCATGACGTTCCTGGGAATGATGGCGGCGGTCTCGTTGGCGGTGGGCGGAATCGGCATCATGAACATCATGCTCGCGACCGTGACGGAACGGACCCACGAAATTGGCATCCGTCGCGCGCTCGGCGCCAAGCGCGGCGACATCGTCAGGCAGTTTCTGATTGAGACTGTCCTGCTCGCAACCGTCGGCGGCGCTGCCGGTCTGGTAGGCGGATTCGCTTGTCGACCCGTCATCGCCTGCGGTTATTGGGGCTTGGCGGCCGCGTTTCCCGACGTGCTCAAGAACCTGCCGGAGGCGGTGCGCAGCATCACGCCAGTGATCGTACCGTGGTCGTTGCCATTGGCGCTCGGCGTTTCCATCGTCGTAGGAGTCGTCTTCGGTCTATACCCCGCGTTACGCGCCGCGCGAGTCGATCCGATTGTGGCCTTGCGACACGACTGAGGCTTGAGGTACACACCCATCGGGCCTTCTTCAAGCGGACCCATTACCTCGGCTCGACCGGCCCGTGCTGCGAATCTTCGCCGCGACTCGTTGTCGATTCGACGGCTGGATTCGACTCGTCGTGTTTTTCGTTGCGGCGGCGCGAGATCGCCCTTACGATCAGCGCCCGCGACGTGTCGAGTTTCTACGAACCAACCGAGCGGTCAATCCCATGCGCGCTCCTCCAACACTTCACACTGAATCCCTGCGTCTTTGCGTGAGCTTCCTGCTATTGTCGCCGGTTGGGTTGGCCGCCGCTGAGCGGGCAACGCTCGATGTCCGCGAGACGGCCGGCATCCGTCGTTTTGGCTATCCGGTCGCCGCCGAACTGCGACTCGATCCACCCGCGCCGGCCGCAACGAGGTTTCGGCTGCTCCAGAACGACAAGCCGATCGCCGCTCAGTTTCGCCCGATCGCGCTCGACGGCGATCGGGTGGCCGTTGTTGCCATCGACTTCGATGCCAACTTCATGCCTCACGAATCGCGCGAGTACGTCGTGGAATTCGGCCCAGACGTCGCGCCGCCGCCCGAACCCGATCGCGGCATGAAGGTCGACGAGGCCGACGACGCATTCATTGTCTCGCACGGCCCGAATCTGAAGTGGACCGTCCCAAAGAACCTCGACGGACTACTGCGTTCGGTCAAGACGTCGAGGTGGGACTACATGCGGCCAGACTCCCGCGGCCTCGCCGTTCACGACACCAAGGGCAACTGCGGCCGCATCGGCGAAGCCAAACCGGCTGGCGCGACGGTGAGGGCGACCGTCGTCAAGCAAGGGCCGATCGACTGCCTGTTGCGGTTCGAGTCGCCCGTGAGCCTGCCCGGCGACCGGTCGGTGATGTCGATCGTGGAGCTTGAGTTTCCGCGATCGAAGAGCTGGATTCGCGTGAAGTGGACCATCGACGACTCGGCCGGCCGTGTCGCAGAGATGGCTGCCGACCTGAACTTGAACATCGTCGGCGAGCCGGCTCTGGTTGATTTCGGCGCCAGCACGCTGGTGTATGCGACGCTGGCGCGCGGCCAGGCCGCGTCGATGATCGCCGGCAGCCCGACGCCGTCGTGGAGCGTGCTGCGCGGACCGGCCGGCAAACTGGAACGCTACGTGGACGGTCCGGCCGATCGGCCCGACCTCGTGCCCGAAGGTTGGGCGCACGTCATGGACCGCGAGCGATGCACGGCAGTGGCGGTGGACGCGTTCGCTCGTCGCAGTCGCGACCGACTTGACGTAGACGCCACCGGCCGGCTTGTGATCGGCCGCGGGTTCGGGCACGAATCGGCGCCGCCGCGACCGGGTCGCAAGGAGCTGACCTTCTGGCTCCACGTGGTTCCATTCCCGCCGCACGTCGGCGCGGTGACGAGTCCGCAGTCGATGCAAGCGCCGCTCGAGGTAACTTGGAAGGCGAAGGGTGCCGCGACGACTTCACCGAGCCGCGAGCGTGAGCGAGCGGCCGAGCACCAACAGGACCTGGCCCGCCGAGTCGACGAATTGAAAGCGCGCGCGACGGCCGCACTCGCGAAGACGTCCGGTGAGTTGCGACTGGATGGCCTCAAGGACAAGGTCGAAGTGCTGCGCGACAAGTGGGGCGTGCCACACATCTACGCGCGGAACCAAGACGACCTGTTCTTCGCCCAGGGTTTCGTGCAGGCGCAGGACCGGCTCTGGCAGATGGAACTGTGGAAGCGAACAACCGATGGTCGGTTAGCGGAGATCGTCGGTCCCGCGGCCGTCGATCGCGACCGCATCGCTCGCTTGGTACGCTATCGCGGCGACATGGACGCTGAATGGACCAGCTACAGTCCCGACGCCAAGCAGATCATCGAGTCGTTCGTACGCGGCGTGAACGCCTGCATCGAACTGACTCGCGACAATCCGCCGATCGAGTTCCAGCTCACCGGCGTGCGTCCCGAACCGTGGACTCCGGAGGTGTGCGTCGGTCGCATGGCCGGCCTGATCATGTGCCGCAACGCCGCCAATGAGGTCCTGCGCGCTCAGCTCGTGCGGGAACTGGGCGCCGAGCAGGCCGCTCTCGTCTTGCCGACCGATCCGCCGCAAACGATCAAGGTGCCCGATGGTCTGGACCTCGCTGGAATTGACGGCAAAGTCACCGCCTCGCTGACGGCGGCGGGCGGGTCGATTCGAGTGCCGCTCGCAGAAACCCCTCACTCCAAACCTCTGCCCAAAGGGGAGAGGGTTCCCTCTTCCCTTTGGCGAGGGGGCTGGGGTGAGGGGTTGATCCCGGCAGCGGCGATTGACCTGACTCACATCGTCGACCTCGGCCCCGATGCGATCGGCAGCAACAACTGGACGATCGCCGGCCGCCACACCGAAACGGGCAAGCCCATCCTCGCGAACGATCCACATCGTCCGATCACCCTGCCGGCGTTGCGGTACATCGTTCACTTGAATTGCCCGCCGACGGCGTCGCAGCGCGGCTGGAACGTGATCGGCGGCACCGAGCCCGCGCTGCCCGGTGTGGCAATCGGCCACAACGATCGCATCGGCTGGGGCATGACCATCGTCGGCACCGACCAAATGGACCTGTACGTCGAAGAAACCCATCCCGACGATGCAAATCGTTATCGAGTCGGCGACGACTGGCAGCCGCTGCGGGTCGAGCGCGAGCAAGTCGGCGTGCGCGGCGAGGCTCAGCCGCGCACGGTCGAACTAAAGTTCAGCCGGCACGGCCCGGTGATCTACGAGGACCGCGAGCATCGCCGCGCGTACGCGCTGCGCTGGACCGGCAGTGAGCCGGGGACGGCCGGATATCTCGGCGCACTGGCACTCGACCGCGCGTCGAACTGGAACGAGTTCCTCGCGGCGGCCACGCGTTGGAAACTGCCGAGCGAGAACCTGGTGTATGCCGACGTCGACGGCCACATCGGCTGGATCGCCGCCGCACTGACGCCGGTGCGGCGGGGCTGGGACGGCCTGTTGCCCGTGCCCGGCGCGGCGGGCAAGTTCGAGTGGGACGGGTTCCTGCCGACCGCGGAACTCCCGCAACGATTCGATCCGGCCGAGGGCTACATCGCCACGGCCAACCACAACATCTTGCCGCCCGACTACACGCGAGTCGTCGGCTATGAGTGGGCCGCTCCGTTTCGCTTCCAGCGGGTCGACGAAGTGCTTCGCGGCCGCGTGCAGGCGGGCGAGAAACTGACCGTCGCCGATTCGCAGCGTCTACAGCACGACGCCACCAGCATTCCCGCCCGGCGGCTGATCGCCGTGCTGCGCGAGGCGACGATCGACGATCCGTCGCTCCGCGCGAGCGCCGACATGCTCTCGCGCTGGAACACGGTGGCCGCGCACGATTCGGCAGCGGCAGCGCTGTACGAGGTCTGGCAACGCAAGCTGAGTGAACGGGTGCTGAAGTCGCGTCTGCCGATGCAACTTTGGGAACGCTATTCGACCCGCCTGCCGCTCGACGCGCTCGTGCGCATCGTCGAAAAACCCGACTCGGCGTTTGGCCCCGATCCGCGAGCTGGTCGCGACTCGGCGCTGGTCGACTCGCTGCGCGATGCCGTGGCCGACCTCACTCAGCGGCTCGGGCCTGACCCGACCGCATGGCGCTGGGGCACCCTGCACCAGGCGCACTTCCGGCACATGCTCGCTGAGGTTGATCGTCGGGCGTCGAACGGTGAGCGTCGTGTCGGACAGAGCTCGCCAAACGATGACAGTGCGTTGCGCGCCGTGATCGCTACGAGCTTCAATCTTCCGTCAGTACCGCGCGACGGCGACGGCTTCACACCGCTCGCAGCCGGCGGCGCGGGCCCGACGAACTACGACCAGACCACCGGCGCGAGCTTCCGCCACGTGCTCGACCTCGCCGACTGGGACCGTTCTGTGGCCAGCTCCGTTCCCGGTCAATCGGGCCAGCCGTTCAGCCCGCACTACGGCGACCTGGTCGCGCTCTGGGCCGACGGCCGGTACTTCCCGCTCGCCTTCAGTCGCCCGGCGGTCGACGCCGTCACGACCGGCAGCCTCACATTGCTACCGAAGGATTGACGGTTTTGACGCACTTGCATTGGCCACTCGGCACCCGTAGATTAGTGCCGTGTTTTTTGGAGGCTGCCGCGAACGAGGTTGGTCCGGCGGACGTATGGACGAGACAGCGTTCGGCGACGACCGGAGTGGAGGGTAGGTGGAGACGCGAGTTGAGACGCGAGCCGGCGGAGGTCCTTATCCTGATTCGTTCGTCCTGGTCTCGCAAATCTCACCGCGTTGGAGACTTAGGGCAGCTCGCCTCCACACGAAGTTGACCCGATCGACTCTGCCGCAACGAGAAAGGAACGCGCATGGCTGACGAGGTGGTAATTGAAACTAGAAACCTGTCCAAGGTGTATCGCGACTTCTGGGGCCGCCAGAAGGTCCGGGCACTGAAGGCGCTCGATCTGAACGTCTACCGCGGCGAGATCTTCGGGCTGCTCGGACCGAACGGGTCGGGCAAGACGACGACGATCAAGCTGTTGCTCGGTCTGATCTTTCCGACCGAAGGCGAGGCCTTGGTGTTCGGCAAGGCGGCGGCGGACGTGACCAAGAACGAAAAGATCGGCTACCTGCCCGAGGAGTCGTATCTCTACCGCTTCCTGAACGCCGAAGAGACGCTGGACTTTTATGGTCGGCTGTTCGACATACCCGCGAGCGTGCGGCGGCAGCGAACGCAGGACCTGATCGAGCTGGTCGGCCTGGCTCGCGCCAAGAAGCGGCAGCTCAAAGAGTACTCGAAGGGCATGACGCGCCGCATCGGGCTGGCCCAGGCGCTGATCAATGATCCGCAACTGGTGATCCTCGACGAGCCGACTTCGGGCCTGGACCCGATCGGTACGCGAGAGATGAAAGACCTGATCCTGCGCCTGCGCGACCAGGGCAAGACGGTGCTGATGTGCAGCCACCGGTTGGACGACGTGCAGGACATCTGCAATCGCATCGCGATCTTGCACCAAGGCGAACTGAAGAAGCTCGGTGCGGTGGCCGAGCTGCTCAAGGTGCGCGAGATCACTCAGTTCCAAACGCGCGGGCTGAACGGCGAGGCGCAGCGCGAGATCGAAGAGATCATTCGTCGCCACGGCGGCGAACTGGTCAGCCGCGAGAACCCGACGACGACGCTCGAAGAGTTGTTCCTCAAGGTCGTGCAAGAGAGCGAAGCGCATCCGGGCCGTCGTTACGTGGCAGAGACGCCTCAGACAAAGTAGGGCCGGCGACCGGCCGCAAAGACGCGAAAGGCAACAGCAGCGATGCAGTTTACGCCGCAGAACTTGGATTGGATCGCCGCGCTTCAGACGTGGCTTCAAGTGGTACTCGTTGTCGCCCTGACCGGCTTCGTGCTGGGCGGCCTGCTGGCCGCGCGGGCGCGAGGCAGCGTGGTCGAAGGGTTCAGCTCGGCCATCGATTGCTCGGTCGGCCTCTTTTCCGAGGTGGTCTCGTTGTCGTTGCGTCGCGTGTGGGCCATCACGTGGCACTGCATGCTTGAATCACTGCGACGGCGCATGTTGCTGGCGGTGCTTGCGGTGTTCGTGGTGCTGTTCCTGTTTGCCGGCTGGTACCTGCCGAGCCGGCCGACCGAACAGGTTCGCGTTTACGTCAGCTTCGTGCTCATGAGTTCGACGCTGATCGCGATGGTGGCCAGCGGCCTTTTAGCATGCCTCGGTCTTCCCAGCGACATCAAGGACCAGACCATCCACACGGTGGTGACGAAGCCGGTACGGCGACTGGAAATCGTGGCGGGCCGCGCGCTAGGGCTGACCATCCTGGCGTCGGCGATCCTGGTCGTCATGGGACTCGTCAGCTACGTCTACCTGACTCGCAGCGTCGGCGGCACGATCTCGCAGCTTCAGCAGGAATTGGCCGCGGCCGAGCAACGTGGCGACGTACAGCACAAGGATCGCCTGCAAGACGATATCGACCAGATCCGGAGCCGCCTGACCGCCCGCGTTCCGGTGTACTCTGATTCGCTTGAGGGCGCCAACACGAACGTGGGCACGGAAACCACCTACCGAAAGTACATCGAAGGCAACCGGACCGCTGCGGCCATCTGGCACTTCACCGGGTTGCCGGTCGAACAACTGAAGCGATCCGGGCGCATTCCGCTCGAAATGACCTTCACCGTGTTTCGCACGACCAAGGGCGAGATCGGCCGCGGCGTGCTTGCCCAGCTCACATTCAGGAACCCGAAGACAAAGTATGCCGTGGTGCAATACCCGTTTGAGGTGCGCGAGTACTACACGAACCGCCGGCAACTCGAAGCGGGCGCCGAGGCGAATCTCGAACAGTTGTTCGCGGACAGCGGCGGGGCGCTCGACGTCGAAGTCCGCTGCCTGAGCCCGTCGCAGTACCTCGGCATGGCCCACGCTGACCTGTATATCCTGCTCGACGAGGCGAGCTTCGGACTGAATTTCGCCAAAGGGATCGTCGGCGTCTGGATTCGCGTGGTGCTCATCATCTGTGTCGCGGTGATGTTCAGCACGTTCCTGAACAGTTACGTCGCAATGCTCGCCACTGTGGCGGTGTTTATCGGCGGCGTGTCCATGCCGCTGCTGAGCGATATCGCCAGCGGCAAGGCGGCGGGCGGCGGACCGCTCGAAGCAGTCCACCGCCTGGTCACGCAGAACAACCTGCAAACGCCGCTCGATCGGGACGTCTGGACCAGCACGCTGCATGCGGCCGACAAGGGCTTGCAAGCGGTTCTCTCCGGACTGACCTACGTGTTGCCTAACCTCAGGACGTTCAACACGGCGCCTCTGGTCGCCCATGGCTTCGACATCGGCGCGGGCGTGCTCCTAACGAACATGGTGATGGCATTGGGCTACGTGGTTCCGTTCATCTTGGTCGGGTACTTCCTGTTTATTTCGCGGGAGATCGCGCGATGAGATCATCGTTTGTGCGCAAGCTGGTCTACATGGGGCTGGCCCTGGCGTTGTTTGTCGTCATCCTGATTGTGCGCGGCCCGATCGAGTCGATACGCAAGGCGAACAACCTGACCGAAGAGTCGCTGGGCGACGTCGACCCAACCAGCACGACCATGGTGCTCGTGCTCGGCGGGCTGCGCGGAGTCGCTGCCAACGTGCTCTGGTTCCAAGCCCAGGAACTTCAGAAAGAGCAGAACTGGTACGCGTTCGAACCCGTGGTCGAGTCGATCATCAAGCTGCAGCCGCACTTCATTCAGGTCTGGACGTTTCAGGGTTGGAACCTTGCGTACAACATCTCGGTGGAATGGGACCAGGTCGAAGACAAGTACTACTGGATCAAGCGCGGCATCAAGTTTCTCGAGCGAGGCACCCAGGTGAACGGGCGCAGCCCGGAACTGCGCTGGGACGTCGGCTGGACGTACTTTCACAAGATTGGCAAGGCGGACGAGGCCAAAGTCCTGCGCAAACTCTACGTCGACGACGACCAGCCCGAGATCGACGCCGCCGGCAACCCTCGGCCGGCGTTCAACGCCGATGGACTCGATAATTACCTGACGTCGGGCACGTGGTTCCAGGATGCGGTCGACACGCTGGATAGATTCCAATTGCGCCCGCGGCGCCAAGGTGAGGTGGCGTTTCGCTCGTATCCTTCGCACGGCCAGACGAACTACGCTCTCGCCCGCGAAGAGGAAGGCTATTTTGGCGAAGAGGCCGCACGGAGCTGGCTGAAGGCCTCAGAGATGTGGCGCGACTACGCGGACCACGAGTTTGAAGTGCGTGAGAACCTGCGCGTGAAGTTGGACTACTCGGGCGACATCTTCGGCGACTTGCATCTCGCCGTAGACATGTACAGAAAGTCCGAACAAATCCAGCAGGCGCTCGCCAAGGGCGGTGAGGCGCTGAGCGACGAGACGCGAGCGGAGGTCGAGCCGACTTGGGAATCGCTGCGCGACCTCGCAACCCAGTCGCTCGATCGCTTCGCGCCATCGGTGCTGCGAATACTACAGTCCCAAGCCAGCGACGCGCTGTCGGCCGTCCGTTCCAGCTACCAGTCGTTGCGCGACGTCGACGGCAAGACCTTCACCAGCGACGCCGCTGCGGGCAAGGCGGCTCGCCAGAAATTCACCGAGTTCGCCGCCGCCGCCATCAAGCTCGGACAGATCGCCGACGAAGAGTTGTACTGGCGCGATCGCTACGCCACGATGATCAACTTTCCGTACTGGAAGGAACGGGCGCTCGCGGAATCTCAGCCCGAGACCGTCGCCACGCGCGAGCACTTCTACAAGGGCATGGAACGCTACCGCGAGGGCGACCCCGAGACCGCCCGCAAGGAACTGGAACAGGGACTCGATACGTGGAAGAATCTGCTCGAACAGTATCCGCACATGCGCGACGACGATCTGACCGCTGAAGAGACGGTGGCGATCGTCCGAGCGTATCTGTCCGTGCGCCAACAACTCGACCTGCCGACACTGAAAGAAGACGAAGTCCCGTTCGCCCACTACATTCGCCGCTTCATGCCGCCCACGCTTACGCCGGAACAAATGGACATGATGCATCGCATGATGCAACAGAAGAACGAACCGAAAGCGATAGAGAAAATGAAGCAGGAAATGATGGAGAAGATGAAGACTCCTGTTCCCGTCGCTCCCTCCGCGAGCGGCGAGCAGGCCAAGCCGACGGCCGATTCGCCCGAGAAGAAGTGAGCGGCGCGGCGACCAACGCACGACCGCCGTTGTCGCACCGGCAGCGACGGCTGCCAGGGCGCCGCTAAGTCCTGTCTTCGCCGCCGTCGATGGCTCCGAGTTAGACGACTCAGTGTCTTGAGCCAACCCATGACGCAAGAAACCGTCCAACCCGTGCAGGATGTGACGGTCGGCGGCCCGCGACGGTTGTTTGAGGAGTCGCCATCTACGCGAGCAGATCTGCGCGAGGCGGTGCGCCCACATGAAATCGCCATGACGATGGCGCTGGTCGTGTTGAGTGACCTAGTCATTTACCGCGGGCACGGGTTCGGCGGTTATGGGGTGCTGTTTGGCCTCGCGCCGTTCGCGGTTCTTATCGGCGCCGGCTCGCGCCGCGGCGGCTGGGTGACTTGGCTGATCGGTACGATGCTCGCCATCCTCGCGCTGAAGACGGCCTGGTGCGGGTCCGGCCTATTGGTCGGCGCCGGGTTCGCACTGGTCGTTGCGTTCGCCATGGCCTTGTCCGGCCAGTGCCCGTATGTGCCCGAGACTATCGTCTTCGGATCGCAGACGATCACAGCTGGTTACCGTCGTCTGGTCGACTACGGGCAAGTTATCGGCGGCGCGAGCGTCGTGGGAGCGCGGGTCGCGTGGCTCAGTCTGTTGTTGCCGCTGGCCGCGTTGGTTGTCTTCGGCATGATCTTCGTCTTGGCCAATCCAGATTGGCTCGAGTCGTTCTCGGTCGTCGCCGAGCAATTGGTCAGGCGGATCCGCGAGTGGCTCGTCCACTTTTCGATTTGGGAGATCTGGTTTTGGTGCGCCGTGTTTTGGCTCAGCGCGGGCCTGCTGCGCCCGCTTGCCGGCGCCCGACTCGACCTGCCTCAGGCGACCAGCGATTCACAGAACGGCGATGTTGAACCGGTCGAGACGCCGCTCTATCCTGCATTTCGCAATACGCTCGTCGTCGTGATCGGCCTGTTCGCGGTGTACCTGGTCTTCGAATTCCGTCGCTTGTGGTTCCGCGAGTTCCCCAAGGGGTTTCACTACTCGGGCTTTGCCCATCAAGGTGCGGCGTGGCTGACGTTCGCCTTGGCCCTCGCCACATTGCTGCTGTCGCTTGTGTTTCGCGGCGGCATGCTTCGCGACCCGCGCCTCCAGTGGATCAAGCAGCTCGCATGGCTGTGGTCGGTCGAGAACTTCATCTTGGCCGTCGCAGTCTATCACCGCTTGTGGATTTATATCGGCTTCAACGGCATGACTCGCATGCGCATGGTCGGGATCTTCGGAACCACTACCGTGGTTGCCGGATTCATCCTCGTGCTGTGCAAGATCGCCCGTCACTACAACTTCGTTTGGCTGTTGCGCGGACAGTTGTGGGTGTTGGCGATGGCAGTCTATCTCTATGCGGTCACGCCGGTGGACGCGATCGTCGTCTCGTACAACGTGCGACGGATACTGGCAGGCGACCCGGCGCCGTCGGTGGAGATCAGCGTGCACCCGATCAGTTCGGAGGGCGTGCTGTTGCTTCGGCCGCTGATGATGTGTGAGGATGCAATCATTCGTGAAGGGGTTCGAGCCATGCTCGCCCAGCGGCACGAAGAGGCCGAATCACAGGCCGCTCGGCGCGAGTCGCTCGGTTGGACAGCTTTCCAACTCGCCGATCAGGTCGTTCTGTGTGAACTTCGCAACGCGAGCAACCAGTGGACCGACTACCGCGACGCCCATTCTCGCGCCCCCACACTGAAGGCGTTTCACCGCTATGCGTATCAGTGGTACTAAGTACTTGGTCAGGAATTAGTTCCTGATTTCACTTGTTTGACGGCAAGCCGAAGGCGACGGTGGGTCGCGCGGACTTGGCCGATCGCCGGCGCCTTCGGCTTGCCGTTAAACGAGGAAGTTACTCTGAGCCAAATCCTGAGCGCGTCCCACTCATGCCTTGGGCGTCATGGCGTGAATGCGCAGCGAGCCGTCGTAGTGGGCCGTGGCAAGTTCCAGCCCGCTGGGGTGCAACGCGATGTCGTACGCAGTCTGCGGCAGTTTCACGGAGTGAAACGACTGGACGTGCTCTGGGTTCCAGAACCATAGGATTCCGCCGCCGCCCCCGCCACCGACGCCGACCAGGAATCCGTTCGGGTGAAATGCGATACCCCAAGCAACGCCTTGAAATGCGTCCTTCGGCTTCAGTAATTGCTTGCGCTGCCCGGTGTACCAGTCGATCAGGACCACAAGCGGTTGACCAACACCGGCAAATGCGTTCGTTACCTCGGTGATGCCTGAGCAGGCGAGATAGCGACCGTCGGGGCTGAACGCCATGCCGCGTGCGCCGCCGATGTCGGCGCGGAAGCCGCCGTCGTACTTGTGCAGCTCCGCGGCGTTGAGGTCGCGCACCAGCCTACCGGTTGCGACTTCCCAGTGCTTGATGCGGCCCTTCAGATCGGCCGAGACTAGGTACGCACCCGTCGGGTCGAAGAGCGTGTTGTAGACGTGGCAGTCGTGGCCGACAAACTCGCGCACCGGAGTGCCATGTTCAATGGTGCGCAGTCGTACCAGGTCGTCGTTGCCCGCTGTGGCGACCAGCTCGCCGTCGGGGCTGGCCGACGCCGCTCGCACCCAACCGCGATGGGCCTCGGCGGTCCAGACCGGACGCGGCGCGTCATCAGCGTAGGACCAGCACGTCACGCGGCCGGCGTAGTCGCCCGTCACCAGCCGCTCGCCGCGCGGCGAAAAAGTCATCGCCCGCACCCAACTTTGATGCCCCACGAGGTCGGTCTTCTTGTCGCTGGCGATCTCCCACCGCGCGACGTCGTTGCCCTGCGCCCCCGCGACCGCGAACCGTCCGGCCGGGTCAAAGCGACACGCGAACAGCGGCCGCGCGTGCTTCAACTCCTTGACCTGCCGCGTCTGAGCGGGGTCGGCGACGACGGGAGTCGGTAGGTTCGAGACCATGGCAGTAGAACGAGCTACGCGAGCAACTCCTGGATCGCGTCGGCCTGTGGGTCGGCCATCGGAATCGGCTGGCCGGCGACGACGTATTTCTTCGTCGGATCGAGGCCCAGGGCGCGGAAGTAGGTGTGGAACAGGTGGCCAGCGCCGACCTGACGGTCGGCGACGGCCGTGCCGTTCGGGTTCGTCTTGCCGATCACCGCGCCGCCTTGAATGCCGCAACCGGCCAGGCAGACCGACCACGCGGCCGACCAGTGGTCGCGGCCGAGCAGGTGATTGATGCGCGGTGTGCGGCCGAATTCGGCCATGACCACGACGAGCGTGCTGTCGAGCATGCCGCGTTCGGCCAGGTCTTCGATCATTGTGGCAAACGGGCGATCGAACTCGCCAAGCTGTTCGATGTGGAAGTCGAAGTTCTCGTTGTGCGTGTCATAGTTCGAGTGCGACACCTTGACGGCCGTGATGCCGCGCTCGAGCAGCCGCCGCGCGAGCAGCATGTGCCGGCCGAAATCGTGCGTACCGTATCGTTCCAGGTCGCGCGGCGATTCCTTCGTCACGTCGAACACCTCGCGCTTGGCGATCAGCTCGGCCGCCTGCTCATACGATTGACTATACGCTTCGGTTTCGGCCGTGCGGCGTCGTTGCTGAAAACGGTGGTCGGCGCGGCGGCGCATCTCGTTGCGCATGCGATCGGCCGACTCGGTCAACGACTCCGGCCGCGCCGCCGTCGTCGGCAACACGCCATCGCCCAACGTCACCGAAGCGAACTTTGGTCCGAGAAACGCCGAATCGGTGGTGCCGAAGGAACTGCCACCGGGCGTGACGTGAACGTACCCCGGCAGCGACTCGGCCTCGGACGCCAGGAACTTGGCGGCCACCGAGCCGATCGTCGGGTAGCTCATCCCCGGCTCCTGGCGGCGACCGGTCTCCATCATGTAGTGCCCCTTCCCGTGATCGTCTTCCTTGGTGTTGATGCTGCGCACGATCGCCAGCCGGTGCATTTGCCTGGCGGTGTACGGCAGCAACTCGGCGATGTGGACGCCGGACACGGACGTCGGGATGGCCAGCGTCGGTCCACCGGTGTCAGTGCCCGGCTTCGGGTCCCACGTCTCAAGCTGGCTCGAACCGCCGGCCAGGAAGACGACGAGCACGCGCTTCGCCGCCGCCTTCAACTGTTCGGCGACAGCCGGATGGGCGAACCCGCTAAGGCCCATCGCGCCCGCCGCTCCGCCAGCCAGCCCGGCCAGCAGGCTGCGCCGCGAAATGCGATGCTCCACCGAGCTGCACGCGTAACTGCATTGACGCATGGGACACCTCCAAGTAGGCGGTGCTAATGGTTGAACCTAAACTCCACGGACGCCACAAGTGCCCAGGCCAGTTCCTGAAACGCGGCGGCGCGCTGGTCGGCGCCGCGGTCGGTCAGGTACTCGGCCACCTCGGCACGTTCCTCGGTCGTGGGCGGGCGGGTCAGGATGCTCAAGTAGAGTTCATCGGCAATCGCGGCAGGATCGTTGAGCTTCATTAGGCGATCGACCAGGCTGCCAGCGCGCGGGGCGAGCCAATCGCGGACCTGGCCGCCGTTGTTGATGAAGAGGGATTGAGCGAGCGTCGCCTGGAACTTGCCCTCCGGCTGGCCGGCTGGTCCCGCGAACGTGCCGACGAACGGAGAGACATTGCCGACCAACCCGTCGTGTAGCGTGGCCTCGTTCAGTTTCGCGCCGAGTGCCGATCGCTGATGATCGGCCAGCCCGGTCGCTTGCATGATCGACCATGCCAATTGTTCAGGCGTCAGTGGTTTGAGCGACGTGACGGCGAACGACTCAGCCGGCGGGGGCTCGCCGCTTGGCGGAGGCAGCGACGACCGCTGGTAGGTCTGGCTCAGGGCCAGCTCGCGTAGCATGGTGCGCACGTCGAACTTCGCGGTCGCGAACCGATCGCCGAGCGCGGCGAGCAATTCCGGGTGCGACGGCGGGTTGTCGTCGTGGTGCATGTCGACCGGATGAACCAGCCCTCGGCCCATCATGTGCGCCCAGAGCCGGTTGGCCATGTTGCGTCGAAACGCCGGCACGTCGGGGCTCGTGAGTTGGCTCGGCAACTGGGCGCGGCGACTGAACTTCGGCACGGGCTTGACGCCGTCGGTCGGGGCCACGGCGTACTCCTGACCCTTTTCGAGCTTCGGCTCGTCGATTGCTTTCGCGTCGAGCACGCGCGGTGTGGCGTTCTTGATGGCCTTCGTCTTGTCGAACACCGACGTAAACGTCACGTCGCCGTCGGCCTTTTCCATCAGCGAGACGAGGTTCTTGTTCTTCTTGTCGGTGAATAGCGCCGTGCGGCTCACGAACGCGAACAGGCCGTAGTACCAGTCTTGCGGATAGCCGTCGACCAGCGGATGGTCGTGGCATTGGGCGCACTGCAGGTTGACGCCCAGGAACACGCGGCCGATGTCGCGGGTCGTCTGGTGTGGCTCGGCCTCGCGATCGAGCACGAACTTGGCGGCTGGTCGTGTGGTCTCGTCGGCGCCGTCGACGGACAGGATTTCGCGCACGAGCACATCCCACGGCTTGTTGTCGAGCGCCGACTTGCGCAGATACTCCTGCCACTGCGCCGCGGCCACATGCTTATCGGGCCGTCGTTCCATGAACATCACGTTCCAGACCCGCGCCAGGTGGCGGGCGTGTTCCGGACTGGCGAGCAGCCGGTCGATCAGCTTGGCGCGCTTGTCGGGCGCGGCGTCGTCCAGAAACGCGCGCGCATCAGCGGCCGACGGGATTGTTCCCACGAGGTCGAGATAGAGGCGCCGCAGGAACTCGGCGTCGGACGCCGGCTCGGCAAGCGGTAGTCCCTTGGCCTGGCACGCGGCCGCGATCGTCTCGTCAATGAGCTGATGGATCGGGACCGGTTCGTCGGCGCGAACGTGGCCGGCCAGCCACGAGCACCAAGCGAGCGTGACCGTGCAGGTCATTCGTAGCGTCCGGGCGGCGATCATCGGACCTCCCTGTACCGTGTGATCGATCAAACTGTGCGACGCTTCGTGTGGCATGGCGGGTTTCCACCACATCCGAGACTCAGAAATTGGTCCAAAATAACTTCCCGGTAGGACGGGCACTCTTGCCCGTCTGACCGGCACAACGGGCAAGAGTGCCCGTCCACATCGGCTTGGAACGTCGGAAAGTTATTTCGGACCAATTCCTCAGCGGCCCAATCAGGCGGGACGATTCAGGCAGGCGCGACCATCTGCCGCGGGCGTCAATTCACGACGCGATTGTCAGAGAATCCGCGAAGAGGGTCAAGGGAAATGTCTGGTTGAATGAGGCCCGAGCTCGAGGCTTGCTGGAGGCTCGGGGCTGGTGTCCGAACCTCAGTTTTGCCCAATCGTGTCCTGGATAAAGTTGGTCGGGGCCAAACTCAAATCCGTACACCCGCCCATTGGTGGTTGCAAATCGACCCGCTACCCAAGCTGGGGCACGCATGGCATTGACCACTTGGCTTGGGTGGTGGACACTTTGGCCGCGCGAGTGCTGACCCTAAATAGCCTTGCACGATTCTGGGACAGTAGCCCGACGCGCCAGCGAGGGAG
>DAIOWH010000075.1:0-28652 GCA_036758585.1 Planctomycetia bacterium
CGCGTCGGGCTACTGTCCCTGCGGACTCCCAGAATCACGCAAAGCCATTTAGGACCGCGTATTCATCCGACTGATCCAGCTCGACCAACTGCAGGCCATCGACGCTGCCGTCGACGCTGCGCGCCGCCAGCACGCGGCCGTCGCGACTCCAGCCGGGCCACGCGCCCGGCAGCGCGGCGACCTGGCGTTGGGCGTGCGTTTGCCACAATCGGGTGTAGCCGTCCCAACCGGCCGTCAGCAGAAAGTCGCCCGTCGGGTCGAACTCGATCCACGTGACCGGCGTGGCCGACACCGCGATCGTGGCGGTTCGCTTGAGCGGGGCCATGTCCCACAACTCCACTGCTCCCCTGCCCATCGCCAGCGCGAGATGTTTGCCGTCGGGGTGCCATGCCACGTAATGAACCGCCCCAAACGTTGGCAACTCGGCGGTTGCTGCGGCCGACTCGGCGTCCCAAACTTGCACCGCGGCTTCGCGCTCGCGGAACGAGATGGCCAACCGCCGTCCGTCCGGATGAAAGGCCACCCAGTGCGCGACCGCGGGCGTTTGAAAGCGGCGCGTCTCGGCGCACGTGGCGAGATCGATGAGGCTGACCGACCGGTCGGATCGCGCCACGACGAGCGTACGCCCGTCGGGGCTGAAATCGAAGCCGAGGCACCCGTCGATCGCTTGCGGCAGGACCGGCGCGGCGCTGGCCGTGTCCCACATCTGCACCCGGCCGCCATCGAAGTTGCTGTGGCCGAGCAGCATCCGGCCGTCGGGGCTGAAGTAGATGGCTTGTTTCGGCTGGTCGCCGGCGACCGCGAACCGGAGCAACTCGTGGTCGTCGGCCAATCGGCGGATGCAAATGGTTCCGTCCTGATGGCTGCGTGCGTATCGCTCGTGGTCGGGGTCAACCGCGATCGACAGGGTGCGTTCGGGCACGCCTGGCCACGTGCGACCAAACCGCACGTCGGTCATGGCCAATGCGGCGATGGCCTCGTTGCGCAACTCAAACCGCAGTTCTTCGGACGGATTCAATCGCATCGCGCGTCCTAGTTCATCCAGGCATCGCGCCTTGCGGCCGGTCTCGCCGCTGTGGCGCAGTCGGGCCGCCTCGGCAAGATGCCTCCGCGCGGTCGCCTCGCGCTCGGCGGACACGGCCCGCGTCGTCGCCTCGCGAGCGGCCGATTCCGCAACGATCGCTCGATCTCGCTCGCCGCGCACCAGGTGCAGCACGACGCCCGCACCGCCTAGTCCCACCACCAACGTCGCCACCGCCGCCGTCAGCCAGGCGATCGCCGGATTCCGTCGCGACCACCGCCACAACTGCTCGACCGCGCCCACGGGCCGCGCTCGAATCGGCCGATCGCGCAAGAACTGACGCAGATCGTCGGCCATTTCCGCGGGCGTTTGGTAGCGGTCTGGCGGTTCCTTGGCGATCGCCTTGAGCACGATCGTTTCCAGGTCACTCGGTATCCGCACATCGATCGACCGCGGCCGCGCCGGTTCCGAGTGCAGGATGAGGTCGATCAGCTTCGGCCGTTCCTCCGCCTCGAATGCCGGCTGCAGGGTGAGCAGTTCATACAGGACGAGGCCGAGTCCATAGACGTCGCTGCGCCCGTCGGTCCGGCCGGAAAAACGCTCGGGGGCCATGTAGCGCAGCGTGCCGACGATATCGCCGCTTCGGGTCAGGTCTTCGGCGCCGGTCGACTTGGCGAGGCCGAAGTCGGTGAGCCAGATGTCGCCCTGGATGTCGACGAGCAAGTTGGACGGCTTCACGTCGCGGTGCAGCATGCCCTCGCCATGCGCGTGCGCGAGCGCCTCGGCGGCCTGTACGCCCAAGCTCGCCACGGCGATGAAGTAGGGGTCGCCGCGCGATTCGCTCCACGTCGACTGCCCGACCAGTGTGACGGATGTGGTGCTGCCGTCGTGAGCCGTGGGGTAGGCTTCCAGCCTGCCAATGTCGACCAAGGAACTGGTTGGCAGGCTGGAAGCCCGCCCCACGGCCAGTTCTTTGGGAGGCGTTCGCGTGCCGCCCGCGGCGTCGGGCAGTGCAACAGAATCAGGCGTGTCGGCGGCCTCGTTTGACACGGCGAGCCGAACCGGCTCACTGACGTTCTGGCTCGGCTCGGCGCTGGGCGGCCGGGCGAACCGGCCGGACGCCAGATTGGCCGCAACCTGCGATACGGGCTGCAAGTCCTTTGGTGCGTGAATGTCGTCGTCGCGCGGCCCGCGGCGCAGGCGGCGTAGCTCATCGAGAACCGCCGCGACGCTCTGGCCATGAATGAACTACAAACGACTCGGCCACTTGGTCGAACGGGTCTCGCTTCGCTCCGTCGCTGGTCATAGGGATGATTTTGGAACGGCTGCGGCGTGGTGAGCTTGCGGTGCAGTTGTATCAGCCTCTGGCCCACGATCAACCTCAGCCACAAGAACACCGACATTTTCGGCTGCTCAAGATAACCGGGAAGCTGGCGAGTCGCCTCGATATACGCCTCCTGAATCACGTCCGACGGGTCGATCCGTCCGTGCAGGCGCCGGTCGAGCCTCAGCGCGATCATCGACCGCAACCGATCGCGGTGCTCGGCCAGCGCGTCGTTCCACGCCGCCGCGCCGCCCGCCCGCAGCCGTTCCACCGCGGCGTCAGCCGTCTGTTTCGCCTCGTGGCCTGAGTTCATGCCCTTTAATATGCACGAGGGCGCGACTTGGCGACAACCTTGCCGCAGAATCGGCGTATTCTGTCGCGGCGGCGCCCGTCGCCCGCCCCAGACGCCGGCTTGCTTCACGCTCAGTGGAACCTTAGACTCGCGCGGGGATGAACGAACGGTCGGAGACGGAACGAGTGCAGATCAAGCTGAATGGGTCCGAGCGTGACGTGCCGGAACACACGACCGTGGCCATGCTGCTCGAGCACTTGAACCTGCGGGCGCAGCCTGTGGCTGTCGAGGTGAACCGGGAACTCGTCCCGCGCCCTCGCCACGAACAGCACGTTCTGGCCGTGAACGACGCCGTCGAGATCGTTACTCTGGTCGGCGGAGGTTAGTCGCCAATGGCAATCGCACCACAGTCCGACAGCCCGCTCGTGCTCGGCACGCATCGCTTCCAAAGTCGGCTCATCACCGGCACCGGAAAGTACTCGACCTTCGACGTGATGCGCGCCGCCATGGACGCAAGCGGCTGCGAGGTCGTCACGGTCGCCGTGCGTCGCGAACGACTGATCGACCGCGAGGGCCGCAACCTGCTCGAGTACATCGACCTGCGCCGGTACACCATCCTGCCGAACACGGCGGGTTGCTACAGCGCCGACGATGCGATTCGCCACGCCCGACTCGGTCGCGAAATCCTCACGAACATGAACAACCCCGGCGCCGATTGGGTCAAGCTCGAAGTGCTGGGCGATCCGAAGACGCTCTTGCCCGACCCGATCGCCACGCTCGAGGCGACCGAGAAACTGGTTGGCGAGGGATTCCAGGTGCTGTGCTACACCTCCGACGATCCGATCATGGCGCGGCGCATCAAGGCGGCCGGGGCGACTAGCGTGATGCCCGCCGGAAGCCCGATCGGTTCGGGCCAGGGCGTGCTCAACCCGAACAGCATCCGCATCATCCTCGAGTATCTCAAGGGCGACGACCCGAACTATCCGGTCATCATCGACGCGGGCGTGGGCACGGCCAGCGACGTGACGATTGCGATGGAACTTGGCTGCGACGGCGTGCTCTTGAACACCGGCATCGCCGGCGCGAAGGACGCCGTGCGCATGGCCCACGCGATGCGCCACGCCTGCGAGGCCGGCCGGCTGGCCTATCTCGCCGGCCGCATCCCACGCAAGCTCTACGCCACCGCGTCCAGCCCGACCGACGGGCTGATTTCCGAAACGCGCCGATGACCGCTCCAGAAAGGCGAAACAAGTGGGTGTGACTTTTGTGAATGTTGTGATCAAGAAATCGCCACACGCCCGGCGCGAGGAGACGGTCGAGTGCCTCGTGGACTCTGGAGCGCATTACTCGGCCATTCCCCGCATGATCTTGACGAAGCTCGGCATCCGACCGACCGGCAAACGATCGTTCATTCTGGCGGATGGTTCCAAGATTGAGCGTGACACGGCCGCGGCCCACTTCGAGTTTCAAGGACGGACCGCGCCCTCGACGGTTATTTGCGGTGAAGAGGGCGACGCAACGCTGCTTGGAGTGGTGACGCTGGAAGAGCTGGGACTAATGCTCGACCCGCTCAAGAGAGAGCTTCGGCAACTCCCGGCGCTTCTCATCTAATGGACCCACACAACGTCAAGCAGGTGCTCGGTTCCGACGGCCTGATCGCTCGCCGACTGAACGCCTACGAGCAGCGCCCGCAGCAGCTTGAAATGGCCGAAGCGGTCGCGCAGGCCATCGAAGCGCCGCAGCACCTCATGGTCGAAGCCGGCACGGGCGTCGGGAAGAGCTTCGCGTACCTCGTGCCGGCCATCCTCGCCGCCACGGCCGACGCCGACGACGACAAGGCCAAGAAGAAGAAAGTCGTCATCTCGACGCACACGATCAGCCTGCAGGAACAACTGATCGAAAAGGACATCCCGTTCCTCCGCGCCGTGATGCCCGACGAGTTCTCGGCCGTGCTGGTCAAGGGACGATCGAACTACATCAGCCTGCGCCGCCTGGCAGCCGCTCGCGACCGGGCCGCCCACACGTTCTTCCAGAACGAAGAGTTCGATCAACTCAAGAAGATCGCCGCCTGGGCAGGCTCGACCGATGACGGCAGCATGAGCGACCTCGCGTTCAAGGCCCTGCCCCAGGTCTGGGACGAGGTCCGCAGCGAGACCGGCAACTGCCTGGGCCGCGACTGCCCGACCTACAACCAGTGCTTCTTCTTCAAGGCGCGTCGCCGCGTCCACAACGCCCAGATCCTCGTGGTCAACCACAGCCTGTTCTTCAGCGACCTCGCGCTACGGCGCGTCGGCGCCAGTCTGCTGCCCGACTACGACGTCGTCGTGTTCGACGAGGCACACACGCTCGAAGCCGTCGCCGCCGAGCACATGGGCATTGAGCTGGCGAACACGCAGATCGACTACCTGCTCAACAAGCTGTACAACTCGCGCACCAATCGCGGCCTGCTCGTCCACCACCGCGCGAAGCAGGCCGAAGATCAGGTGCAGGCCGCGCGGTTCGCGGCCGACGACTTCTTCGAATCGCTCGCGCGCTGGCAAGAGACGCAAGGCCGCCCGAACGGCCGCGTCCGCCAGACGCCGCCCGTCGAGAACCGGCTTTACGACGAGCTGCGCAAGCTCGCCCGCGCGATCGACGAATGCGCCGACAATGTCGATCGAGACGAGCAGCGGCAGGAGCTGGTCGCCGCCGCCGAACGGTGCGAGGGACACGCCGCGTCGCTCGCCGAGTGGATGCGGCAGGGCACGCCGGGAAATGTCTATTGGAACGAGATCTCGACCGGCCGCCGCCGGCGCATCACGCTCGCCGCCGCCCCGATCGACGTCGGACCCGCGCTGCGCGACATGCTCTACTCGAAGGTGCCGACGTGCATCATGACCAGCGCGACGTTCGCCGTCGGCCGCCAGGCGTCGTTCGACTTCTTCAAGCGACGGCTCGGCCTCACCGAATGCCGCACGCTGCGACTGGGTAGCCCGTTCAACTACCGCGAGCAGGCCAAGATCCACATCGCCGCCCGCATGCCCGACCCCAGCAGCCAGACCGCCGCGTTCGAGGCCCGCGCGGCCGACGCGATTCGCCACTACATCGAACTCACCCGCGGCGGCGCGTTCGTCCTGTTCACAAGCTACCGCCTGATGAAGGACGTCGCCGCTCGGCTGAACGGCTGGTTCACGGCCCGAAACATGCCCTTTTTCAGTCAGGCCGACGGCACGCCGCGCACCAAGATGCTCGAACTATTCCGCCAGCAACCCGACTCGGTGCTGTTCGGCACCGACAGTTTCTGGCAAGGCGTCGATGTCCCGGGCGACGCGCTGCGCAACGTGATCATCACCAAGCTGCCGTTCAGCGTCCCCGACCACCCGCTGCTCGAGGCCCGGCTCGAGGCCATTCGCGAGGCGGGCGGCAATCCGTTCAACGACTACCAGTTGCCCGAGGCGGTCATCAAGCTCAAGCAAGGTTTCGGCCGCCTCATCCGCACGCGCAGCGACACCGGCATCGTCGCCATCCTCGACCCGCGCGTCCTGACCAAACACTACGGCCGCCTGTTCCTCGACTCGCTGCCCGATTGCCAGCGCATCATTGGAATCGAGGCCACCGATGAAATCGCAGACGCACCCCCGGACACCTTCCTATGAAATCGGCCACGCCATCTCGCCGGACCGCCGCACTGAAACCGACGGCCGTGAACGCCATCCTGGTCGAGGTCCGCGCGCGGCAGGCGGCGGGCAAGCCGATCGTGTCGCTGATGCGCGGCGAGCCGGATTTCGCGACTCCAGCACATATCGTCGATGCGGCCTGTCGCGCGCTGCGCGATGGCCGCACCGGTTATCCCAACAACCAAGGTGAGCCGGCGCTGCGCGACGCCGTGGCGGCGAAGCTTAGCCGCGAGAACGGTCTGAGATACTCCGCAGGCGACGAAATCCTGATCACCACCGGCGCCACGTTCGGCATCTACGCCGCGCTCGCCGCCGTGCTTGATCCGGGCGACGAAATACTGGTACCCGACCCGATCTACGATGCCTATCAATCGGTCATCGCCCTCGTGGGCGGCGTCGCCAAGCCGGTCGCCGCCTCGATCGCCGCCGGTCGATTCGCGCTCGCCGCTGACGCGCTGGCCGCCGCGTGCGGGCCGCGCACCCGCGCCGTCTTACTCAACACGCCGTGGAATCCGACCGGCACGGTGTTGCGACGCGACGAACTTCAGCCGATCGTCGAACTCGCCGTCGCCCGCGACCTCGTCATCATCAGCGACGAAATCTACGAGGCGATTGTCTACGACGCACACCGCCACATCTCGCCCGCTGCTGTCTCGCCCGCGGCGCGCGAGCGCACGATCATCGTGAACAGTTTTTCCAAGACCTACGCCATGACCGGCTGGCGGCTGGGCTACTGTGCCGGGCCGGCCGCGCTCGTTCGCGCGATGTACCTGGTGCTTCAGCAGTCGAGCCGCGGCCCGGCCGCGTTCGTGCAAGATGCCGGCGTCGCCGCGCTGGCAGGCCCGCAAGATTGCGTAGCCGCCATGCGAGCCGAGTATGCCGCCCGGCGAGACCGCGTCTGCAGTTCGCTCGCCGCCGTTCCCGACCTGAGCGTTCTCGCGCCCGAAGGCGGGTTCTTCGCGCTGCTCGACGTGCGCTCGCGCGGCGACTCCGACGCGATTCGTCGCCGGCTGCTGAACGAGTTCGGGGTCGTTGTCGTGCACGGCGCGGCCTACGGGCCGGCCGGCGAAGGCACACTGCGCGTTTCGTTCGCGGGTGGCGGCGACAACCTGGCGCGCGGCCTGAATCTCCTGCGCGAAGCCTTCGAGCAGGTACACCCGTGATCGAGTCGCCGAACCAACTGGATGCCGACCGATCCGTCGCGCCGCGCGATGACGTGAGTCGCGGGGGCGACTTGGAACCGGCGCTGCGCACCGCGATCGACGGCGAGGTGCGGTTCGACCGCATCTCGCGGGCGATCTACTCCACCGACGCGAGCGTCTATCAGATCATGCCGCTCGGCGTCGTGATCCCACGGTCGCGCGACGACGTGTTCCACACGGTCAAGCTCTGCGGCGAGCGCGGCGTCTCGATCACCCCGCGCGGCGGCGGCACCTCGCAGGCCGGCCAGGCCGTCGGGGCGGGAGTGCAGCTTGATTTCTCGAAGTATCTCAATCGCGTTCTTGTGCTGAACCCCGGCGAACAGTGGGTGCGCGTCGAGCCGGGCATCGTGCTCGACGACCTAAACGCGGCCCTGAAACCGTACGGCCTCTGGCTGCCGCTCGACATCTCCACCTCCGACCGTGCCACAGTCGGCGGCATGATTGCCAACAACTCGTCGGGCACTCGCTCGGTCGTCTACGGCAAGACGCTGGACTACGTCGAGGAGCTGACCGTCGTGCTCGCCGACGGCAGCGTGGTCGAGATGCGGCCGCTCGACGAGTCGGACGTGGCCGCGAAGTGTGCGCAGCCGAATCGCGAGGGCGACTGCTACCGAACCGTGCGGCGCCTGGCCGGCGAACACGCGGCCGAAGTCGAGCGTCGCTACCCCAAGATTCTGCGGCGAGTCGGCGGCTACAACTTGGACGAGTTCGTCCTACGTCGCGTGCCGGCCGACGGGCCTGCGGGACCCGCAGCCTGGCCCATCGCCCAACCGTTCAACGGCTCACCCGTTCAACGGTTCAACCTCGCCCGCCTGATCGTCGGCTCCGAGGGGACACTCGCGGTCGTGCTCGACGCCAAGCTGCGGCTCGCGCCCTTGCCGCCCCAGCGAGCGATCGCGGTGGTGCATTTCAACGACCTGCTCGAGGCGCTCGCTGCCACGCCATTCATCCTGCAACACCGGCCGTCGGCCGTCGAGGTGGTCGACCGGTTCATTCTCGACACGACGCGCGGTCGGACCGAATTCGAGCCGCTGCGCGATTTCATCGTCGGCGACCCGGCCGCCGTGCTAATTGTCGAGTTCTTCGCGAACGGCGATGAGTCGCTGAGCGACCGGTTGACCCGTCTGGAGTGCGATCTTCGCGAGCGGTCGCTGGGCTACCATTCTCACCGCGCGACCGAGCCGGCCGCGCAAGCGAAGATCTGGAGACTGCGTCGCGCCGCGCTCGGCCTGTCCATGTCCGAGCGAGGCGACGCGAAGGCAGTCTCGTTTGTCGAGGACACTGCGGTCAGCCCCGATCGGCTGCGCGACTACATCGCGCGGTTTCAACAAGTCCTCGCCGCGAACGGCACGCAAGCCGGGTACTACGCCCACGCGTCGGTCGGCCTGTTGCACGTGCGCCCGGTGGTGAACCTCAAGTCGGTCGAGGGCGTCGAGAAGTTCGAGCGGATCGCCGCCGCGATCGCCGACTTGGTTCTGGAGTTCGGCGGGGCGCTGTCGGGCGAGCACGGCGACGGGCTGGCGCGCAGTCCGTTCCAAGCGAAGATGTTCGGCCCGGTGCTGTACGAAGCGTTCTGCGAGATCAAACGTGCGTTCGATCCGGCCGGCATTCTGAATCCGGGCAAGATTGTGGCGGCCGCGCCGCTGACCGCGCAGCTCCGATTCGGGTCGGCGTACGAGACGCGCGAGTTGCCGACGACGCTGGACTTCAGCGACTTCGGCGGCATCGCCCGCGCTGCCGAGCAGTGCGGCGGAATCGGCGAGTGTCGCAAGACGGCGGCCGGCACGATGTGCCCGTCGTACATGGCCACGCGCGACGAAGTCGATTCGACACGGGGCCGGGCCGGTGCGCTGCGCCTGGCGATCAGCGGCCAACTCGGGTCCGCCGGCCTCGCCGATCGTGAGTTGCACCGCGTAATGGAACTGTGCCTCGAGTGCAAGGCGTGCAAGAGCGAATGTCCCACGGGTGTCGACATGGCCCGGCTCAAGAGCGAGTTCCTGCACCATTTTCACGCGGCGCACGGAGTCCCGCTGCGATCGCGACTGCTCGCTCACGTGGACCGCGCGGCCCGCTGGGGCTGCCGGCTGGCGCCGGCGTCGAACTGGCTGCTCGGCAGCCGACCCGCCCGCTGGCTTGCCGAGCACCTCATCGGCATAGACCGTCGCCGCGAGCCGCCGCTGTTCGCGCGGGAGACATTCGAGGCGTGGTGGCGGCGTCGGCGCACCTCGACGCCGGCCGAGAATCGAGCGGTCGACGACCTGGAAGCCACCGTGATTCTGTATCCCGACACGTTCAGCAACTTCTTCGAGCCGCCCGTCGCGATTGCGGCGGTGGAGTTGATGGAGGCGATCGGCGAGCGCGTCGCGATACCGCCGCGTGTCTGTTGCGGGCGGCCGCTCATTTCAAAGGGCCTGCTGACCGAAGCCCGCGCGGCAGCCGAGGCGACCGTGCGTGCGCTCATCGAGCCGGCGCGGCGCGGACTGCCCATCGTGTTTGTCGAGCCAAGCTGCTACTCCGCCGTGCGCGACGATCATCCGCACCTGCTGCGCGGTGAGATGGAGTCGCAGTCGCGCAGCGTGGCGAATGCCTGCATGCTGTTCGACGAGTGGGCGGCGGCGCGGCTGACCGCGGCGGGCGCTGCGGCGCCGCACAATCGTCGGTCAGGCCCGCCCCAGGTCCTGCTCCACACGCATTGCCATCACCGATCGCTGGTCGGAACCGAGGCGGCGTTGCGGGCCCTGTCGGCGTTGGGCGCAGCGGTCGTCGACCTCGATGCCGGCTGCTGCGGCATGGCCGGTTCGTTCGGCTACGAACGGGAACACTACGACGTTTCGCGGGCGGTGGGCGAGCGACGCCTGTTCCCCGCCGTACGCGACAGGGCGGCCCAGAGCGTCGTGGTGGCGGCCGGGTTCTCGTGCCGCCATCAAATCGCACACTTCGCCGGCGCCGACGCGGTGCACCCGGCTGTGTTGCTGCGCACGACGCTGCTGCCGATCGGAGACGATCAATGAACCTTGCGTGGATATCTCTGGCGGCGCTGTTCATCACGATCGTGGTGAGCTGCACAACCACGGTGAATGCCGGACTGCTGGCAGCCGTGCTCGCGTGGCTCATCGGCGTCTACATCGCGCCGCTGTACGGGCAGACCATCGGGTTCGAGGTTGTGGCGGCCGGCTTTCCGAGCAGACTATTCCTGACGCTGCTCGGCGTGACGCTGCTGTTTTCGTGCGCTCAGGTGAACGGCACGCTGGACAAGGTAACGCGCATGGCGATGCGGAGTTGTCGCGGCAACGTCGGGCTGATGCCGGTGCTGTTCTTTGGTCTTGCACTGGCGATCGCGTCGGTCGGGGCGGGCAACATTGCGGCGGCGGCGCTGGTAGGTCCGATGGCGATGGCCGTGGCTGGCCGGGCGGGCATTCCGGCGTTTCTCATGACGATCATGGTCGCCCACGGCGCCGTGGCCGGCGCACTGTCGCCGATCGCGCCGACCGGGTTGATAGCCGGCGACATCATGAGGCGGATCGGGCTTGGCGGGCATGAGCGCGAGACGTTTGTGAATAACCTGCTGGCGAACCTGGCCGCCGCCATCGCCGGCTACGTGCTGTTGGGCGGCTTGCGGCTGTTCGCGCGGCGCTACGACGAGACACCCACGACGGTTCCACACGATTCGCCAACGACCGAGACCGCATCCCATCATTCTTCCGAGGAGATGGCAGTGGGGCGCGTTAGCAACGTGCCGACCGGTTCGTCAACGACATTGGCACGTTCGGAAACGTGCCCCTCGAGCCACGAGGCGGACAGACGGTGGGAGTTCCGCCACGCGGCCACGTTGGGCGTCATCGCCGCGCTGGTGATCGGGGCAGTGTTCTTCGGGGTCGAGGTCGGCGTCGCGGCTCTGGCGGGCGCCGTGCTGCTCACCGCACTGCGGCTCGCCGACGAACAGCAGGCGGTGCGCGGGATGCCCTGGAGCGTGCTGATCATGGTGTGCGGTGTGACGGTGCTCACGGCGTTGCTCGAAAGGACCGGCGGCATCGACTTGTTCAGCAGTCTGATCGCGCGGCTCTCGTCTCAGCGGTCGGTTACGGGCGTGGTCGCACTGGCGACGGGTCTCGTGTCGGTGTACAGCAGCACGTCGGGCGTCGTGCTGCCGGCGTTCCTGCCCGCGGTGCCCGACCTGGTGGACAAGTTAGGCGGCGGCGACCCGCTGGCCATCGCGTCGTCGATCAACGTCGGCGGCCACCTGGTCGATGTGTCGCCGCTATCGACGATCGGTGCATTGTGCGTCGCCAGTGCGCCGGCAACCGAAGACCGCCGCCGGCTATTCAACCGAGTACTCGCCTGGGGCCTGGCGATGTCGCTGGTGGGCGCGGTGATCTGCTACGTTTTCTTCGGACTGGTGTGACTGCGCATCGCTGCGCGTAACCAGCGGGGGATTGACAAGCCAAGTCGTTTGACACACATTAAGAATCCGAACGACTTTGCCGAAGTGGCGAAATGGCAGACGCGCTGGATTCAAAATCCAGTTCCCTTAACGGGAGTGAGGGTTCGACTCCCTCCTTCGGCACTGCGATGTCCAATGGGCGGGATCGCCCAAGGTCCTGCAACGAAGATTCACCGGTACGCGAGTTCGCGCACACTGCGGCTCGACGCCCGTTGGAACCACGAAGACGGACTACGGCGTCTTGGTTGCCACGCCGCACCGTTCGGTAGGTCGTCGCCCGTGCGGCTGTGTGCTCACTATACCGCACGCGGCAGGTTTGACTCGTTTAACGCGGAGCCGCAGGTGACCGCAGATGCACAATCCCAGCCATGTTCTGCCGGCGCCTTCGGCTGGGCGTCAAACGAAAACGTCTCATTGATGGCCGCGTGCGGTGTATTGCACCACCAAGTCAGGCGTTCAAGGAGCGAACTGTGACCGTTGCGATCGTCGGTGCGGCAGGCCAATTGGGACAGGCTCTCTGCCGGTTGCTCGGCGGACGGGCCATGCCGCTCACGCATCGCGACATTGAGTTGACCGACCCGGCGAGCATCGAGGCGGCAGTGGCGCCGGTTTCTGCAAGCGTCGTGATCAATGCCGCCGCGTTCAATCTCGTCGACGACGCCGAGGCGCGGCCGGCCGAGGCGTTCGCCGTCAACGCCCTGGGCGTGCGCGAACTCAGCCTGGTCTGCCGCAAGCTTGGTTGTGCGCTGGTTCACTTCAGCACCGACTATGTCTTCGGCTTGGACGACGAGCGCGTAGAACCCTACGCGGAAATCGACTGCCCGGGACCGATCGGCGTCTATGCTCAAAGCAAACTGGCGGGCGAGTACTTCGTGCGGTCAATATGCCCGCGGCACTTCGTCTTGCGCACCTGTGGGCTTTACGGACATCGCGGGTCGGGCGGCAAGGGGGGGAACTTCGTGGAGACGATGCTCCGACTTGCCGGCGAGCGCCGTCAGGTGCGAGTGGTCCGCGATCAGACGTGTACGCCGACCTTTACAGAAGATCTCGCCGCGGCCACAGTGCAACTAATCGGCACCAACCGTTTCGGCCTCTATCACTGGACGAACAGCGGCAGTTGTTCGTGGTACGCGTTTGCTTGCGAGATATTTCGGCGGTCGGGCGTCGAGGTCGAATGCGTGCCGATCACGACCGCCGAGTTCGGCGCCCGGGCGCGGCGACCCAGCTACAGCGTGCTTTCGACGGAGAAATGGGTGCAACTGGGACTCGCGCGGCCGCGCCCGTGGCAAGATGCGTTGCAGGATTATCTCGACGGTCGCGCGGCAGCCAGGAGCGATGTGCGATGAGTTTTCAAGCGGACAAGCCGTCGTCGCAACCAGCAGCCACTGCTTCCTTCGTCGGACTGGCTGCGGCCGAGTGCATCGCTGCATTCGGGAATATTGGTGTCGCAGCCCTGGTCGGCCAGCGTTTCGAGTTGACCGTTTGGATGATCGTGCCGTGCCTGGTGGTGTACCTCTGCGCGGCGTTGCAGGCGGCCCAGTGGGCGTCGCTGTGGGGCAAGCGAGCCGTGATGGTTTCGGCACGGGCGGGCCAGGCGACTGCGATCTTGATGGCCGGCTTGTTGCTGTCGGATCCGACGGGCCTGAGTCCCGGGCCGACCGCCGACTGGGACCCGGCGTTGCTGCTTGCCTTGTTGTCCGCCGCGGCGGGGTTCGTCGCATCGACCAGACACGCGATCGTTAAAGAGATGTTCGACGAGGGCCAGATTTCGCGCGTGGCGGGGGTTCTCGACGCGGCCATGTTTCTCGGCGCGGTGATCGGGTTGTTTGCCGGCCTCATCTTGCACGACGAAGCGGCCGGGCGCCTGGACGTCGTGTTCGCCTTGATGGCGGGCGTGACGTCGCTGGCGATCCCAATCTCGCTGCTCGGCGACTCGGACCGCTTCACCGCCGCAGCGCCGTCCGCGACGAACGGGAGCGTGCGGCTCGTGATTGGCGAGATCGCCCGACTTCTTTCAGTCCGTTCCTTTGTGCTCTCGGTGCTGGGCGCGGCGTGCTTCTGGCTCTTGGCCGCGGCGGTGTTCGTGGGCCTCACAGGCATTTCGGTAGAAGCGGCCGGCCTGGCCGGTGTGTGGAGCTGCCAGATCGTGCTGGGGCTGTTGCTCGGCAGCGTGCTTGCGGCCTATCTTTCGGCGGCCAACGTAGAACTCGGTCTCGTGCCGCTGGGCGCCGTCGGGTTGGCGGCCAGTTCGTTCGGTCTGTGCCTGACGGCGTCATCGGCCCAGTCGTTCGGCTTCGCACTGTGGCTGGTGTTGTTTGGGCTGAGCGGAGGTTTGTTTTGCGTGCCGCTGGTCGCGATGCTGCAGTGGAAGAGTTCGCGCGACGCGGTCGGCGCGACCATGGCGATCGCGAGCGTCCTGAACGTCGTCGTCGCGCTGCTCACGTGGCAGGGCGTGGGTCGGTTGGTCTCGGGTGGAGTGCTGACGCCGTCGCTGGTTTTCCTGGCGTGTGGCGTGTTGACGCTCTTAGTGACGACGTATGTCTGTTGGCTGCTGCCGGAGTTCTTGTTCCGGTTCTTGTTCTGGTCGATGACGCACACGTTCTACCGGCTGCGCGTGCTCGGTCGCGAGCATGTTCCCGCGGTCGGGCCGGGTCTGTTGATCTGCAACCACGTTTCGTACGCCGACGGATTCTTCCTGGTCGCGTCGCACCATCGACTGATCCGTTTTGTGATTTGGGGCGGCATCGCGAACCGTCCGCACCTGCGTTGGCTCGCTCGAGTCATGGGGGTGATTCCGATCGCGGCGACCGACGGTCCGCGCGCGCTGGCGGCGTCGTTGCGTGCAGCGCGCGACGCCCTGCGCGGCGGCGAACTGGTGTGCGTCTTCGCCGAGGGGCAGATTTCGCGCACCGGCAACATGCTCAAGTTCAAGCGCGGTTTCGAGAAGGTCGTGCAGGGCACCGACGCCCCGATCATCCCGACGTTTCTCGATTCCGTGTGGGGGTCGATCTTCAGCCATCAGGGCGGGCGGTTCTTTTGGAAGTGGCCGCGGCGCATTCCGTATCCGGTCACCGTGAGCTTCGGCAAGCCGCTGCCCGCGACGACCGAGGCGTTCCATGTGCGTCAGGCGGTTCAGGAACTCGGCGCCGACAGCATCCGCGAGCGCAAACACCTGCAGCGGCCGGTACACGCCGAGTTCGTTCGTCAGGCGGCGCGACATCCCTTTCGATTCTGCATCGCCGACAGCCGCGGCGCCGAGCTCACCTACGGCCGCGCGCTGGCCGGCGTCGTCGCCCTGTCGCGAGTGTTTGGTCGGCGGCTGGCCAAGGAGAGAATGGTATGCGTGTTGCTGCCCCCGTCGGTCGGCGGCACGCTGGTGAACCTCGGCCTGTTGGCGGCGGGCAAGGTGCCGGTCAACCTGAACTACACGGCGTCGACCGAGACGGTGGCGTCGTGCGTTCGGCAGTGCGAGATCAAGACCATCATCAGCTCGCCCGAAGTGCTCAAGCGAGTGAAGCTGACGTTGCCGTTCGAGGTGACGGCGATCGAGGAGTTGCGGCGCGACGTTGGGCGCGCCGACAAGCTGGTGGCGATGCTGGCCGGGTTCGTGCTGCCGGGCTGGTTCACGCAGTGCTGCGTGCTGCGCGGCGGACGTGCGGCGATGGACGATCTGGTCACCATCATCTTCTCGAGCGGCAGCACGGGCGAGCCGAAGGGCGTGATGCTCTCGCACCACAACGTCGTCTCGAACACCGAGGCGGTGATCCAGGTGATCGACCCGACCGTGGCCGATCGCGTGGTAGGCGTCTTGCCGCTGTTCCACTCGTTCGGGTTCCTGGCGAACCTGTGCGTGCCGTTCATGGCCGGCTGCGGGGCGGTGTTTCACAACAACCCGCTCGACAGCAAAGAGGTCGGCGACCTGACCGAGCGGTACGGCGGCACGATCTTTTTGGCGACGCCTACGTTTCTGCGCGCCTACACGCGCAAGGTGCCGCCGGAACAGTTTAAGACGATTCGCCGCCTGCTCACAGGGGCCGAGAAGCTGCCGCGCGAAGTGGCCGACGCGTTCCGCGAAAAGTTCGGCGTCGACGCGATGGAAGGATACGGCTGCACCGAACTGTCGCCGGTCGTCGCGGTGAACGTGCCCAATTTTGAAGTCGCGGACGGGGTCCAGATCGGCAACAAGCCCGGCACGGTCGGACACCCGATCCCCGGCGTGGCCGTGAAGATTGTCGACCCCGACACGAGGGCCGATTTGCCGCTGGGCGCCGACGGCCTGTTGCTCGTGAAGGGGCCGAACGTCATGCAGGGCTATTGGCGGCGGCCCGACCTGTCGGCCGAGGCGTTGCGCGACGGGTGGTACGTTACCGGCGACATCGCACACCTGGACGAAGACGGATTTATCACGATCACCGATCGCCTTTCGCGATTCTCCAAGATCGGCGGCGAGATGGTGCCGCACATTCGCGTCGAAGAAGCGATTCGCAGCATGCTGAACACCGACGACCAGACGGCCGTCGTGCTCGGCGCGCCGGACCCCACGCGCGGTGAACGACTGATCGTATTGCACACGCCGCTGCCGATTCCCGTGGAGGCGCTGTGGAAGCGGCTGAACGAATCGGGCCTACCGAAGCTCTGGGTCCCTTCGCGCGACGCCTTCCATCAGGTCGCCGAGTTCGCCTACCTCGGTTCCGGCAAGCTCGACATGCGCCGCATCAAGGACTTGGCCCGCGAGTTCGCATGATCACACCGGTGCGACTCGCGTTCGTGATAGTCCGATGCTCAACGCCTGACGGCATCGAACATGAACGCGTTCTCCTGATTTGACCCAACTCAAATAGCGGCGGTAGGATTCGAACCTACGACCCGCGGCTTATGAATCCGCTGCTCTAACCAACTGAGCTACGCCGCCAGTGCTCTCGTGGCAATCGTACAAAAACACATTGCGCTGGCAAGACCGGAAGCGAAGGCGCGACGGCCCCATCACGTTCGGGAAGCAATCTGTCACGCCAGGATGCCATGCACAACCTGCGGCTCCGCCACGCCGGTCAGCCGCTCCTTGAGACCATTGCGCTCGTAGAAAAGTTCATCGTGGTTGAGACCCAAGAGATGCAGGATCGTCGCGTGCCAGTCGGCGACGCTGACTCGGTTCTCGACCGCGGCGAAACCAAGCTCGTCGGTCGCGCCCCAGGTCGTGCCCCCCTTGACTCCCGCGCCCGCCAGCCAGGTGCAGACCGCGTTCTTGTTGTGGTCGCGACCCGCCTTGGCCTCGTTCTTGTCGGCGGGAAGTTGCGCGAGCGGAAGCCGGCCCATCTCGCCGCCCCAAACAACGAGCACACTGCCGAACAAGCCGCGTTGTTTCAAATCTTGCAGCAGTCCGGCGATCGGCAAGTCGGTTCGCTCGCATGCCGCCCGCAGCGAGGCGCCGATCTCGTTGTGGTTGTCCCAAATCTGGTGGTCGATGAAGAGCTGCACGAATCGCACGCCGCGTTCCACCAGGCGCCGCGCGATCAGGCAGCGGCGGCCGTACGAATCGGTCTTCTCTTGGCCGATGCCGTACATCGCCAGCGTCGCCGGCGATTCGTGCGACAGGTCGAGTGCGTCGCTCGCGGCAAGCTGCATGCGAGCCGCAAGTTCGTAACTGGCGATGCGGGCGTCGAGCATGGGCTGACCCGGCCGGTTCGACCGATGAATCCGGTCGAGGGCCGACACCAGTTCACGCTCGAGCAGGGTGACTTCGTCCGGCTCGGTGAAATCGCGCTTCAGGTTGAACACCGGCAAGCCGGTCGAGCGGAACCGCGTACCCTGATAGACCGGCGGCAGGAACCCGGCCTGCCAGTTCTGCGTCCGGTTGATCGGCAGGCCCTTGGGATCATCGAGCACCACGTAGGCGGGTAGGTTCTGGTTCTCGCTGCCCAGGCCGTACGTGACCCACGCGCCAAGCGACGGCAGCCCGGGCAGCGTTCGGCCGCTGTGTACTTGGAACAGGGACAACTCGTGCGTGAGGTTCTCGGTGTACATCGATCGCACGAGCGCGACGTCGTCGACACACCGCGCCAAGTGCGGCATCGCGTCCGACACCCACATGCCGCACTCGCCGTGTTGAGCGAACTTGAATGGGCTGCGCAACAGCGCTCCGGCCGCGTCGGGGAACTCGACTTCGCCGGCGATCTTGTCAAAATATGCCTCGCCGTGGCGGCGCTCGAGCTGCGGCTTGGGGTCGAACAAGTCCATCTGGCTCGGCCCGCCGTTCATGAAAAGGTGAATCACCGCGCGCGCCTTGGGTTCGCAGTGCGGCTGCTTCGGCGTGAGGTCGAATGCGCGACGCCGATCGCCCGCGCCCTCAGTCGGACCGCCGAACAGATCGCGTTCGAGCAGCGCGGCCAGTGCCGCGCCGTAAAGTCCGCTCCCGACACGGTGAAAGAAGCTGCGGCGTGACGGACGCGAAGCCTGTTCTTTACGCGCGTGGTTCGACATCGTTACGCCCCGCGTCGCTTCGCAATAAACCGGCGGATTTCCGGAACGAGTTCAGTCGGGACGAGCATGACGGATGTTCCTTCGATCTTCATCGCCGCTTCATCTTCGGCAAGCGCCTCGTCCTCAGTCTGGTTTTCGTACTGCTCAATTACCCTTCGCACTCGCGCCTCGTCCCAACCGCGCGGAAGTCTCTGTTTGCTGGCTCTCGTTCCTTTGGACTTTTTCTTTTGGTTCTTCATCATCGGACTCAATCGATGTTGACAAACTCCGCCGAGTTCATGAGCGCGTGGCACAGGTTGCCGAGCGCCCGATTGGTGGATTGCTGAGCTATTGTCTTCTCATTGGCCGACTCCGGTCCAGCCTGGGCCGTCAAGTGCGCGGTCCACTCTTCAGCGAAGCGAGTCAGCGTGGCCGCCGCCAGCGTGTGTTCCTGGGGCACCGGCGGTCTGCCGATCGCAGTTCGATAGGCCAACTCGATGCGCCGGCTCGAGTCGGAACAGGGACCGGCCGCCGTCGCCACTCGGTCGGCCATCGCGGCGGCCAGGTCGTGAATCATGGCGTTGTTCATCAGATGCAGCGCCTGCGGAGCGACGGTCGAAACCGGCCGCTCGATGCAGTTCGGGTTCATCGGCGGCAGGTCGAAATCTTCGAGCAGTGTGGGAATCTCGGTGCGACGTTGCCGAACGTAGACCGTGCGTCGCCAGCCGGTCGCACGCGCAACGGCGGCGAACGTGCCGTCGGGGCGAGCCTCAACGGCATCGGCCGGTCCGAACGCCGTCGTGTCGAGTCGGCCGGAAACGGCGAGCAGCGCATCGCGAAGGCTCTCGGCGTCGAGCCGACGGAGCGGCATCCGCGACAACAAGCGATTGTCGGGGTCGAGCCGTTCGTGCTCGGCGGCGACTCGCGACGATTGACGATACGTGCTCGACGTCATGATCAGCCGGTGCATCGCCTTGATGCTCCAACCGCGCCGCACGAACTCGACGGCGAGCCAGTCGAGCAGTTCGGGATGGCTGGGGCGCTGGCCCGATTTGCCGAAGTTGTCGAGCGTCGTGACGATCGCCCGATCGAAGTGATGTTTCCAGATGCGATTGATCATCACGCGGGCGGTCAACGGATGATCGGGTCGAGTCAACCAACGGGCCAGCGCCAGGCGGCGGCCCGTCTTCTTCGCGCCCGGCCAAGGCGGTTCGGCGACGAGTTCGCTCGATCCGGCCAATACAGTCGGCACGCCCGGCTGGACGAACCGACCTGGCGTGAGGTAATTGCCGCGCCGCAGCACGTAGGTCGGCGACGGCTCGCCGCGATCCCAGAGCGCGTGGATCAGCGGCTCCGGCTGACGTTTGCCGTCGATTGCCTTGATCTTCTGTTCCGTCTCCTCGGCGAACTTCTTGAATTCGGGGTCGACCTTGCGCAGTTCCGACGCATCCACTCGCAGCACGGCTTCGAACTTCGCGGCGAGGTACTTCTGAATCTCGTTTCGTTTGTCGGCCGGCGTCGCGAGCATCTGCCGCAAGTCGTCGTGCAGCGGTTGCGGCAACTTGGCCAGCCGTTCCTCAACGTGCTTCTTGGTCAGCTCGCCCTCTTTCGCCGCCAGTGCCGATTTCAACGGTGCGATTTCGTCGCCGATCTGTTTTTCGAGCTGTTCCCACGCCGCTCGCTCGGCCGCGGTGACGTGCGGCAGCAGGCGGTTGCCGAACGGCCCGCGCCCCTCGCCCGTCGCGGGCCGCAGCCAATCGTGTTCGTCGAACGCCCCTTTCAAGATCGCCGCCAGCCGGTAGTAGTCTTGCTGCGGAATCGGTTCCATCTTGTGATCGTGGCACCGCGCACAGCGAATCGTCAGCCCCATCACGGCCGACGCAAGAATGTTGATCTCGTCGCCGATGATCTCGAGCCGGTCCGGAACGAAGTTCGTGATGTTCGCCGTAGTGCCGTCCGGTGCCATCCGTAGAAAGCCGGTCGCGACCAGGTTGTCGTAGACCTCGTCGGTCACCGGGCCATTCTCGTAGTCGGCGAGTTCGTCGCCCGCGATCTGTTCGAGCAGGAACCGATCGTACGGCTTGTCCGAATTGAGCGACCGGATCACATAGTCGCGGTACCGCCAGGCATGAGGGCGAATCGGATCGGCATGCTGCACGCCTTCCGAGTCGGCGTAGCCGGCGACGTCGAGCCAGTATCGACCCCAGCGTTCGCCGTAGTGCGGCGAGTCGAGCAGCCGATCGATCAGCTTTTCGTACGCAAGCGGATCGGCGTCGCCGACAAATTCCGCGACGGCGCTCGGATCGGGCGGCAGTCCGATCAGGTCGAAGTAGGCGCGGCGAATGAGCGTGACGCGGTCGGCCTCGGGAGCGAGCGAAAGTCCCGCCGCCTCGAGCTTGTCCACGACGAACGCATCCACCGGGTTTCGCACTCGGTCGGCGGCCCGGACCAGCGGCACGCTCGGATGCTGAGGCGGCCGAAACGACCAGAACTGCCGATCCTCGTCGGTGACTGGCGGCGCCTTGTCCGCTGCGGCGACACTCGTTCCACCGTCAGTTTCGGGCGCACCGAGTTCGATCCACTTTGCCAGTACGGCGACCTCCGGGGCCTCGATCACCTTGATGCTGGCCTCGACCAGTCGCCGCCGCGGCGGCATTTCGCCGGCGGCAATCTTCTTGAGCATCAGGCTCTCGCCCGGTTTGCCCGGCGCCAGTGCCGGTCCCGACTTGCCCCCCTTCAACATGCTCGCTCGCGACCGCAGATCGAGCCCCGCCTCCTGCCGCCGCAAACCGTGGCAGACCGTGCATCGCAGCAACATGATGGGGATCACGTCGTGTTCGGTGACCGACCGGTCGGGCGAACGAACCGCCGCAGCCTCTTGCAACGCCGCAATCAGATGAGCGGATCCTGGCGCCAGAGCGGTCAGTCCAACCGCTGCAGCGACGATCGCAAGTAGTCTGCCGGGCTTGTACATCTTTCGGTTGGTGAGCTTCAGTCTGGCATGTCGGGCGAACGAGGAACGCCAACGATTGTAGCAGCTTGATCGCCGCCACCCCATTTTTTTTGTTTCATCCCATCACCAACATGAGAATCACTACACCAACGACATAGACTGACCAAAGTAACAACGACCACATACCCATCCATTCCGGCCACCAGCCCTGAAGGGCCCACCATTTCGGGACACGGCGAGCTCCCAGGAAACAGCCGGGCAACAGACAGAACGAAAGAACAGGCTGGCTAAACCGGAACGCTTCGGCGTACGTGCCCGGGACGAGGCCACTTTGTGCCAAACGGCCCCAGACTTCGAGGATCGCGCCTAGCCACAGGCAGATACCTGAAGAAAACCACGCGAATGCACCAAGGCCCCAGCGGCGACGTCCCCTGAATCGAGCAACGAGCATCAACACGGTTCCCATCATCGTGCTCCCGCCAAGAACTGCCTGAGTGGCAAGTAGCCATAACCACCAAGATGTGATCGGCAAGTCGCGTAGGCTCGGGTGTTCGATCCTCAGCAAAAATAATCCGAGTGCTGCACCCGCGATGAGTACCATCGACTCGGCGATCGTGATTTGGTTCTTTGGTCGAAGCGAGTGCATTGCGACATCCTTCATGGGCTGCGAGTTGTGTCGGTGCAGGGGTTCGATCCGCCCGTGTGTTCGCGAGGCATTGTGCACGGGTGAGCAAAAAGAGGTCGGAACGGCCCGGCGACTCGCCCACAAACTACGCCTGATCATGCACTCGCCGGGTCCACTTCGCCACGTCTAGTCCGGGCTAGCCGGAGCGAGCAAACAAAACCTCTTGCGTTTCCGTATGAGTCTGCGCACCAATTGTGTTTCGCGCGTGCGTTGAACATGCCTTCGCAGTCGTGGATTGAGGCGCCGCACCCGTCGCCGTTTGCCGGCGGCGCGGCTGCGGTCGTCCGATAACTAGAATCCTCGGTTTGAGCGTGCTGTGCCATGATCCAAGTTGATCGGCTGGTCAAGTCGTTTGGCTCCATCGTCGCCGTCGACCGCATCTCGTTTGAGGTGTCGAAGGGCGAGATCGTCGGCTTCCTCGGCCCCAACGGGGCGGGCAAGACCACGACGATGCGCATCCTCACCTGCTTCATCCCGGCCACCAGCGGCCAGGCCAAGGTCGGCGGGTTCGACGTGATGACCGATTCGATCGAGGTGCGCCGCCGCATCGGCTACCTGCCCGAAAGCGTGCCGCTCTACGGCGAGATGCGCGTGAATGAGTATCTGAACTACCGCGCAAAGCTCAAGGGCGTGCCGCGGGCCGAACGCAGCTCGCGCATCGGCTACGTCATGGAACGCTGCCGCGTCGACGACCGTGCCCGGCAGTTGATCGGCACGTTGTCTAAGGGTTATCGCCAGCGTGTCGGCCTGGCCGACGCGATGCTGCACAACCCCGACCTGTTGATCTTGGACGAACCGACGGTCGGCCTCGACCCGATTCAGATTCGCGAGACACGCAAGGTGATCAAGGAACTCGGCGAGCAGCACACCATTCTGCTCTCGACGCACATCTTGCCCGAGGTCGAGATGGTGTGCGAGCGGGTGATGATCATTGCCAGCGGCCAGATCAAGCTGGACGACAAGCTGGCGAACTTGCGGGGCGGCGCGGTGATTCATCTTGAAGTACGCGGGCCGCAACAGAACGTACACAACATGCTAGAGACGATCGATGGCGTGGCTGGCGTGGACGCGCGCGAGCCGCAAGATGGACTGGCCGTGTTCGACGTCCGCACGAAGAACGACGAAGACCTGCGTGAGAAGATCTCGCAGCGAGTCGCCCAGAACGGGTGGCCGATCCGGCAACTCGACCTGCGGCAACGCACGCTCGAAGACCGCTTCATCGAGGCGGCTATGAAAGTCGAGGAGTAGAAGATCATGAAGAACCTGTGGACGTTGACCCAGCGCGAGATCGGCGGCTTTTTCCTGTCGCCGATCGCCTACATGGTGCTCATCGGCATGCTCGCCGTCTCGTGCCTGAACTTCTGGTTCTTGCTGACGGAACTGAGCGAGCTGCGCATCGAAGCGGCCGGCGAGGCCAGCCCGATGGTCCGCTACGTCGCCGCCAATCTCTGGTTCTGGCTGAGCATGCTGATCATGGTGCCCGTCGCCACCATGCGACTGATCGCCGAGGAGAAACGCAGCGGCACCATCGAGGTGCTCATGACCGCGCCGGTGACCGACCTGGAGGTCGTGCTCTCCAAGTTCATCGGCTGCGTGGCATTTTATTGCACGATGTGGACGCCGTCGGTGATCTTTCTCGTCGTGCTGCGGCAGTACGGCAACTTCGAGTTCGATTGGTGGCCGCTCTACGCAGTGTATCTCGGCGTGTTCACGGTCGGCCTGATGTTCCTGTCGGTCGGCCTGTTCTATTCGAGCCTCACCCGCAACCAGATCGTCGCGGCCATCCTGACGTTCGCGACCGTGCTCATCATGTTCTCGACGTTCCTGATTCACTGGTATCTCGAACGAAACCCAAGCTGGAGCGCCTGGGCGCCGCCGATCAAGTACAGCGCGGTGCTGTTGCACCTCATCGACTTCGGCACCGGCAAGATGGAAGTGAAGTACCTGGCATTTCACCTGAGCGTCATGGTGTTCATGCTCTTCCTGACCACCAAGATCGTGGAAGCTCGCAAGTGGAGGTAGAAGCCGACATGGCCAACGACGAAACCAAACCGGAACCGAAACCGGAAGACGCGCCCGCGGTCGATTCCCCCGGCGCGGACATGCACAAGGTCCGCCAGACGCAGCTCTACGTGCTGGTCGGCTCGATCGTGCTCGACGTGGGCCTGCTCCTTCTCAGCGGCTACTTGCTGTGGAAACACGGCGTGAAGCTTGAGATGGAGAAGCTGCTGATCACCGCGACCATCTTCGCCGCGCTCAGCGGCCTGGGCCCCGCCGTCGCGCTCTCGGTGCTCTGGCCGCGCGGCGGCGAGCATCATTTCGCCGGCATGCGGCGCACGCAGTACGGCTACAACGTCGTCTTCGGCTGCCGCCTCTTGTTCGGCATGCTCGCGATCGGCAACGTGATCATCGCTCAATATGGCCCGCCGCACTTCGACTGGACGAGCGACAAGGTGTTCACGCTCAACTCGGCCAGCGTGAACCTGGTCAAGTCGTTGGAGAAGCCGGTGAAGTTCGTCGCGCTCTACCCGCGCGGGTCGCAGCCCGGCCGGCAGCTCGAAACGCTGTTCGACCTCTATGAAAACGAAACAGACAACGTCACCCACGACTTCGTGGACCGGTTCGAGGACAAGATCAGGAGTGAAGAGGTCTTCAAGCAGTTCCCCGACGCCAAGCAGGCCGACCCCGTGGTGATCATCACTTACGGCGCCGGCGAAAAACCGGACTACCGCGTGGTCAAACACTCTGAAATCTTCCCGCCCGCGACCGCCAGCGGGTTCGACATGCGCGAGGTCGAGACCGAGTTCAAGGGTGAAGACGCCCTGACCTCCGGCATCGCGCAACTCACCAAGGCGCAGAAGACCAACGTCTACTTCACCACCGGCCACGGCGAACTGTCGATCGAAAAGTCCGACGCGCGGGCCGACGACGGCATCGGAATCATCAAGGAACGCATGGAAGGGCAGGGCATCACGGTCGGCGAGATCGACCTCGCACAGAAGGAAGTGCCCAAGGACGCCAACGTGCTCGTGATCGCGGGCCCGAAGACGCCGCTGTTTCCCGAAGAGGTGCAAAAGGTCAAGGACTTCCTCAGCGGCGGTGGTCGCCTCGTTGCCATGTTCGACACCGGCACCGAGATGCGCGGTAGCGCACAAACCGGACTTGAATCACTGCTCGGCGAATACAACGTCGCCGTCAAGGACAACCTCGCGATCGACCAGGCGTCGAACTTTCGGCACCCGGCCCGGCTGCTGGTCTTGCCCGGCGCCACTCGCACCAGCCATTCGATCATTGACGACCTGAAGGAGGAACGCATCCTGATGGAGTTGGCTCGCGAGGTGTCGGCGAAGACGCCCGAGCCGCCGCCCGGCATGCCCGGTCAACCTCCGCCTCCCAGCGGCCCGTACAAGGCCGACTCGCTCTTGAGCACCGTGCCCGGCACTCTGCCGTTCACCAACGAACCCATCTCGTGGGCCGAGGGGAATTACAAGGAACGCAACGTCGAGCCGGGCGGCGAGGAAGACACCGCCGGCCCCGTGTCGCTCGCCGTCGCGGTCAGCCGCAACGACGGCTCGGCGCCCGACCCACACATGGGCATGCCCGGCGCACCGCCGCCACGCCAGAACACCACCCCGCTCCTCGTTGTCTTCGGCGACGCCTCGTTCGCGTCGAACCACTGGGTCAACCAGCTTCCCACGAACAGCGATCTGTTCCTGAACTCCGTGAACTGGCTGCGTGGCCGACTCGAACTGATCGGTATCCAACCGAAGACGAAAAAGTCGTTGCGCCTGACGCTCGACGATCGTAAGTACTACCGCATGATCTTCATGCCCACCGGGATCATGCTGGCCGGCCTGATCGGCCTGGCCGGAGGCGTGTGGGTGATTCGGCATCGGTTCTAGCTCGCGTGATCAGAGGTGATGGTGATCTTCTGACTTTCTGACTCCTGACCTCTGACTCCTGAGGTGCTGTAAATGAGACCCCAAACTACACTCGTGTTGGCCGCTTCGTTCCTGGTCTTGCTCGGCGTGTTCGGGTTGCTCCAGTACACCCACGCACCGACGACCAAGGACAAGCTCGCGATTGAGGCCCGCGTCCTGCCCGCGCTGTACAACGTGTCGCCCGACCACGTCACCGAAGTCACGCTGAAACGCGACAAGGAGGAATTCGTCTTCACGCACCAGCCGGAGTCCGAGCAGTGGCAGATCTCTAAGCCGCTCGACGTGCTGGCCGACGCCTCGCAGGTCCGCAACATCGTGAACGACCTCAAGAACCTGGAGCGACGCACGCTCTCTAGCTCAGGCAAGGACAAGCGAGACAAACACTATGGGTTGTTCGAGGTGAAGAACGCCGGCGACCTTGCCCAGTACAAACTGGACCAGCCGCTCAAGACCGTCACGCTCACCTACAAGTCGCGCGACGGCAAGGGACCCAGCGAAACCGCCACGCTGCTCGTCGGCGACGCGGCCGAGGGCGACGAGGGCTTGTACGTCAAACTGCCTGACCAGAACTTTGTCTTCGTCGTGCGCAAGAGCAGTCTCGCCAGCCTGGACAAGAAACACGCCGAGTTCCGCGAACACGACCTGATCGCGACCAGCCGCTGGAGCGCCGACCGCATCGCGCTCGCCTGGCAAGACCGCAAGCTCGCCGCCGAAAAGAAAGACGCCAAGTGGCAACTCACCGACCCGATCACCGACCGCGGCGATCGCACCAAGATCGAAGAACTGGTGGGCAAGTTCGCCGACCTCAAGGTAGAGGAAGACGGCGACTTCATCGACGACAACGCGACCGACCTGGCCAAGTACGGACTCGACAAGCCGCAACTCGTCGTCGAGGTCCGCAAGGAAAAAGGCACGTCGACCACGACCGACGACAAGAAGGGCAAGCAGGCCGAGAAGCCGCAGGTCGTCGAGAAGTTGTTGATCGGCGGCAAGGTCGAAGGCAAAGAGGGCAAGGTCTACGCCAAGATCGACGGCCAGAAATACGTCGTCGCCGTCAAGGCGTCGGTGCTCGATGACGCCAACAAGCAGCCTAACGACCTACGCAACCACGACCTGGTCGAACTGACGCAAGCCGACGTCGACTACGTCTCGATCGCGCGCGGCGGCGGGGCAATCACGATGTCCAAGAAAGACTTCGACTGGGAAATCCACGAGCCGAAGGCCGTCCGCGCCGAATCGACCGCCGTCAGCGACTTCCTCAAGAAGATCGACGAACTCGAAATCAAGGAATTCGACGCCGGCGACGCCAAGGAATTCGGCCTCGACCAGCCCGCCGTCACGCTCACGCTCTATCAAAAGGGACTCGAAGAGAAGAAAGAGGACGACAAAGACGCGAAAGACAAAGACAAGAAGGAAGACAAGGACAAAGAGGCCGAGAAGAAAGACGACAAGCCCACCACGCCGCAGCCCAAGGGCACGCCGATCAAGGTGCACTTCGGCAAGCGCGACACCGAGAAGAAACTGGTCTACGTGAAGCGCGGTGACGAGCCGGGCATCTTTGCCGTCGCCGACGATGGGTTGTGGGACGTGGTCGATCGCGACTACCTGGCGTATCGCCGCAAACAACTGCTCAGCTTCTCCGACCCCGACGTGGCCAAGATTTCGATTCACCGCGACGGCAAGTCGTTCAGCGTGGAACGCAAGGAAGAGAAGGAAGGCGAGACCAAGCGCGAGGTCTGGCGCATGACCGAGCCGGTCGAGGCAGCGGCCGACGGCACCAGCGTCAGCGACATCCTGTTCGACGTGACGCGGCTCGCCGCCAAGAAGTTCATCGCCGAGGCGCCCGCCGACCTGAAACAGTACGGACTCGACGAGCCGCGCATCCGCGCGACCGTCACGCTCAAGGCCCAAGGCGAAAAGAAGGCCGAACAGCATGTGCTGCTGATCGGCAGCGAGATTCCCGACGACGGCGGCAGCTACGCCAAGCTCGCCGACGGCGACGTCGTCTTCGCCGTCGAACCGCGCCTGGTCGGCTACCTGAACGCCGAACTGCACGACCGGTCGCTCATGAAGTTCGACCTCGCCAAGGTCGAGGGCGTCGTGCTCACCTGGCCCGACGCCAAGCTCGAGCTCGCCAACAAGAAGGCCGAAGGCGACGCGGCAAAGAAATGGTCGGTCGTGGGCGACGATGCGTTCAAGCTCGATCCGGCGAAACCGCTGGACCTCGTCACGTATCTCTCGAGCGTCAGCGCGGCCAAGTTCGCGCAGTACGACGGCGATTTCCAAGAAGCGCACGGCCTCAACCCAGCCGCACTCGTGGTCGAAGTGAAGCTCGAAGGCGAGTCGGCCGCAAAGGTCCTGCGCATCGGCTCGACCGCCGACGCTCAGCGACACGCCGCCACCGGCGAGAAGTCAGGCCCCGTCGGTCTCATCTCTGAGGACCGCCTGAGGGATCTGCTGGCCGGACCCAAGTACTTCGCAGTCGCAGAAGTGAAGAAAGAGGAACCGGCCAAACCAGAGCCCGAGAAGAAAGAGCCTGAGAAGAAGGACTCGCCATCGACGGAAGACGCCAAGCCGGCCGAACCGAAGGCCGACGCCCCGAAGAATGACTAAGGACTAAGGACGAATGACTAAATAGCCTTGCACGATTCTGGGACAGTAGCCCGACGCGCCAGCGAGGG
>DAIOWH010000076.1:0-28398 GCA_036758585.1 Planctomycetia bacterium
GCTCGCCTGCGGCTTCCCTTGACGACATTGCAGGCGGGCCGCCTGCACTACGCTCACGAAGGACCCACGCCGAATCCGAATTCGGAACTGGTTGTGGGGCGGTTTTCGCCCGCCGACCAGTCCTATCAAGATTAACAGGCTAGAAGTCCGCCCCACGACTATCGACTCAACCCGGCCTCGTACGCGGCGATCTTGTCCACGTGTTCGAGCGTCAGAGCGATATCGTCAAGTCCGCGCAGCAGGCACTGCCGCCGGAATGGTTCGACATCAAACGCCCGCCGCAGTCCGAGGTCGTCGGTGATCGCGCACTGCTCGAGATCGACCGTGAGCCGGTACCCGCGGTGGGCGGCGACCCGGCCGAACAGGTCGTCCACGGCCGCGTCGTCGAGTCGGACCGGCAGCATGCCGTTCTTGAAGCAGTTGTTGTAGAAGATGTCGGCAAACGTCGGAGCGATGACGACGCGAAAGCCGTAGTCCTCAAGCGCCCAGGGCGCGTGCTCGCGACTCGACCCGCAGCCAAAATTGCGCCGAGCCAGCAGAATCGTCGCGCCGGCAAACTCCGGCCGGTTCAGCTCGAACTCCGGGTTCGGCGACCCGTCGTCGCGGAATCGCCAATCGAAGAACAGGAACTGGCCAAAGCCGGTCCGCTCGATTCGCTTGAGGAATTGCTTCGGGATGATCTGGTCGGTGTCTACGTTCGCCCGGTCCATCGCTGCAACGAGGCCGGTGTGTTTCGTGAATGGGCGCATCATGAGTACCGATCGGGGTCACGCTCTCGAACCGGCAAATCCAGACGCACGCGCAGTATAGGGACCGCGCCAAAAGTCCTGCAACACCAACACCGCCAAAACTATCGAGGACGAATCAGCCGCAGCCCGTTATAATCGTCGCCGATAGCCAAGCGTGACTGGCAGGACAACTGGAGTCTCGCGTTCATGAGCACGATCATCTTTCAGGAACAGGTTCGCATCCCCGACTCAGTCGTGGACCTCGACTCGTTCCGAGAATGGGCCAAGTCGGACGAGTTCCCCGAGCGCGGCCGGTATTGCTATCTCAACGGCGAACTATGGGTCGATCTCATGCCCGAACAACTGTTCACGCACAACAGTGTGAAGGTCGAATTCGCCCATGTCATGCACTCGCTCATGAAGGCCGATCGCCGCGGCCGCTTCTTCGGCGACGGGACGCTCGTGACCAACGTTGAGGCCGGCCTGTCCACCGAACCAGACGGCACGGTCATATTGTTCGAGAGCATCAGGAGCGAACGAGTGCAATTGATCGAACCCAAGTCGGGCGAGGGCTACATCGAGATCGAGGGCACGCCCGACATCGCGATCGAGATCGTCAGCCCCAGTTCGGTGCAGAAAGACACGGTCGTGCTGCGCGAACTCTATTGGAACGCGGGAGTGCCAGAATACTGGCTGGTCGACGTGCGCGGCGATCGCATTGAGTTCGACATCCTGAAACACGGTCGGCAGGGCTACGTCGCGACGCGCAAGCAGTCGGGCTGGGTCAAGTCGGCCGTGCTCGGCAAGTCGTTCCGCTTGACGCAGGGCGTCGATGCCGTGGACAACCCGGAGTACAGCCTGTCCATGCGCTGATCGATGGGTGCGTACCCGTAATTGCATTCGTCGCTCGCTTAACCCGCAGCCGCAGGCGAGGTCGACATCGTGCGAATTGTACGGATCAAACACGACCTCGCCTGCGGCTGCGGGTTAAACGAGCGAGGCGCAGCTACGAAAATACACCCCTGATCGATCAGAACTTTGTGCCGCCCTTGGGCACGGGTCGCGGCGGGGCGGGCTGGCTGGTTGTGGGCGGCAGCGGCGGGCCGGCGGACCCAGCGGGCAGCGCGGGCTCGGCGGGTGCGCCCGTCGCGGCGGCGGTCGAACTCTTGGGCGCGGCCGCTGAGGCAGTCTTCGCTGCGTCAGAGGGCGCCGTAGCCGGCTCGGTGTTTTCCTCAGGCGCCGCCGGCGATTCGGACTTGCTCGCGACCGTCGGCGGCGGCGGTTGAGGCGGCGTGGAACTTGGCGGCGGAGGCGGCGGCGCGGTCGACCACACAAACAACTCGTGGCAGACCCACTCGGGCTTGAGTTGCACGCGCACCAGCGCCGGCTGGGCCGGGTAGGCGCTGAGACTGCTCGTTGCCAACGCCAGCGGATCGACCGGATCGCCGACGTCCCAGAGTCGGTCGGGCAGGTTCTCGGCCGCGGCCGCGACGATCTTGCCACGTACTTCTTGATACGGTCCGAACATCGCCGACTCGAGCGCGATCGCCGCAACGAGCGACAGCGCGGGTCGGCTCGGCCCGGCGAGCAGGTCGGTCGCGAGCGTCTGGTTCCACTCGACAAGTGACTTTCGCGCGAAGTCGACCTCGACGCGCACGCGACGTTGCCACGGTGCGACAAACCGCGGGTCGGCGCCGGTAGGCCAGGTCACGCGCAACTTCTCGATCGCGGCCGCGCTCCCCTTCCACTGTTCGGTCCACAGCTTGCCCAAGGCATCGAGGCCCTGGTCGCGAGTCCACGCGGCGTGGTTCACTCGCTTCAGTCCGCCCGGTCCTTCCTGGCCGGGCAGAGCAGGGGGCGACTCGAGCAGTTTGGCGATCAGTTCCGCGGCCGCGTCTTCGCGCATTTTCTTGGCGTACGTGGCGGCGAGTCGCGTTCGCCAGCGAATCGCCTCGCTGGTCCCCTCGCGGTAGCGGTCGACGCGGGCCTTGAGTTCCGGCGATTTGGCGGCGAGTTGACCGAGCGCCGTGTCGGCGGCGAGCATCGTTTCGGGCGACTCGCCGAGCGCGGTCATGAACCGCGGGATGGCGTCGAGGTACTCAGCGTAGCGCGCCGGCGCATCGGCCGGCGCGAGCGCGGCCACGTCGGCCAGCACCAATCCACGCACCAGCGTCACGGCCGAGATGCGGGCCGCCTGGTAGTCGGTGTTCAGCGAGTTCAACTCCACGGCGGCGGCTGGGCCGATCGCGTGCAGCACCGCGGCCGCCTGCGACACCGATTGATCGATCTTCGGCCATTCGCGAGCGATCGCGCGCAGCACATCGGGTCCGCCGGCCGCGTGGCCGTTCCACTCGACCGGCCGGCCGGCCTTGAGCGCCTCGTCGACGGCGGCGAACTTCTTTCGAGTCGCATCGAGGTCCGGTCGCGTCGCCTTGAACTCGTCTCGCAGCGACGGTTCCAGCGCGGCCTTGCGCACCAGGAAATAGCCCGGCAGGACCTTCGCTTCACGTTCGATGATCGGCTGATAGATCTGTTCCGCCTCGGTCGGTTCGACGACTCGCCCGACTTCGTCGGCCGACTCGTACAACTCCTCGATCTTCTGAAACGCGAGCAGCCAGCTCTCTTGCTCGGTGAGCCGTTCGACTTGTTTGAGCGGAATCAAGTGGTCCTTCGCGCGCCGCACCATCGCGTTGACCAGGCCGGCGGGGGTGCCCAGGTTGGGCCGCAGTTTGGCGACGACCTCGTCGAGCGGGGCCTTGAGCGACTCGGCCTCGGCGACGACCGCCGCCCCGTCGAGTTCGCCTCGCAGCAGCAGCTCCTCGCCGTGCCGCCGCACCTGGTGCAGCGCGCGGAACAGTTCAGTCACATCGCGCCGCAGAGGCTCCTGCTTGTTGCGCAGCTCGCTCGGCCTGCCCGATACGGCGGCGAGGCGGTCTTTGCCCTGGCGGACCTTGTCGAGCAGCTTCTTCACCTGATCGATCGTCTCTTGATTTCCCACGCGGACCTTCCAGTCATTCGTCGCGGCGGCGCCGGTCGCAGCGGCCTCGGCCGCCGGCTGTGCGCGCACAGCCGTGACCGCGCCGGCCGCCGGCGGCGACTTCGGCTCTTGCATCTCGCGTTCGAGGATCGCCTGGAAGTTGCCGGTCACCGGTCCGTTACCGTCGAGCATGACGTCGTGGACGTGTCCGGCGAAGCTGCCGCGCACGTTGCTGCCGTCGATCGCGTTGATTACCAACTCGACCGTCTGCGGCGAGGTATTGTGCAGCACGCTTTCGCCGCGTTCGTTCGGGACGTACAGGTAAAGCTGCCCAGCCAGTTTCTTGCCGACCAGTTGCGGGACCGTCGTGGCCGGCGTGAGTGCGCGGAAGTAGACCGACGGCATGGTCTCGTGGTTCGGTGCGTCGTAGCTGGTCAGTTCGAGCACGCTGTCGTATCCGGCGTGGACCACGAGTTTCAGGTACCCTTTGCCTTCGATTACGGGCGAGTCGGCAATCTGCCATTCGATCCACGGCCCGATGATGCGTCGCTGTGGCTTGGGCGGTTCCTTGGGCTTCTCTGGTTCGGGTTCGGGCGGCGGCTCCTCAATTGGCCCGGTGCGTCGCGGGGGCGGCGCGATGCGGGGCACGGCCGACGGGCCGGCCGTTTGCGGTTGCGGCTTCGCCCCGCCTCCGCAGCCAATCGCCCAGACAACGCCCGCGATCCAAACCAGCCGCGCGAATCGGCCGGGGATAAGTGAAGTGGTGAACATGGCTCAGATGTTATTCCATCAGTGCCGAACGTGCAACCGGGTCAGTGGGCGGTGGGACAAGCGCAGCGCCGGGACGCTGGCAGCGTCCGCCACGTTGGGTTGCGGGCGAAGCCCGCGCTACCCTTTACCCTCGGTTGCCGGCGCAGCCCGCGCTACGCTTTCTTCACAACCTCTTCAGTGATCGGTGGGTCAGCGGGTCCATGCGAACCACTTTTCAAACAGGCGTTTCAGGCGCGGGGTGAGCCGTGTGCGGTTGTGGGCGTCGGCGGCGCGGCGAATCGCCTCGGACTCGGTGGGATACGGATGAATCGTCTTGGCGATCGCCCCCAGGCCCAGACCGGCGGAGATCGCGAGCGTGATCTCTGAAATCATCTCGCCGGCGCGCCGGGCAACGATCGTCGCGCCGAGAATCCTGTCGCTGCCGGCGTGGACGTGGACCTTCAAGAGGCCGGCGTCGTCGCCATCGAGCACAGCGCGATCGACGTGCTTGAACTCCTGAACAATCGTCTCGACGGCGATGCCGCGCTCGCGGGCTTCGCGCGGCGATAGACCGACGTGGGCGATCTCGGGATCGGTGTAGGTACACCAGGGGATCACCAGGGCGCTCGCCTTCGCCCGGCCGAAGAAGAGGGCGTTGCGGATGACGATACGGGCCATGGCGTCGGCGGCATGAGTGAACTTGTACCGCGAACAGACGTCGCCCGCGGCGTAGATTCGCCGGTTGGTCGTCTGCAGCCGGTCGTTCACCTGGACGCCTTGGCTGTCGTACTGGACGCTGGCGACATCGAGGGCGAGCGCCTCGACGTTCGGCGTGCGGCCGGCGCCGAGCAGAATCTCGTCGACGGTGAGGTCGTACTGCTCGCCGTGCGAGTCGACCTGCAGGCGCTTGCCGCCCGCGTCGCGGCTGACTCGCAGATCCCGGCCGCAACACATGATCTTGACGCCGTCGCGCTCGAGCGAGCGCCGCACGATCTCGGTGCACTCGGCGTCCTCGTTCGGCATGATTCCGTGCAGCGCCTCGATCAGGTAGACGTCGCTGCCGAACCGCGCGAACGCCTGAGCGAGTTCGCAGCCGATCGGCCCGGCCCCGATGACGGCCAGGCGGCGCGGCAGTTCGGTGAGTGAGAACACGGTCTCGTTCGTCAGGCAGCCGGCCTCGGCCAGTCCGGGAATCGCCGGCCGGCTCGCTCGCGCTCCCGTCGCGATCACGGCCCTGCGGAAACGCAGCGTGCGATCGCCAACCTGGAACGAGTCGGGCCCGGTGAACTGGCCGTGACCGAAGAACACGTCGACGCCGAGCGACCGATAGCGCGCGGCCGAGTCGTTTGAGCTGATGGCCGTGCGAAGTCGCCGCATGCGGTCCATCGCCGCGGCGAAGTTGACTCGCGCGCCGGCCGGGACCTCGACGCCAAATTGAGCCGCATCGCGCACATCGGCGTACGCCCGCGCGGCACGGACGAGCGCCTTCGACGGCACGCAGCCGACGTTCAGGCAATCGCCGCCCATGAACTCGCGCTCGACCAGCGCCACACGAGCACCCAGACCCGCCGCGCCCGCCGCCGCGATAAGCCCTGCCGGACCGGCGCCGATCACCACAAGGTTGTAGCGCGACGCCGGCTGCGGGTTTAGCCAGTCGGGCGGGTGTACGTTCTGCAGCAGCGTCTGGTTGTGCGCGTCAGCGGGCAATACGCCGAGGTCGCGGGCGTGTTCCTGCACCAGCCGGACTGACTGCGGGTCAGGCATGTGGGGTTCCTTCCGAGTTGTCGGCCGCGACGGCGTCGTCCAAGGCCCGCTTGGCGACGCGCGTGATCAACACGGTCGCGACGACTGTGGCAATCAGCCCCGCGCCGAACAGCACTCGTTGAGCGACGCCGCCCTCGATCCGCCCGGCGAACAAGTCGGCCAGGCTTTTCACCGCCGACCCGATGTAGGCATACATCAGCCCGCCCGGCAGCATGCCGACGGCCGAACCCAGGAAGAAGTCGCGAAACCGCACGGCGGAAACCCCGAACACGAGATTGAGCAGGTTGAACGGAATCAGCGGCGACAGGCGCGTAAGCACAACGATCTTGAAGCCATGCGCGGCGACCGCTCGATCGATCGCGCGGAACTTGGGGCTCGCCGTCACTCGGTCTTCGACCAAGCCGCGCGCCAGAGTACGACTGAGCACGAACGCCGCTGACGCGCCGACTAGACTCCCGATGAACGCCGCGATCGTGCCGCGCACGACTCCGAACAGAAACCCGGCACTGAGCGTCAAGATCGACCCGGGCAGGAACAGCAGGCAGGCCGGCGTGTAGGCCGCGGCGAGCACGGCAGGCCCCCAATTGCCGATCGACTGGACCCAGGCGACAAATCGCTGCAGCTCATGCCGCACCGGAAACACGAACAGCCCGAGCGCGATCGCCGCCGACGTTCCGACGACGCCCACCATGCGAATCGCCGTTGGTCGTTTCATTTTCAGGAGAGTGGCTGCCAGCGGATGGGGCTGGAGAAACCGGTCCCACCCCAGCGCCCAGCCCCTGGTTTATCGGGGTTCGAGACTGTAGCATCATCGCCGGCCCAACATCAAGGAATCAAGAAAGGACCGCGCCAATGAATGTCGAGCCGCAGAAAGAACATCAATGGCTGAGCAAACTCGTCGGCGAGTGGACGTTCGAGTCCGAGTGTATCTGCCCCGACCAGCCGCCGATGAAGTCGCAGGGGACCGAAGTCGTGCGAGCGCTCGGCGGACTGTGGATGGTGGCCGAGGACGAATGCACGGGCGAGTACGGTGGCTGGAAAGCCATCATGACGCTCGGGTTCGACCCGACTACCAAGCGGTTCGTCGGCACATTCATCGCGACGATGATGACCCACCTGTGGATCTACAACGGATCGCTGGACGCCGCCGAACGAGTGCTCACACTCGACACAGTCGGGCCCAGCTTCACCGACGGGGCAATGATCAAGTACCAAGACATCATCGAGATCATCGCCGACGATCACCGCACGCTGTCGTCGCAGACGATCGGCCCGGACGGCCAGTGGCATCGGTTCATGACGGCGCACTACCGCCGCAAGAAGTAGCCGCCGACGAACGTCGCCATCTACGCCCCCCTACGGTTTGGGCTGCTTGACCTTTTGAAGCGCATCGCGCCACCGGGCTCTTTGGTCCGGTCGATCGGTTACTTCGTAGAGTGCGATCAACGACTCGACCGCCTCGATCAGGCGTTGTTTGCCCGCGGCGTCCAGCATCGCGCCGGTCCGCATCATGCCGTCGAATCCTTGAAGCAACAGCGGTTCGGCCTCGGCGAACTTGGCGTCGGCGGCCGCGCGGTCGCGGTCGAGAAGCGTGTTGCCCTGGCCAAGCAGCACGCCGCCCAACATCGACTTGGTGTTGTGCGTAGTCCAAAGGTCCGGCTCGGTCTTGGCGCGGATGCTGAGGCAGTGACGCAGCAGCGGTTCCGCTTCGTCGTACTTTTTCTGCCGCAGCAGGTTCAAGCAGAGTCGAGCTTGTTCGACGGTGGTCACGGGTGCCTCGTATCCCATGACCTGACGGCGGTAGTCGAGCAGGTCGCGGATCGCTCGCTCCTGGCGGTCCAGACGGCCCCGCTGTTCAGTGATCGTCGCCAACACTTCGAGGACCGCCAGCGTGTCGCGGTGGCCGAGGCCAAGCCGCGCCTTCATTTTCTCGACCGTCTCGGCGTAGATCGCGATTGCCTCATCGAGCCGACCGGCGTCCTTGTACGCCGACGCTAGATTGTTCGCCGCGGTCCACGTGTTGGGATCGTCGGGCGAGGCGGCTTTGAGCCTGGCCGCGGCCCGTTCATAGAGTGGCACCGCCAGATCGAGCTTGCCGGCCGCGTGATAGGCGCCGGCCAGGTTGTTGATGCTCAGCAACGTCACCGAGTGGTCGGGGCCAAGTTGCTTTTCCTTCCGTTCAGCAGCCTGCTTGAAGAGCGAGATGGCGTCGTCGGTCCGGCCGAGCGACAGGTAGGCTCGTCCCAGATTGTCGGAGATGACCAGGGTCTGGAAATGCTCGTCGCCGAGCTTGGCTCGTGATCCTTCCAGGGCCTGCTCAAAGAGCCTGCCGGCCTCGAGCGTGTATCCCAGCGCGAGATTCAGTTCGCCCAAGTTGTTCGTGCTGATGAGCGTGGCCGGATGATTCGGCCCAAGCACTCTGCGGCGGTTGTCCAGCGTGAGCTGGCACAGGGTCAGCGCCTTGTAGGTGTTGCCGGCCTCGTGATAGGCGAGCGCGAGGTCGCTCATGCTGTTGAGCGTCTCGACGTGGGCCAGGCCGAGCTTGTTAATCAGTTTCTCGCCGGCTTCTTCGTAGAGCGTGATGGCGCGGTTCAGGTCGCCCGCGGCGCGATGCGCGTCCGCCAACGACTTCAAAGCGATCATCGTGTGCGGATGATCGTCGCCCAGCCGCTTCGTCCTTTCGTCCCAGACGCGACCGAACAACTCGAGCGCTTCGTCTCTCCGCTCCGTCGCGAGGTAGGCGCGCGCCAGATTGTGCATGATGGTGAGCGTGGCGGGATGATTGGGCCCTTGAGTGGTTTGGGCCGTCTGGAGCGTCTGCTCGTGCAGTTCGATCGCTCGTTTCCAATCGCCGCCTGCGAGGTAGGCCGCGCCCAGATTGCCGCTGATTCCGATGACCAGTGGATGAGCCGGTCCGAGCTTCTTACCGAGCGTCTCGGTCGCCGTCTGTAACAGGGCGACCGCGGCGGCGACGTCGCCGGACTCCTCGTAGGCGGCCGCCAGGTTGTTCATCGTCGCCAGCGTGTCCGGGTGTTCGGGGCCAAGTTTGAGTTGCCTGGTTTCCAGTGTGCGTTTCAGCAGGCTGGCCGCTTCTCTGAGTCGGCCGACCTCCTGATACGCCACGGCCAGATTGGCCGATGCGGTGAGCGTATCCGGATGTTCCTCGCCGCGGGTTGCGGTCAATTCGACCACAGCGTCCTCGATTAGCGTGACCGCACGGTCGGGCTCGCCGACGGCGACGTAGGCCGCCGCCAGGTCGTTGCGACTGTGAGTCACGCTCTCGTGGTCGGGCCCCAGCGTCCGCTTTCGCGAATCGAAGACGAGCGTGAACAGGGGCAGGGCCTTGTCGAACTCGCAGCGGTCGAGGTAGGTCTTGGCGAGTTGGTGTTGAGAGTTCAGCGTGTCCGGATGGTCGTCGCCCAGTTGCAGTTTTCGCAGGCTCGCCACTCGTTCCAGCAACGGCTCGGCCTCCTTGGCTCTGCCGGCCGCCAACAGCGCGACCGCCAGGTTGTGCGTCGCTCCGAGCGTGTCTGGATGGTCCTCGCCCAGCATGTTCCGCCGATCGGCTTGGGCGGCGCGCAGCGTGTCGAGCGCCTTGTCGTACTGCCCAAGTCCAAGTTGAGCGGCCGCGAGCGCGTCGCGCAGCCGCGCGCGAGTGATCGGGTCTCGCGCGGCCTGGTCGTCGAGACTGGCGGCGATCTCGTCGAGACGGGCGACCAACTGAGCGGCCAAGTCGATCCCGGTCCTTTCCGCCGCGTGCGGATCGAGCTTGCGGAATAACGACTCGAGTACGTTGGTCGCCGCCTCAGCCTGCCTGCGCAGCGCCGTCTCGGCTTCCGCCGCGCGAATCGCTCGGCGCTCGCTCTCGACGGCCTTGCGCCGTTCGCGGTCGGCCCGCACCGCTTGCACCGCCGTCGCAACGCCGCCCGCCAGGAAGACCGATCGCCGTGTCGGCCGGGTGGTCGGTGAGCCGCTGCGTCGTCGCCTTGGCGATCCCGAAATCGATCACCTTGGGAAGCGGCTTGCCGTCTGATTCGGCGACGAGGATGTTGGACGGTTTCAGGTCGCGGTGGATGACTCCCTTCTGGTGCGCGTGATGCACCGCGCGACAAACCTGAGCCAGCAAGGCGAGCCGCTCGCGTACGTTCAGCCGGTTCTGGTCGCAGTATGCCGTGAGTCGCCGGCCCACGACGTACTCCATGACGAAGAACGGCCGACCATCGTGCAGCGTGCCGCCGTCGAACACCTTGGCGATCGACGGGTGGTCCATGAGCGCCAGCGCCTGGCGCTCGGCGTCGAAACGAGCCAACACCGCCGCGGAACTGAGCCCAGACCGAATGAGCTTCACCGCGACGTGCCGCTGGACCGGCTCGATCTGCTCCGCCAGGTAGACGCTGCCCATGCCCCCTTCGCCCAACGAAGAGACGACGCGATAGCGGTCCGCGAGAATCTCGTCGGGCCGAATCGATGCATGACACGGCGCCGGCGATTCGCCGCCCGTCGAATCGCTCGCTGGATTGTACGTTCGCGTTCGATCGAAACTGGGACTCGCGTGGCCGGCGAGCGAGTCCTGGTGGTGCAGCGACGTCGCGGGGTTCGTGCGATCGCTCATGATGACCTCCGAACGAGCCGTAGAGCCGGCAGTTCGCCGGCTGCTCTTGCCGACACTTGGCGTGACGCCCGCACAAGGCTCCGCAGAAAGGACCGGGGCCGCACGAAACAGTACACGAGCCAGGCATGAATGTGAATCCGAGGAACAAGTCTCGAATCGCAAATCTGGCATGGTTCAAAAAGGTGTCAGGCACCGTTGCCGGAACGGCCCGAAGGGTGCTTCGCACAACGGTGCCTGACACCTTTTTGAACCATGCTGCAAATCTCGAATCGCCGCCTGATTTCGGATTTCGGATTTGCCGCCGCGTGGGAATAATCCTGCCTGCACCGCGTTCATCGGAGGCGTCTTGACGCTCAAGCGGTTTCTGTTGTTCCTGTTGATCCCGGTCGTGCTGCTGGTTGTGGGCACGGCGGGCTACCACTTCATCGAAGGGTGGTCGCTGTTCGATGCGCTGTACATGACCGTGATCACGGTGACCACGGTGGGCTTTCGCGAGCTGCACGAGCTGTCTGTGGCGGGCCGCGGGTTGACCATGACGCTGGCCCTGCTGGGCGTGTTCACGCTGTTTTACGCGGCGTCGGCGGTGATCGGCAGCATTGTAAGCGGCGAAGTACGTTCATTCCTGGAGAGTCGGCTCATGGAACGCAACTTGGCGGAACTGAAGGACCATCTGATCGTCTGCGGGTTGGGTCGCATGGGACGGCTCGTCTGCCAGGAGTTCGAGTCGCAGGGGTTGCCCTTCGTCGTAATCGATCGAGACAAGGGCCTGTTGAACGACTTGCACATGAGCCACGCGATCGGCCTCTACGGCGACGCTACATCGGACGAGACGCTCGAGCGCTCCGGCGTGCGGCGAGCCAGGGCGCTGGTGACGGTAGTCGCCTCGGACGCCGACAATTTATACATCACGATGAGCGCGCGATTGCTGAACGATCGGCTGTTCATAGTTTCGCGGGCCGAGGATGATCGCTCGGAGCAGAAGCTGCTTCGGGCCGGGGCCAACCGCGTCGTGTCGCCGTACGTGATCGGCGGCGCCCGCGTGGCTCAGGCGGTGCTGCGCCCGACGGTGGTCGATTTTCTGGAGTTGGCGACGCGCACGGAACACCTCGAGCTAAACATCGAAGAGACGAAGATCGCCGACGCCAGTCCGCTGGCGGGCGTGAACCTGAAGGAGAGCCGCGTGCGTCAGGAACTGGGGCCGATCATTGTGGCGATCAAGAAGCCGTCGGGCAAAATGATCTTCAATCCGCCGCCAGACCTGGCGATGGAGTCGGGCGATATCTTGATCATGCTCGGACGCCGCAACGACCTGGACCGGCTGGCGGCCTTGGCGAGCGGTTCCAGATCTGGAGGGACACAACGGTGAAGCACTTGCCGCTGGGCATGTTGAACTACGAGTTCAGCCGGCACAACGAGCCGCGCGTGCGGATCGAGCCGGGCGAGACGGTGCTCGTCGAAACCGAAGACGCGCTGTCCGGACAGATTCGCAAGCCGACCGATCGCCGGGACAAGTCGAAGGCGCCGTACAGCAACCCGGTCAACGGGCCAATCTGGGTCCGAGGCGCCGAGCCGGGCGACGCACTGGCCGTGAAAGTCGAGCGGATCGAGCCTCGCCTGGGCCAATGCGCGACCTATGTCGCGACGCCGCGCCAGCTCGCCGAATGGCTGGGCGACGACTGCCCGTATCACAGCCGCGTCTGCCCGATTCGCGACGGCCAAATTCAATGGAGCGACACGATCCACATTCCGTACGCTCCGATGCTCGGTTGCATCGGCACCGCGCCCGACTGGGGCGTGCCGAGCACACTGCCGGCCGGCCCGCACGGCGGCAACATGGACATCGTCGAGACCTGCCCCGGCAACACCGTGTATCTGCCCGTGTTTGTGCCGGGCGGGCTGCTCTACTTAGGCGACGCCCATGCGGCGATGGGCCACGGCGAACTCTCGGCCACCGGACTCGAGATGCCCGCTGAGGTCGTCGTCACGATCGACGTCGTCAAGGCGAAGCGACTGGCCGGCCCACGCATCGAATCGCCGACCGAGATCATGGCCATCGCGACCGGCTGCCCGATGGAGCGGGCCGTCGCCGAGGCGTACGCACGGCTGATCCAGTGGATGGAATCCGAGTTCGGTTGGGACAGATGGCAGGCGTACGACGTCTTGACCCACGTAGGGCAGATTTCGGTCGGCTACTACGGACTCGGCACGGTGGCGGCAAAGGTTGCCAAGCGATATCTGAGTACTGCTCCACACTGAAATAGGGTCTGAAATCGGCTTCGGTTGTTTAACCCGCAGCCGCAGGCGAGGCGAGGCTGGCGTTTGTTGTGCCTCGCCTGCGGCTGCGGGTTAAACGAGTTCAAACCCCTTTCAGTGCGGAACGGTACTGAGTCGGCCAAACGCGGCTGCGCGGAGTTCTTCCTCGGATCGCCTTCTGCCGTGATCTGACTGGCTGCTCACAACGACAGCAGACAGTGCCCACTGGCTCTACGGCACAGTCCACCTTGACGGTCGCACTGGGCCCTCGGCAAACGCGGCCGGGATCATGCTCTTGGCGCGCCTGCCTCGTTCAAAAGTCGTGCGGCGGCCACACGTTCTGACGCCTCGCCGATTCCTCCGTCAGCGCCGAACCGGACGACTTTTCCGTTTGGCACTCCCATTGCGTAAGGGAAAACACAAGTCAGCCCGCTTCGCGGACTCTCCCGCCCTGCGCCCGGCGCAGTTGGCGAGCGTGGCGGTGGTGTAGAAGCAATGGATTTCCCTCCATCCGTACTTGGGAAGCCCAACCCCTAGCCGCGACCGAGTCCGCTTGGCGAGGAAGCTGGCTGCGGGAGAGGCAGTCGGCGGCCGACCCTAGTGGCTCGGTCCGGCTTTTTTCTAACCATCCGCCCGAGTACCCGACGTTCGGTCGACGCGACCGACGAACACTGATGACTTTCCTTGAAAGGGGGTTGTTCATGAAATCTGTTTCGACATGGTGGTGTGCCCTGCTGATCGGATTGGCGGCGACGTTCGCCACTGGTTCGGCCGCGATGGCTCAGGAAGAGAAGAAGGATGACGCAGCCGCGGCGCAGCCGGCGGGCGACGCAAAGCCCGTTGAGCAACCGCCGGCCGCGCCGACGATCGCGCCGGAAAAATTCGGTGAGTCGCTGGTGACCTTGACGGACCAGGCCAACGGAATCACCGTGGCCATCGACACCGTCTGGGTGCTCGTCACGGCGTTCCTCGTGTTCTTCATGAACCTGGGGTTCGCCACGGTCGAGTCCGGATTCTGCCGCGCCAAGAACTGCGTGAACATTCTCTCCAAGAACTTCATCGTTTTCGCGGCCACGACGATCGGGTTCTGGCTCATCGGCTGGGGGCTGATGTTCGGCGACGGCGGTGACGGGACCTTGGGCAAGTTCGTCGGCACCAAGGGCCTGTTCATGGTCAGCGGCGACGACAACAGCCCCGAACTGTGGAACGCCGATCCGAAGCTCAGCAAGTATCAGGGCGTGTACAGTTCCATCGGTTGGGCCGGCGTCCCGCTGATGGCCAAATTCCTCTTCCAGCTCGTCTTCGCCGGCACCGCGGCCACGATCGTGTCTGGTTGCGTCGCCGAGCGCATCAAGTATCACTCGTTCATCCTGTTCACGTTCATCATGTCGATCGCGATCTACCCGGTCATCGGCCACTGGATTTGGGGCGGCGGCTGGGCGGCGGCGGGCGGCATGTTTGACTTTGCCGGCTCGACGGTCGTTCACTCGGTCGGCGGCTGGGCCGGCTTGGCTGGAATCATCGTGCTCGGGCCGCGCATCGGCAAGTACGCCGCCGACGGCAGCGTGCGGCCGATCCCCGGCCACAACCTGACGGCCGCGACCATCGGTTGCTTCGTACTCTGGTTCGGTTGGTTCGGATTCAACCCGGGCAGCACGATGGGCGCGACCGGCGGTAATCTAGCGCTGATCGGTCACGTGGCAGTTACCACCAACACCGCAGCCGCCGCCGGCACACTGACCGCCACGCTCACGTCCTGGCTGATCATGAAGAAGCCCGACCTGGGCATGACGCTCAACGGCTGCCTTGCGGGTCTCGTCGCCATCACCGCGCCTTGTGCGTTCGTGTCGGTCCCATACTCGCTGATCATCGGCGCGGTCTCGGGCGTGCTTGTTGTCCTGGCAGTGATCACCTTTGACAAGCTGAGGCTGGACGATCCGGTCGGCGCCCTGTCGGTTCACTTGGTCAATGGCATCTTCGGCACGCTGTGCATCGGACTGTTCGCCGATTCGACGGTCAACTCCGTCATCAAGAACGGCCTGTTCGTGGACGGCAGCACCGAGCAGTTGATCAGCCAGATCAAGGGCGTTCTGGGCACGGCGGCGTATGTCTTCCCGGTCGCTCTGGTGGCCTGGTTCGTTCTGAAGGCGACCGTGGGCATTCGCGTGTCGCGTGAGGAGGAGATGGAAGGTCTCGATGTCGGCGAACACGGCAACGAGGCGTACCACGGCTTCCAGATGATCCGCGAGGGATAACCTTGTTCAACGCCGGCGAGCGACCCAGAAGCTTAGGTCGCTCCCGGCATCCAACCTGCTCGCCGTTCATTCAATAGATAGATATCAAGCGAAGGAGCATAGCCGTGAAAAAGATTGAAGCAATAGTCCGCCACTTCAAGCTCGAAGACATCAAGAACGCCCTGAGCCAGATCGGCGTGCAGGGCATGACGGTGACCGAGGTCCGCGGCTTCGGCCGGCAAAAGGGCCACAAAGAACAGTACCGCGGCGCCGAGTACACCGTGGACTTCCTGCCCAAAGCCAAGGTCGAGGTGGTCGTCGCCGACAAGCAGGCCAAGGACGTGCTCGACACGATCATCCGGTCGGCTCGCACGGGCCAGATCGGCGACGGCAAAATCTTCGTCACCGACCTGGCCGACGTGATCCGCATCCGCACCGGCGAATCCGGCGAGGTCGCGCTGTAAGCGATCAACCCGCGGCGCCAAATCGAATCGCAAGCACCCCGATTGAAGAAAAGCGATCGGGGTGCTTTCATGTTTCATGTTCGCGTAGACGAACAGATCAGGGAGCGAGAAACAGCGCAGCGGCCCGGAGCTTGGCTGTGCCGCCCTCAATACAACGGCGCCGCGAAGGAACGCGGCTGGCCGGTGAGATAGTGATACGCGACGATACGGCTTGCCGCCACATTGCGACGTTCGCTACCATCCGCGAATTCTTTTTTGACCGAAAGGGGGTTGCGGATGTTCAAGTCGTCGTGCGTGGCTGCGCTGTTTGGTCTCGTTCTGGGAATGGGCCTGTCGTGCGATCTGGTCTGGGCGGCACAGGCAAATCCGCCCGCAAGCGACCAAGAGGTTGAAGCAACTGCTCCCTCCACCGCGCCTGAAACGGCGCCTGCGCCACCGTGGGCGCCGAACACCGGCGACACGGCGTGGATGCTGGTCAGTTCCGCGCTCGTGCTGCTCATGACCGGTCCAGGACTCGCGCTGTTCTACTGCGGACTGGTCCGCAAGAAGAACGTGCTCGGCACCATGATGCAGAGTTTCGCGATGATGGTGCTGATCACGCTGCAGTGGTATGTAGTCGGTTACAGCATCGCGTTTCACGAAGGGGTCGGCTGGGGTGGCCTCGGCTGGATGTTCCTCCGAGACGTCGCGGCCGACGCACCCGACCCGTATGGCTACGCCGCCGCGATCCCGCACCAACTCTGGATGGTCTATCAACTCATGTTCGCCATCATAACTCCCGCGCTAATCTGCGGCGCATTCGCGGAGCGCATGAAGTTCAGTGCGATGGCGCTGTTCCTCGTGCTCTGGGCGACGCTCGTGTACGATCCGCTCGCCCATTGGGTGTGGGGCAAGGGCGGGTTCTTTCGCGCGGTCAATGAGCCAACGACCAAGGTCTATGCGCTCGACTTCGCCGGGGGCACCGTGGTCCACATTAGTTCGGGAGTGTCGGCTCTGATCTGCGCCTTGTTTCTCGGCAAGCGAATTGGTTTTCCACGTGAGCCGATGCCGCCGCACAACCTGACCTACAGCTTCATCGGCGCCTGTTTGCTTTGGGTCGGTTGGTTCGGGTTCAATGCGGGAAGCGCCCTGGGGGCGAACGGTCTGGCAGTGAATGCATTCGTGGCGACGCACTTCGCCACCGCGGCCGCCGCATTGGCATGGTCGGCCGCCGAGTTTTTCCATCGCGGCAAGCCAAGTTGTCTCGGAGCCATTTCAGGCGCCGTGGCCGGGCTGGTCGCCGTCACACCCGCTTGCGGTTTCGTCGGCATCACGTCGGCGATCGTGATCGGCCTGGCGGCAGGCGTCGTCTGCTTCATCGCCTGCACGACGCTCAAGAATGCGTTTGGATACGACGACTCGCTCGACGCATTCGGCGTCCACGGCGTGGGCGGCACGCTGGGCGCGATCCTGACCGGAGTCTTCGCCGACCTGAAGATCAACTCCGCCGGCGCCGACGGGTTACTCAAGGGCAACCCCGCTCAGCTCGTGAACCAACTGATCGCCGTGGTCGTCACCTGGGTGCTGGCCGCCGTGGCGACCGCGGTCATTCTAACCGTCGTGAAGGCCACCGTCGGACTGCGCCCGAGCGACGCAGAAGAGATCGACGGGCTCGACCTATCGCAGCACGGCGAGGTGGGCTACAACCTGTAACGCTAATCAACCCTCTACACGCGGAGGCAGCCGTGAAGAAAATCGAGGCGATCGTTCGCCACTTCAAGCTCGAAGAGATCAAGAACGCCTTGAGCCAGGTCGGCGTCCAGGGCATGACCGTCACCGAAGTCCGCGGCTTCGGTCGCCAGAAGGGCCACAAGGAACAATACCGCGGCGCAGAGTACACCGTCGACTTCCTGCCCAAGGCAAAGATTGAGGTCGCCGTGGCCGACAAGATCGCCCAGGAAGTGATCGACACGATCCTACGCACCGCCCGAACTGGGCAGATCGGCGACGGCAAGGTATTCGTCACCGACCTGGCCGACACCATCCGCATTCGGACGGGCGAATCGGGCGAGACGGCGCTGTAGCCCTCACATTCGCGAACGGCTACTTGCTCTGAATCACACCCCGAATCATCGCGGGGTCGTTGCGGTAGGGCGCCCGGATCGCGATCGTCAGCGACTGCGCGTCGGACGTCTCGGCCGGTGGCGTGCGCAGTGAGACATGCCACTGATTCTTGCGTCGGTCGAGCGACCACTGCGACCCCGCGGGGACCGCGAGCGCCGATAGGACCACCGCGCCGGCCGGACCTGAAGCGAGCACGATGTGGCGGTCGGCCGGCTGAGCGGCGTGGTCCGATTGCGAGTCCCACGCGATCGTGTTCGTCTGACCATCGAGCACTCGCGGCGGTGAGTCGCTGCGACCAACGAGCAACCAGCCGGTCACCCCTAGCGGCGATCGAACCGCGAATCGGCGCACCAGTCCAACGCCGGCCGTCCCCTGCCGCGGCTCGAACTGTTCGACGACCTCGACCGCTCGCGGCGAGCCGGCCGCGACGTTCACCGAATACCGGAACGCCGGTCGTCCGTCTTTGGAGAGCGTATGACCGACAAAACGCAGCCGCGACGCCGCATCGGGCAGCCGGCCTTCGGGCAGGCTCGCGCCGAGCGTGGCGTCGGCCTCGATCTCGAACCAGTCGGGCGGCTGAGGATTCTGCGAGTCGGTAAACGACCAGGGGAATCCGCCAGGCGACGTCCAGAATCGCGGGCCTTGAATACCCGCCTGCGATCCGCCGCGGTTGTCCCAGATCGGACTGGCGTTCAGGAACCCACCGGTCCAGCCATACGCCAGCCGACACCGCGCGGCGTCGAACGCAAAGGCGACACCGTCTGGAAAACCAACCGCAAATGACTTGGCCGATGTGTCGGGCATGAACGTGCGGATCACGATCGGCCGGTCCTGCGGCGCCAGCACCAGCCCGCGCGGCGGTTCGAGGCCTTCGGGCAGCGGCAGATTGGCGCCGAGCGAAAGGTATTGCCAGATCGCGTCGGACTGCGCGTCGCCGCTGCCTGCCAGCAGCGTCTTGAGCGCACTCGATCCGTTCGGAAACACGGTCGGCATGCGCGTGCCGGGCTGCATGCGCTGCGGCTCGTCGAGCCAGCGTTTGTACCAATCGTAGCGCACCCGGTCGCGCATCGTGGCCAGGTCGGGGCCGCGCGTGCCGGAGCTGGTCCGGCCGGCAATGTCGTGGCAGCCGATGCAACCGAACCCCTTCTTGCCCACGAGATGCCGACCGGCCTCGACCGCTTCTGCGTCGTAGGCAAACTCGCGGACGGCGTCGCTCGGCTCGACTCCGTCGGCGGCCGCCAGCGAGTCGGGCAAATGCCCGACATTGGCTTCGCCGAACTGCGGCATGCGCAGGCCCATCCACGGCCGCGCCCGGACTCCCTGCACGAGCACGCCGCGAAGCCAGCCGGTGCGCAGCTTGGCCCCCACCTCGGTCAGCGGCGGCGGCTGAATCGACTCGGCGTCCTGAGCCTCCTCGAATCGCCGCAACTCTTCCGTCATCTCCGCGCCCAGACCGTGCTGTCCCGATCGTGCGTGGCAACCGATGCAGTTGAACCGGTGCAGCGTGGCCTCGGCGGCAAACGCCGGAGCGGGCGAGCCGACTCCGGAACTTGCCTCGGTCAGGAACGCGCGAATACTCTCGCGGTGCTCGGCCAAGAGCGCGTAGCGCGGCGCCGCCGAGCCTCCGCCATTCGACTCGGGCCCCAGACAGCCTCGCTCGTGACTCGACGGCTGCCGCAGCGCCGCCAGCGGCGCCGCGGCCAGCAACGCCGGCTGCGGCTTGCCATCCGGTGCGATGCGGTGACAGTTCGCACAGCCCTTCGCCGCCACCAGCCGCTCGCCCAGCGCCTTCAATCGCCGATCGGCGTCGAGCGACTTGAACTTCGCCAGGTCATCCTCCATCGCCACGCGGACAAACGCGGCGACGATTGATTCGTCGCTCGGTCGCGCCGGCAAGTCACGATCAACGCCCTCGCGCGTCGACTCGCAAAGGAAGTAGGCGAGGTCTCGCGCCTCGCCGCCGTCCAGTCCCATGTGCGGCATCCGACCCGATGGGTCGATCGCGAGCGGGTCCTGCAGGTACTGGGCGAGCCGATCGGGCGTGGTCTTGGACCCCAGGCCCATCAGTTCCGCCAGCGGCTCGCGGTCGCCGCTTCGCGCGTGGCAGACCGCGCAACCGACCCGGCCGAACAGTCGCTCGCCGCGCCGACGAATGTTGCGGAGGTCGTTGGGGTCAGGCATTTTTTCCTGAGGTCTCAGCGGTCGGCCCAGCGTGCTCAAGTAGGTGGCGACGGCGTAACGCTCCACCGCGCCCGCCTCGTCGTTCGAGAACATGCGCGGCATCACGGCCTGAGGGCGAAGCTCCTGCGGCGACGCGAGCCAGCGAAGTATCCAGCCAGCGTAGGCCCGCTCGCCGATGCGCGACAGGTCCGGCCCCGCCCGCTTCGCCAGCCGCGCGGCCGCCGCGTCGCCGTCGCCCGGCTGATGACATGCGACGCAACTCAACTCCTCGACCAGAAACCGCCCGCGATCGTGCTGTTGTGATCGGGTGAGTTGCCCGGTCGCCTGGTAGCGCCGGTGGCTGAGCAGATGGTACGGCAGCGGCTCGCGGCGGAACAATCGCGACTCCCACAACAGGCGCAGGTGAGCCGGCCCATCGTCCTTCGTGAATTCAACCGTGATGGCGTGGTCGCCTGCCGGCAATTCAATCTCAGGCCCAACGACGGCCTCGCTCTGCCCCGCGCGGGCCTGGGCGTTCAGCACCTCCCGATCGGCGACGCGCACGCGCACCTTGCCGACAAGCTGGACCGAAAACTTGTGCGGCCCCGTGCGAAGCACTTGCAGTTGACCGCGCCACACGGCCGACCAGCCCCGCGCGGCCAGGCGCGGGTGCGGCGATTCATCGGCCTTCAACAAGATGGACACGTCCGGCTCCACGCGCAGGACCTCGACTCGCGACGGACCGTTGGTGTCGCGGAACGTCGCGATCAGGCCCGGCCTGGAATCGGCGGCGGCCTCCTGAGCGTCTTGTTGCTCGTGATTGGGCGCCGCGGTGGTAATCCACAGCACGGCCGCCAAGGCCGGCGCGAATGCGGGCATGTTGGTCTCTCGCGGTTTCAGGTTCGTCGTGCCGACGGTGGTGGGCCACAATCGTAGGCGGCACTCTGCGGGATGTCCATGTCGACGGATGCTGAAACTTGAAACACAGAGGCACAGAGAGCACAGAGAGATTGGCCCGGCCCGCCGCGGGCCGCCAACCACCGGCACTGGGCCAATTGAGACTCATGGGATCATCTCGAACTCCTCTGTGTACTCTGTGCCTCTGTGTTTCGATCGTCTTTCGCGCGAGTCAAAGGCAGCTCGACCGGCAAGCCGGACCGGCCGCTGCGTGCGACGGCCTCGGTGAATTCCATGTAGCGCACGCCGGTTGCGAAGTCGGTCAGTTCGATCGGGCCACGCCTGCGGATGGCATCGATGAAGTCGGCCTCGACGCGCCAACCCATCGCTTTTTCGGGCGGTACGACAATCTCGCGCAGCTCCGCATCGCCTCGCCGCGCGCCGACGAGCCGGTCGTGCGGGTGCAACTCATACTTGATCGTGCCCTCGCTGCCGTAGAGGTGAATCTGACTGCCCGGCCCGAACCGCGTGACGCCGCTGAAGTGGTATAGCGCACGTGCGCCGCCGGCGATTTCGCTGAGCACTGCCACGCTGTCGGGTGTGCCGACGCCGACCTTCATGCCCGTGGCAGGGTCCATGCGTTCGGGCGTGAAGGCATGCGTCTGGGCAACGACGCGAATCGGATCGGGGACCCAGCGAATCAGCGTCTCGTGCAGGATGCCGAGCGTCAACATGTTCACACCGCTGAGCGCCGACACCTGCCGCCAGTGCAGCGGCGCGGTTGAGTCGGCCAGCATGTCGCTCGTACCGATCACGACGACCTCGCGCAGCTCGCCGATGTAGCCGCTCGCGAGCAGCTCCTTGACGACGCGGTTGGCTCGCAGCCCGAACGGGCCCGGCACGATCTGAGTGATCAGGTTTGGATGCCGGCGGCTTGCGTCGAGCATCTGGCGAGCCTCGTCGGCGTTCATCGCCATGCGGGCCTCGGTGAGCACGTGCTTGCCCGCGTCGAGCGCCGCGAGCGTGATCGCACAATGGAGGTAGGGCCACGTGCCAATCACGATCGCGTCGATGTCGCGGTCGGCGACCAGATCTTGCCATCGCTCAAACGTTCGCGCGATCCCGAACTCGCGGGCCGCCGCGTCGGTCGATTCCGCGCGGCGGTTGCACACGGCCACGATTTCGACCCCCTCGCACGCACGCAGCCCCGGCACATGCCGCAGCCGCGTGTTCGCGCCCAGTCCGATGATTCCAACCCGGATTCGTTCGCTCGTCATTGCCGTTTCTCTCCGACACGGAGACACTACGTCCAACTTTCAACTGAAGGAGAACCACAGATGGCACAGATTACACAGAACGAGCCAGGAAAAAGCGACGGTTCCTGTTCGGGCCGTCGAGAGCACTTCCACGACGGAGCATCCGTTTGTGTAATCTGTGAAGTCCGTGTTTCCAACCTCTGGAGGCAGCATGCAAGTTAGCACAGCCATCGCGCAAATCCTGAAGGCCGAAGGGACCGAGTTCCTGTTCTGCTTCCCGGTCAATCCACTCATCGAAGAGTGCGCGAAGATCGACGTTCGGCCGATCGTGACGCGGACCGAGCGGACGCTCATCAACATGGCCGATGGTTACTCGCGCGTGTCGAATGGCCGCCGGATCGGAGTCTGCGCCGTGCAACATGGTCCGGGCGCGGAGAACGCATTCGCTGGCGTCGCTCAGGCGCACGCGGACGGGTCGCCGATCCTGTTCATTCCCGGCGGCAACTTCGCCACGCGCCACGAACTCGTGCCGCACTTCGACGCGGCGAAGAACTACGCCGGCGTGTCGAAGTGGGCGGCCCGTGTGAATGCGCCCGATCGTGCGGCGGATATGTTCCGCCGCGCGTTCACCCTGCTGCGCAACGGCCGTCGCGCGCCCGTCACGATCGAAGTGCCGATCGATACCGCGAGCCTTGAGATTTCCGGTTTCGACTACGTCTCCAGCCGCGCGACACGAGCGGCCGGCGATCCGGCCGACGTGCGCGAGGCGATTCGGATTCTGCGGAACTCGGCGCGACCGCTGCTGCACGTCGGCCAGGGCGTGCTCTACGCCGAGGCATGGGACGAGTTGCACGAATTCGCCGAACTCGCGCGGGCGCCCGTGATGACTACACTGCCCGGCAAGAGCGCGTTCCGCGAAGATCATCCGCTCTCGATCGGCAACGGCGGCTACTCCGGGTCCGCGTTAGTCGACCACTACCTTAAGACCGCCGACTTGATCTTCGGCATCGGCTGCAGTTTCACGACGTCCTACTTTGCAGCGCCGATCCCCGCGGGCAAGACCGTCGTTCAGACCACCAACAATGAGGCTGACCTCAGCAAAGAGGTCGCAGTTCACCACGCCGTGCTCGGCGATGCAAAACTGGTGCTTCGTCAGTTGATCGACGAGTTGAAAGGGCAGGGGGGCTGTCGGGCCGAGTCGCCCGCGGCCGAGATCAAGTCTCGCAAGGCCGCGTGGCTCGCCGAGTGGACGCCGAAACTCACCTCCGACGAAACACCGATAAACCCATACCGCGTGATCTATGAACTCAGCCGCGTGTGCGACCGATCGCAGACAATCATTACGCACGACGCGGGCACGCCGCGCGACCAACTCGCCCCCTTTTGGGAGACGCTCACACCGCGCGGGTTCCTCGGTTGGGGCAAATCGTCGCAGCTCGGCAGCTCGCTCGGCTTCGCGATCGGCGCCAAACTCGCCGCGCCCGAGCGGCTCGTGATCGCGTTCATGGGCGACACGGCGATCGGCATGTGCGGCATGGACCTCGAAACCGCCGTGCGCGAGCGCATCCCGATACTCGTCGTGCTGGTCAATAACGGCACCATGGGCGGCTACGAGCGGTACATTCCAATCGCCAGTGCCAAGTATCGTGCCCGTTACCTCACAGGCGACTACGTGCGCCTGGCCGAGTCGCTGGGCGTCTCGGCCGAACGGGTCGCCCACCCCGCCGAGATCGCACCGGCCCTCGGCCGCGCCATCGCGACGACTCGCGGTACGGATTCCGGGCCGGGCCGACCGGCGCTCGTCGAGTTCGTCACCCGCGAAGAGACGAACCTGTCTAAGCCCTGGTGAGTGAACGCCGCGACGCGCTGGGGTCAACTTGACAATCCATCGGGCCGACTCCAAGCTAAGTACCGCTTCACACTGAATAGGGTCTGAAATCGGCTTCGGTCGTTTAACCCGCAGCCGCAGGCGAGGCGTGGCGGGCGTTTGTTGTGCCTCGCCTGCGGCTGCGGGTTAAACGAATTCAAACGCCTTTCAGTGTGGAGCGGTACTAAGTTGCCTCTGAACGTCGTAGTGGGTCGTTGGGCCAACCGAGCCATGAGCGCGGTGCATCCCTTTCATGATCGCAGGCATTTTCCCACCACGGCCACGCGCCGCGAGCTTCTCTGCCGGGCTGGCGGCGGGTTCGGGGCCATCGCGCTCGCGTCACTGCTCGGCGATGACCACTCCGGGGCCGTGGCGGGCCTCGTTGATACAGCCATGCGGGGCGGCAGCCTTCTCGCGCCACGTCCGACCCACTTCGAGCCGCGAGCCAAGCGTGTGATCTGGTTGTTCATGCACGGCGGGCCGAGCCACGTCGATCTCTTTGATCCGAAGCCGGAACTCGCCAAGCATGCCGGGCAGCCGCTGCCGGACAGTTTCGGCGAGGTGATGACGCGGCGCAAGGTGGCGAAAAACCCGCTGCTCGGTCCGGTGAAACCGTTCCGGCCGCGCGGCCAATCGGGCCTGGAGATCAGCGACTTCCTGCCGCACATCGCCGAGTGTGCCGACGAGCTGTGCGTGATCCGAAGTTGCCACGGCGACAGTGTGAATCATCCGCAGTCGGTGTATCAGATGAACACCGGCAGCATCCTGATGGGCCGCCCGTCGGTCGGTTCGTGGGTCGCGTACGGACTCGGCACCGAGAATCAGAACATGCCCGCGTTCGTCGTGCTGCCCGATCCCGGCGGCGGGTTGAAGGGCGGTCCGCCCGCGTGGGGCTCGGGATTCCTGCCTGCGACGTTTCAGGGCACGCCGATGCGGGCGGGCAAAAACCCGATATTGAACCTGCATCCGCAGCCACAGATTTCACACGAGCAGCAGGTCGCCACGCTCGACCTCGTCCGGCAGCTCAATGCGCAGCATCTCGCAGACCGCGACTTCGACGACGAACTGTCCGCACGCGTCGCGGCCTACGAACTGGCGTTCCGCATGCAATCCGCCGCGCCAGCCCTCGTCGATCTCGCCGACGAGACCGACGAAACGAAACGCCTCTACGGCATCGGCGAGCCGGACACCGACGAGTTCGGCACGCGCTGCCTGCTGGCTCGCCGCATGGTCGAGCGCGGCGTCCGATTCGTGCAACTCTACTCGGGCGACACCAACGGCTGGGACGCGCACAACGACGTTGCCCAGAATCACAGCCTGTACTGCCGCCGCACCGACAAGCCCGTCGCGGGCCTCTTGCGCGATCTGAAACGTCGCGGCCTCTTGGCCGACACGCTCGTCATTTGGGGCGGCGAGTTCGGCCGCATGCCAATGAGCGAGCAGGGCAAAGGCCGCGACCACAACCCGTGGGGCTACACCGTCTGGCTCGCCGGGGCCGGCGTCCGCGGCGGGCACGCCCACGGCGCCACCGACCCCGTCGGCCTTCGCGCCGCCGAAGACAAAGTCCACGTCCACGACCTGCACGCGACGATCCTGCACCTCGTCGGAATGGACCACAAGCGGTTGACGTTCGCACACAACGGGCGCGAAGAACGGTTGACGGACGTGGCCGGAGATGTGGTAAACGAGATTCTCACATGACGGCGACTCTGCTGTTGATCTCGCTTGTCGCACCGCCCGGCGATGACGCGCCGCCCAGCCGGCTGGAGTCCGCCGAGGTCGCGGGCCATTGGGCGTTCCGACCAATCGATCGCGCGACACGGCCGCCCACCGTCGACGCTGGCTGGATCCGTAATCCAATCGACCGGTTCGTTCTAGTCCGGCAGCAACAAACGGGACTCACGCCGCTTCCCGCAGCCACTCGCGCGACGCTCATTCGACGAGTTGCATTCGATCTCGCCGGACTACCACCGCGTCCGGAGGAGGTCGAGGCGTGTGTGCGAGACGAGTCGCCGGATGCGTACGAGAAGCTGATCGACCGGCTGCTCGCGTCGCCGGCGTACGGCGAGCGGTGGGCGCAACATTGGCTTGATATCGCGCGGTTCGCGGAGACGGACGGCTTCGAGCATGACCTGGTGAGGCCGAATGCTTGGCGGTACCGCGATTGGGTGATCGACGCGCTGAATGCAGACATGCCGTACGACGAGTTCGTGCGCATGCAGATCGCGGGGGATGAGGTCTCACGCAAAGACGCAAAGGCGCAAAGCGGGAGAGGAGCCGAAGACAACCAAGCTGAACCACCGGCTTCCGACGCTTTGCGCCTTGGCGCCATTGCGTGGAACTCCTCTGTCGCCACCGGCTTTTTGCTCTGTGGGCCCGACATGCCCGACATCAACTTGCAAGACGAACGGCGGCACAACGTGCTCAACGAGATGACGGCCACGGTCGGATCGGTGTTTCTCGGGCTGCAATTCGGCTGTGCCCAATGTCACGATCACAAGTTCGACCCGATCACGATGGCCGACTTCTATCGGTTGCGGGCGTTTTTCGAGCCATCGGACTTCTTCGACGAAGCGCCGCTGGCGCCGCTGGAGGAGTTGGCCGAGCGCGAACGACTGGAGGCGCCGATCAGGGCCGGACGCGAGCGAATCGACAAGGAACTGAAGAGGTTCGACGCGACGGCCCACGAACGACTCAACAAGGACCCTCAGGCGAAGATCAGCCGCGACGAATTGCTCTCGGCTCTCTCGGAAACGGAAAAGGAGGAATTCCAGCGACTGACCGGCGAATTGAAGCAGCTTGGCTCAAAAACGAGCAACCTGCCGCCGTTGGCGATGGGCCGCGTGTTGCGTGAAAAGGGCGGAGCGCCGCGGGCCAGCCACATCATGCTACGCGGTGATTTCCGACAGCCCGGCCCGCGCGTCGTGCCGGCCTTCCCCGTGGTCGCCAACCCTTGGAACACACCCGTCGAGATTCCCGAATCGGTTGCGCCGTCCAGCGGCCGGCGCACCGCACTGGCCAACTGGCTGACGCGCGCCGATCACCCGCTGACCACGCGAGTCATCGTGAATCGCGTCTGGCAATTCCACTTCGGCCAGGGTCTCGTGCGCACCCCCAGCGACTTCGGCGCCATGGGCGAAAAACCGTCGCACCCCGAGTTGCTCGACTGGCTCGCGACCGAGTTTACTCGTCCCGCAGATCAGCTTGACGCCGACGGTCGCGCCGGCCTCGGCTGGAGCCTGAAGCGTCTGCACAAGCTCATCCTCACCTCGGCCACGTACATGCAAGCGTCGCGACCGACCGAGCCCGGTTGGTCGGCCGACCAGCGCGAGTCGGCCATGGCAAGCTGGAAGAAGTCGCGCGAGCTCGACCCCGACAACCGCCTGCTTGCGCGAATGAACCGGCTGCGGCTCGACGGCGAGTCGATTCGCGACGCGATGTTGGCGTCGGCGGACCGCCTGTCGCTGCGGCGAGGCGGTCCCGGCGTCCGGCCGCCGCTGCCCGACGAACTCGTCGCCACGCTGCTCAAGAACCAGTGGACGGTCACTCCCGACGAGGAAGACCACCGTCGCCGTTCAATTTACATTTTTGTCCGCCGCAACCTGCGCTACCCGCTGTTCGACGTCTTCGACCGCCCCGATACGAACGCGAGCTGCCCGCAACGCCCGCGATCAACGACTGCGCCGCAGGGTCTGACGCTCCTCAACTCGGAATTCTCGCTGGATGCCGCTCGCGACCTGGCAAGCTTCGTCTGGAGGTCGGCCGGCCCGGCCCCACGGGATCAAGTTGAACTTTGTTTTCAGCGAACGCTCAGCCGTGAGCCAACGGCGGCCGAACTGGCCGTTGCTGTCGCGTTCCTGCGACAACAGACCGAGCGGTTGCGAAATGAAGGACGCGACGTCGAGTCGCTTCTTGCACTGAACGGACTGCCGACGGTAGGGAAGGCCGACGTCTTCGCCGCCGCGGCCCTGGCCGACTTTTGCATCGGCCTGTTCAACCTGAACGAATTCACTTACGTCGACTAACCCGAACGCCGAAGGGGCGCAACATCCCGTGCCGCCCCTTCGGGGTTGGTACGTTGTCCCTGCCTCATCCCCAGGGGCTAACGCCCCTGGCTATCGACTCACGTCCCTTCGGGACTAAGTACTTGGTCAGGAATTAGTTCCCGATTTCACTTGTTTAACGACAAGCCGAAGGCGACGGTGGGTCGCGCGGACTTGACCGATCGCCGTCGCCTTCGGCTTGCCGTTAAACGAGGAAGTTATTCTGAGCCAAATCCTAAGTACAGTGCCGCATTGAATAGGGTCTGAAATCGGCCTCGGTCGTTTAACCC
>DAIOWH010000077.1:0-28349 GCA_036758585.1 Planctomycetia bacterium
ACCAGCGTCGGCCGCCCGCGACGCGGAGTCCACCGAAGCCGCGCCGCCGATCGAGTTGCCGCACGCGACGCATGCGGGCGCGACGCATGCGCACGCGACACATGCGGGCGTGCTCGACGGCATCGAAGAAAAAATCCTGCTGGCGGAAAAGCCCAAGCTGCCCGAGTGCGAAGCGGCACCGGGACTCTTGGCCTACATCTGGCTCAGCAAATACTCCGATCACCTGCCGCTCTATCGGCTGGAATCGATCACCGAGCGATACGGCGTCCTGTTCACGCGCTCGACAACCTGCGGTTGGATGCTGCAACTGGCGGACTGGCTGTGCCCGCTCTGGAAGTGGATGTGCGACGAGGTGCGTCGTTCGCGCGTGATCCACACGGACGACACGACCGTCCCGCTGCAAGATCCGATCACCGGTCAAAAATCCCAAGCACGATTTTGGAATTACATCGGCGACGAAGCGCATCGCTTGATCGTGCTGGAGTTCACCCGAACTCACGAGCGCGACGGCCCCGCGCGGTTTCTCGCCGACTACCAAGGCTACCTGCAAGCCGACGCGTACAACGGGTACGACGGCATCTACCTGGACTCGAACGGTCGCATCATCGAGGTCGGTTGCTGGCAGCACGCGCGCAAGCGCTACAAGAAAGCGGCCCAAAGCGACGCGCGGGCATTCGCCGGCCTGGCATTCATCAAGAGCATGTACGCGATCGAAAAGTCGATCCGCGAATTGCGCGACACCGAGTGGCGCACGCTGCCCCTCGATGAACGTGCCGCGCGAATCGTCGAAATCCGTCAGCGCGACACGGCCCCGCTGCTCCAATCATTCCGCGAATGGATCAACAAGACGCACGGCGACGTTCTGCCCAAGAGCGATCTGGGCGATGCGTTTCGCTACACGCTCAATCAATGGAATGCGTTGAACGAATTCGCGAAGTGCGGCCTGCTGTCGATCGACAACAATCCGGCCGAACGCGCCCACCGCGGCATCGCGATCGGGCGCAAGAACTGGCTGCACGTCGGCAGCGAGCGTGGCGGCCACGCGGCGGCGATCCACTTCAGCCTGATCGCCTCGTGCAAGCTGAACGGCGTCGACCCGTTCGCGTACCTCGTGGACATCCTGCCCCGCGTGGCCACAACCCCCGCCACCGACCTCGGTCACCTCGCGCCGCACCGCTGGACGAAACGGGCAGCGGCATCCATTGGTTAACCCTTCCGTTCGGTTCCCCTTGGCAATCCGATACGGGGACCATCGCCTCCCTGCCTCTACACGGCTGCCGCGGCGTCCCCGGCCGGCCACCGCCGCCCGCCGTGCCGAACACCCGAACGCAATCGGCCGGACGGTTACGCTGGCATGCATCGTCCTGCCCGTTCACGGGCCAAACGAACATGGCCCCGTTGCTGGGGGTGATCGACAGCCAATCGGTCCGAGCTGGCACTGAGCTAACGGTTCCCGTCACCGCGTCGGACCCTAACTCGCAAGATTCGTTCACCTTTGTTCTGGACCCGGGGGCTCCGCCAGCCGCGGGCATCGACCCCGTGACGGGCGTGTTCCGATGGAACGTGCCCGCCACCCAACCGGCGGGCGAGTACGTGGTGACCGTACGCGTCACCGACAGCGGATCGCCGCCGCTGAGCAGCAGCCGAAACTTCACGATTCACGTTTCCGATGCCGTCCCGGTCGATCCACCGCGCGACACCACGCCGCCACGAATCGAACAAGTCGAGCCGATCGTCGAGTTGTGTGGTCGGAGACAACGCGCGGTGATCGTCGGCTTCCGACTGCACGCCAGCGAGCCGCTCGACCCCGTTGCCGCACGGCGAACCGCCACGTATCAAATTGCAACAGTCGGCCGCCGCCCAAAGACCATTCCCGTCCAATCCGTCCGCTACGATCCCACCACGCGCACTGTCGAAATCCTGACTCGGCGACCGCTGAAATCCGGCCCGTACTATCGCGTAACCGCCCTGGCAAGCATGTTGACGGACCTGAGCGGCAACCGGCTGGATGGCGACGGCGACGGCAGCGACGGCGACGATTTCGTCACCGTGGTTGGCGGCAACCTCGCTTGATGTGTTGATTGCCAGCCAATCCTCGCCTCCGCCGGCCGCCGATCCCAGACAGCACAGGAAGCACTGCAAACTCCTTCACACAGAACGCAAAACCAATGGCACCGGAGATGTTCGAGCCGCGCTCACGAGCAGCCACTTGCCCCCCGGCGATGTCATGGGAGTTCTGCGATCAACGCCTCGATGGCCTCGTCCAACTCGGCTTCCTGGACGTTCTTGTAGCGGATGATCCCGTGGGCGTCGATGAGGTGGATCGTGGGACGCAACGTGACTTGCCACTGCGTTTGAATCGGGCCGTTCGGGCTGCCGTCGTCCCACCAACTGCGCCAGTTGATCTGCTCGATCGCGAGCGTCTCCTTCAGTTTCTCGCGGTCGGCGTCGCTGTTGACGCCGAGTAGGACGAATGGCTTGTTCGCCAGCCGGTTCACGAGCGACCGCTCGTGCGGGTACATTTCCCGGCATGGGCCTCACCAGTGCCCCCAGAAACTGAGCATCACCACCTTGCCGCGATAGTCGCTGAGCTTGAACCGCACGCCATCGGTGTCCTCGGCGTCGATCTCCGGGGCCTGCCGGCCGATCGACAAGTGGCGGATGGCGAACAGGGCCTTGTCGGCCAGTTCGCCCATCGGGCCGTCGCGCGTGGGTGCGTCGCGAAACGACTTGGCGATTTGGGCGTAGAGCTGTTCGCGCTGCGATTCGACCTTCTTCACGTCGAGCACCGCGAGGTGCTGCGTTAGCTCCTTGCCGTAATACTGCTCTACGCGCGGCTTGGTGCCGGGGTCTTTGGCAAGCTGCCCCGCCAGGCGCGATTGCTCTTCGAGCAGCGCGGCGAGATGGAAGCTGGCCTGTGCTCGGACGGCGGTGTGCGGGCTTTTCTCGGTCGCCGTGCGCAGCAGCCGCTCGACCGCCGGCGACACGACGCGGGCAAGTTGTGGACAGGCCGCGGCGAGCCGCTCGCTCTTCAGATGCCTTTCTTCGAGCATGCGTGCGGCCCGAGTCGACTCGGGACGATAGCGGCGGTTCGTGACGATCCAAACCAGGGCATCGACGGCGGCGGGGTCGGCCGCATACTCTTCCGCCAACTGAAAGAAACGCGGCACGAATTCGGCCGGCTGTGGGTCCGCCGCGAATTCTTCGACGAGCGACTTGTACTTCTCGCCGGCCGTGGGCGGTTGTTTCGCTGCATCGCCGGCCCGCACGAACGGGTCGGCGAATCGGGCGTCGGCAACGAACGTGTCGTCCGTCAGTGTGTGCAGGAACGCGATCAGCGCGGCCTTCTGCTTGGCCGTCAGTCGCAGACCGAGTTTCGCTCCGTTGGCCGGGTCGCGGTCCTCGAACGCCAGAGCGAGGTTCTCGTGCGGGTGCACGCCGTCGCTGTAGTGGTCGATGACCTGTTCGAGCGTGGCGAAGCGGCCGTCGTGCATGTACGGCGCGGTGAGTGCGACGTTGCGCAGCGACGGGGCTTTGAACTTGCCGTCATTCGACGGATCGAACGGGTCGTTCGGCGGCCGGTCGAGCGCGCCCAGGCCCGGATCGGCGTACTTGAGCGCGAGACCGTTGTTCATCGCTCGCGTCATGGCGAACGTCGGCGGCACGTGGCAATGAGCACAGCCGTGCTCGAGCGTCCCGTCGGGGCCGCCGATGAACAGCGACTTGCCCAGATTCTCCTGCTCGCTGAACTCGTTGAAGTCCGCGGCGTAGTCGCCGCCGGCCGGCGCGGCGCGGTCGAACCGCGAGTGCAGCGAAGTCATCGAACGCAGGAACTGGGCAAGGGCCTGACTGATCCGCTCGCGGGTCACGCGCGGCGATCGGAACGCCGCTTCGAACAGCGGCGGGTAGTAGGGAAGGCCGGCCAGTCGCCGCTCCAGGTCGTCGAGCGTCATGCCCATTTCGCCGGCGTCCTGAATCGGCATCAGCACCTGATCTTCCAGCGTGGCGGCGCGTTCGTCCCAAAAGAAACCAGGCCGGTGGCTGCGGATGTTCGAGTAGCGCAGGTTCACGAGCCCCATCGCGTTGCGTTTGGTTTGACCCCCCTGGAACCCGACGCTGAACCGGCGCGGGTCCGAAAAGCCGGCTCGCTGCAAGTGGCACGACGCACAGGCGATCGTGTGGTTCCGCGAGAGGCTAGTGTCGTAGAACAGCACGCGGCCCAGCGTGGCACCCGCGTTGCTGGTGGGATTGTCCGGCGGCGTGTTGTCGGCGGCGTCGAGCGCGGGGCGGTTTACATGGACAGGCAGCCGAGTCGCCGTGTAGTCAGCCGCTCGGTCGGGCAGCATGGGCACGTCGATCCCACCGAAGGCCTCGCGCAGCGATCGCCGTTCGCGCTCATCGAGCTGTCCGTCTTTGTCGGCGTCGAACCGCGCGAGCAGCGCGGCGCGGCTGAACCGGTCCGAATCGTCGGCCGCCGCCGGAGCGAGCGACACGAACGCGGCCACGACACACAATAGATATAGGCGGTTCTGCGATTGCACGGGTAATCACTATGTGAGGAACACTAATCTCCACTGATCGACGCTGATCCAGAACCGGGCAGGCTCAGCGATCAACCGGTGCGGGTCGAAACGGCGGCGTACCGCCTGGATTAGTGTAGATCAGCGCCGATTAGTGTTCCTCTACTTTGCTCACCGTCGGGGCATCGTCCACGAACTTTCCGCCGTATCCGATCGCCCGCAGCGCGGCCAGAATCTCGGCACGTGGCGCGGGTCTCGCCGAACGCATCGCGCAGCGATCGCCGTTCGCGCTCATCGAGCTGTCCGTCTTTGTCGGCGTCGAACCGCGCGAGCAGCGCGGCGCGGCTGAACCGGTCCGAATCGTCGGCCGCCGCCGGAGCGAGCGACACGAACGCGGCCACGACACACAATAGATATAGGCGGTTCTGCGATTGCACGGGTAATCACTATGTGAGGAACACTAATCTCCACTGATCGACGCTGATCCAGAACCGGGCAGGCTCAGCGATCAACCGGTGCGGGTCGAAACGGCGGCGTACCGCCTGGATTAGTGTAGACGATGTTGCAAGTCGTTTAACGGCAAGCCGCAGGCGTCAGTGTCGGCTGTCGTTCGCACCATCCGGGTCGCTGGCGCCTGCGGCTTGCCGTTAAACGACTTAGGCCAAAACTGACGCGAACAGCGCAACATCAAAACTCACGCTGCGGGTTGGTGTTCTCGGACGTTTTGACTTCACAGACGACGCGGAACCCGATGATGCGATACTGCGTGGCCGGCATGGCCTTCGCCCGGCAGGCCGAACGGCACGCGGCCGCATCGTCGATCCACGAACCGCCGCGAACTACGACAAAGTGATGGCCGTCGAAGTCCGTGGGCACGACGCCGAACGGTGGCCCGAGCGGGTTTTCGTCCGGGCTATCCGAGTAGTACGCGGCGTCGTAGAAGTCGGCGCACCATTCCGCGACGTTGCCGTGCATATCGTACAGGCCGAATGCGTTCGGTGCATACGAGCCGACGGGCGCGGTCCGGCGCACGTATGGGCCCGGCTCACCGCCGCCCGTCGCGTAGTTGCCGTTGAAGTTCGCCTGGCGAGCCGACGCGCGGTCGCCGAAATGGAACGCGGTCGCGGCGCCCGCGCGGCAGGCATATTCCCATTCGGCCTCGCTGGGCAGTCGGTACGATCGGCCGGCCGCGATCTCCTCGGACCGCGCCGACAATCTCTTGCAGAACTCCTTGGCCGCCGTCCACTCGACGTTTTCCATCGGATGATTGGGTCCGCCGTTCGGCGAAGTCTGGAACGTCGCGCGGTTCCGGTAGTCGGGCGCCTTCATGACCTCGGCGAACTCGGCCTGAGTCACTTCGTAGACGCCGATGTGAAACGGCTTCGTGATCGCCACCGCGTGCTGCACTTCCTTCGACTCGCGATCAGGCTCGGTGCGCGGCGACCCCATCATGAATTTGCCGGCCGGTATGCGGGCCAGCTTCATGCCGACGGAGTTGGTGACGACCTCGACGTCGTCCGACAGCACGACGGGTGGGCACAGACCAATGACGAACGCAACCGAAAGTGCCAGTCGCATCAGGATCCTCCCACATGGACGGTGCTTGGGCGTGGCCGCGCGGCGTGGCGAATCGTTCGACCATCTGCGGCTCGACCGTCGTCGTTGTGCGGCACGTGCCGCTGACCTTCGAGGATGCTCTCGGCCGAGCGCCGCTCGCGCATCGGGAATATCGTCTGCCCATCGAACGCGACTTCGGCCGGCAGCGGGCTGCCGTGGAACAGAGCGGGCGACGACCACATGCCGTACGCGCCGGCGTTGGGGAACGCGAGCACGGCGCCGGGCGACAGCTTCGGCAGCGCGGCGGATTCGGCCAACAGGTCGGCCGGCAAGCTGAGGCAACCGAGCACGTCCGTCGCCCCGACCTCCGACGAGTGCTGGCTCAGCACCGCGGGCGGGCGGGCCTTGTGGCGCAGACCCAGTCCGCACAGGTCCGCTCGTTGGTGCGTGCCGCCGTCGACGACGACCGCCGGCCGGCCCTGATTGGTCTGGCTGCCAAGCACGGTGGTCAGATACCACCCGGCTTGGGCGACGAGGTAGCGACCTAGCTCGAGAACGATTCGCGTCGGCGCGGCGCGATCGGCGAGCGTCGCGAGTTGGTCCGCGATCGGACCGAGGTCGAGTTCGTCGCGGTCGGGGCCGTACGGCACGCCGAACCCGCCGCCCAGGTTGAACAGCACGGGCGCGATCGCCAGCAGATCGGCCGCACGCCGGCACAACTCGAATGCGCCGTCAAGGTGCGCGACGACGCCGGCGGCCTCGAGCACCTGCGAGCCGGCGAACACGTGGAATCCGACCACGCGGTTGCGACCGGGTCCGACCACATCGCGGCACTGCCGCAGATCGCCGTCGGTGAATCCGAACCGCGAGTCGCTGCCCGCCGTGACCACAGCGGCCGAGCCGAAGTCGGGCCGCAGTCGCAGCACGAAGCGGTTGCCGAGCGATTGGTCGGCGAGCCATCGCAGCTCGCTCGGCGAATCGACCGAGACGATCGCCTCGGGCAACTCGCACAACTGAGCGATCGTCTCGGCCGACTTGAACGGGCCGGCCACGAAGATGTGTTCCGGCGCGAATCCTGCGGCGACGGCCGTGGCCAACTCGCCCGCCGACGCCACGTCGGCCCCGATGCCGCAGTCCGCAAACACGTCGCAGATGCCGAGCGATGCGTTGGCCTTGAGCGAGTAGAGGATAGCAATCGACCCGGGCAAGTGTTCCCGGAGCTTATTGACCTGGCCGCGCATTCGCCGCACGTCGTAGGCGTACGTCGGCGTACCGAACTGCCGGACAATCTCGGCGAGGGTTTCCGCGATGGCGGCGTCCGGCGCGGCGAGGTTGTGGCGGTTGATCATTGGCCGTTGACCACCTTCAAAACGATGATTGAAACACAGAGGCACGGAGGGCACAGACCAAGTCACTACCACAACTCTGTGTCCTCAGTGCCTCTGTGTTTGAGTCAGGTTGGGACCAACTCCAGATCCAGAAGCCGATCACCAGCACGGTGGATAGCCAGGTGATCAGGGCCGTCGCCCGCGTGCCGCACTTGAGCACGTACAGTACATAGTGTGCTCGACCCAACAGGAGCGCCGACACGCCGATCAGCGCCGGCGACAACCATCCCGCGACCGACGCGGCAGCTCCCCCTGCTAACCCGAGCAGGGACAAAATCGCCGCCGCCGTTCAGTTGGGGACCGTCGCCGCGACGCCCACCAGCAGGCCCAGCACACCGGTCGCCTTGTTCTTTTCCATGATCGTCGCCTTCGCAGAGCAAAAGGCTACCGAGCCGCCTCGTCGGCGATCTTGAAACTCGTCACCATCAGGCGCGGCGTCTTTGCCGGGGGCTTGCTGAGCACCCCGGGCCAACGGCCACTCCAGCCGTCTACATACCCGGTGACGGTCACGACCTTGCCGCCGCCGCGCACGGCGTCGAGCATTTCTGCAAACTCACTCTTCTTGGCATCGGCGGGCTTACCCTTCACGTCGTCGACCAGAATAAACTTGCGGTCCGATCCGCTGACATGAAGCGTCGTCTCCGAATCGCTCGCCTCAATCTCGCCCACGGCGGTCACCTCGAGTGAGACGACGCCGCTGCTGGTGCCGCCGGACAGCCGGGTCGCCCAAACGCTTTCGTGCAGCTTGTCGAGGTCGATCAGCTTGCCCTTCTTCGCGGTGAAGGTGATCGTGCCCTGGTCGTACTTTTGCGAGACGTTCAACCTCTTGAACAGCATCGAATCAGCGTCCACGTCATACAGACGTGCAGTGGCGTCTCTCGCCACTCCCGCTCATCAGTGCATTTCCGCGCCCGTTACGGTCATGACGCCGCCTGTGACTTGAGCTCGGGCCGGCGCAGCCGCCGCCAACAGCGAAACTCCAACTACGAGGCCGATGATTCTTGGCATGGTTGCTCCTAGTGGGGCAGGCTTTCCAGCCCGCCAGCGTTTTTCTTCCCGACTCCAGGCAGGCTGGAAGCCTGCCCCACAACTGTCAAGCACGCCCGCGGTGGAACTGTTCCAACTCGCGGTTCGCGTGGACGATCTTTTCCAGTTTCTCGGCGACGACGCTGAGCTGCGGGCCGCCGATCGCGAAGTACAACTCATCGTCGGCCATAGCCGTGTACACGCGGTTGCCGATGCAGCCGAAATTCGCAGCGGCCCGCCCCGACTCCATCACCGCCGGGACCGCCGCGCACGTAGGGCGACCGACCACCGACGTGTCCGCGGCAACGCCCGCCGCATGGACCGCCTCGCCCAGCAGCATCATCTGCTTGGCATTACCGCATACGAGCACGACGTCGGGCGGAAACGGCGCGGCCGCGAGTGGGGCGTACATCGCCACGCGAAACGGCTGCTGCCTTCGCGGAATTCCGGCGACCTCCGCCGGGTCGAGGTAGTTCAGATTCACCATCGTGCCGACGAGCCCCTCGAGTTCCTTCGCCGTATCGGGCGGCAGGTCGATGCCGTGCGTGTAGGACCCGATCGGGCAGCCGTAGTGGTCCGACGCCTCGGTGTAGAACGCTCGGCCTTCGGCGGCCAGTTTCCAATAGGTGCAACCGGACGGCGCCGCGGCGTCGATGCGCGCCATCGTCGCGGGAGGCGAATCGCAAAACGCGACGGCAACGGGTTGTTTCTTCAATCCCAACAGTTCGCCGAGTTGTGCCGCAGCAGCCATGATGTCCCCTTTTCAAAACCCACCGCTCGCGAGCCCACCGCCGTCGATTCGGTTCAGAGGGTCCAACTGACCCTCGGTCGGCTCCGCTCAGCAGAACCACGATTCGGTCATCCGCGGCGCGGGCGCACGGTCGAGGAACGGCGGCGCTACAGGCAACGTCGCCGGACGGCCGGTCGCGAGCTGTTTGATACCCAAGAACGTCGTCGCCGCGTCGGTCTTGTCGGCCGCATCCTTGGCCACGAGCGCCGACACGTCTTTTTGCAGGCGGTCCATGCGCGGGTCCGGATGCTGCCAGCGAAAGCTGAACGCGGCCTCGTCGAGCGGCCCGAGGTGCGGTCGCGTTTCGGGCAGGTCGGCGATCCACGAGCCGGGCGGAATCAAGAGCCGGATCGAAAACTGCACGGGGTCCACGTGGTCGACGATGTCATTGGCCTCGACGAAATCGAGAATCTCGAGGTAGTCGTCGAGCGTCGTCCAGGGCGTGAACGCGACCCAAGTCGGCCGCAGCGCGATTCCCGCCGCGCGGCAGAGCGCGAGTGCCGCTTCGACGTCGCCGCGGGTGTGCCGCTTGTCGAGAATCGTCAGCACTCGGTCGCTCAGCGATTCGACCGCCGAGATGATGAACAGGCAGCCCGACTCGGCGAACTCGCCGAGGTGCTCGCCGCGGTTCAGCAGATGTTCGATCTTGGCGGTGAAGTCGAATGTCAGCGTGGGGAATCGCTCGTGCATGGCGCGGACGACCCGCAGCGAATGCGTCGGGCCGTTCAGGAAGTCGGGGTCGCCGAACGTGATGTGCGTCGCGCCGGCCTCGACCTGGCGAGCGATATCGTCGAGCACCACGTCGGCCGGCAGCGCGAAGAACCGGCCGCCGTACACCGTCGGAATCGGGCAATGCGTGCAGAGGTGCAGGCAGCCGCGGCTGGCCTCGACGTAACCCGCCCTGCGAAACGCACCGCCGTGCTGCAGTTGAGCGTATTTGTCCAACGTGGGCAGCAAGCTGCGGTCCGGCGCGGTGAACGGCAGGCGCTTCAGAAACGGCTCGGCCGGCGACCCGCGCTGAATCACGCCGGGCGAGTTGACCGCCTCGCCGCGTTCGAGCGACTCGACCAGCGCGACCAGTGGCGCTTCGTACTCGCCGCCGATGCAGAAGTCGGCGCCGTGTTCCAGCAAGTACGCGCTGTTGAGTGCCGCGTAGAGGCCGTAAAAGCAGATGCGGCACGCGCGGTTGACCTCGCGGATTCGTTCGGCCACACGAACGCCCAGTCGCAGGGCGGTGTGCATCGGCACCGAAATGCCGACCAACCGCGCCCGCCGGGCCTTCTCCACGTCGAACTTCTCGACCGCCACGTCGATCACGTCTGGTGAGAACCCGGCGCGCCGCAAAAAGCCAATCGGCAGCGCCACACCGAGCGGCTGGTGGCCGAGTTCATAACACGAGACGAGCAGTACGGAGCCGGGCGATCGAAGTTCCATCGCGATTCTCCGTTGCACGCGGGCGGATCGCGTGCGGCAGGTTGTCGACGTCACGCGGATAGTCTAGCACCATCACCCGACTCGCGAAACGGGTCACACAAGCTTCCGCACAAGGTCCACCAGCATCGCTACGGTAAGGCCGCCGTAGATCAGGGCGCAAAGGTCCAAGCCAACGCGTCCCCACAGCGGCGAGCGCAGTGCTGGCGGCAACAGGTGCGTGTTCACTCGGCGAATTTGTATCGCCGCCAAGGCCATGATCGGGCTGGCCACAACGCCCAGCACCTTGAACAACTCGATCACGCTGCCCATGCGCACCGCCACCAAACCGAACGCGGTCAGCGCCGCGAGCAGGCCCGCGTACACCCGACTGGCCGACCATCGCTGCACCGACGGGAAGCCGGCCCACACGATGTCGCAGACCGTGCGAACCAGTCCGTCGGTATTGCCGAGGTGGGTCGAGTACACGATCCAGAATCCGTTGAGCAAGGTCAGTACCCAAAACGCCGCGCCGAGATGCCGCTCGATGTACTCCGCTTGATACGCCCCCGCCGCGTACCCGTCGAGCTTCGCGCCCGGCTCGACGATCGCCGCCATCAGGTTCACGTTGAGCATCATGCCGAAGAAACAGCCGACGCCCCAGAGCGCCGCTTGATCGAGCACGGCGTAGCGCCACCAGGTTCGCCAGCGTGCGAGGTTCGTTTCGGTGGTCGGAAACACGAAGCCGGTGCTTGCCAGTTCCTGAGGACGGCCGGCCAGCACGCCGCCGATTCCGCCGACGTGCCGCGCCATGGCAAATCCCTTGTCGCGAAACCAATTCGAGATGACGAGGTTGCCGACGCCGCCCGACCCGGCCGTCGCGGCGAACAGCGCGAGCAGGATGAGGTCCATGTTTTCGGGCAGCGGCCGCGGGATTAGAAACCCACGCAGCGTGCCAGCCGTCGTCGCCGCGGGGACGAAAAAGGCGTTCACGCCAAACAGAAAGGCAAAGATCACAACGAGCATAGCCCACGACAGCCGCTCCAGCACGCGCTCGATCGACTTGCCGCTCAGCAACACCACCACACTGACCAGAATGATCGCCGTCGCCAGCCAGTGCAGCGCGGAGCTGTCGCCCGCGCTCGGCAGCCGCTTCGCGAACGCCGCGAACAACACGGTCGCGGCGGCGGCGGCGAGCGCCGGCGTCGCGAGTTGAGCGAGCGCGAGCACGATGTACGACACCGACCAGAATCTTGGACCCGGCCGCAGGCGCATGATGCCCGTCAGGATCGGCTCGCCGGTGTAGAGCGTGTACCGCACGGCCTCGAGGTTGAAGATCACCTGCAACACGATCGCAGCCGTGGCGACCCAGAGAATTCCGGGACCGTACTTCACGACCATCGTCGGGCCGACGATCCACTCGCCCCCGCCGATCGCGCCGGCCAGCAAGATCGCCCCCGGCCCGATCGTCTTGAACAGGTTGACGATCGAGAACGGCAACGGCTCGGGCAGGTCGGCCGTTCGCCACGGGGCGAGGCAACCGTGCGTCGGCGTCTCCAGATGTTCGTTGTGTGGCGAGTCGTTCAAGGTCGAAACGCGAGTGGTCTATGCCAGGATTTCCGATACGACGCGCCCCGATACGTCGGTGAGTCGGAAGTCGCGGCCGGCGTAGCGATACGTCAGTCGCTCGTGGTCGAGGCCGAGCAGGTGCAAGATCGTCGCGTGCAGGTCGTGAATGTGGACGCGGCCGTCCACGGCGCGGAATCCGAAATCGTCGGTCGCGCCGTGCGCGTAGCCGCCGCGCACGCCGGCGCCGGCCAGCCACATCGTGAAGCCGTAATGGTTGTGGTCGCGCCCGCTCGCACCTTCCGTCGTCGGAGTGCGACCGAACTCGCCGCCCCAGATCACCAGCGTGTCGTCGAGCAGGCCGGCACGTTTCAAGTCGCAGAGCAGTGCGGCCATCGGGCGGTCGATATCCGCGCAGAGCTTGCGAGTCTGCTCGTCGTGATTCGAATGCGTGTCCCACGGCTGGCCGTTGCCGTAGTACACCTGAGTGAACCGCACGCCGCGCTCGGCCAGCCGCCGCGCGATCAGGCAGGCGTTGGCAAACGGACTGGCGCCATACTCGTCGCGGACCGACGGCGGCTCGCGCGACAGATCGAACGCATCGGTCGCCGCGAATTGCATGCGGAAGGCGGTCTCCATCGCCTTGATGCGCGCCCCGAGCGCCGAGTCGTTGCCGCGGGTCGCCGCGTGCTCGCCGTCCAACTCGCGGAGCAGTTCAATCTGCCGTTGCTGATCGGACGGGTCGCGCGACGGGTGCCGCAGGTACGGAATCATCTTCTTCGGATCGAGGTTCGAGTGGTTGATGTACGTGCCTTGGAATTCACCCGGCAGAAAGCCGGCGCTCCACAATTCGGCGAACCGCACCGGCCGGCCCGGACACAGCACCACGTAGCCGGGCAGATCGTCGTTCTCGCTGCCCAGGCCGTACAACATCCACGACCCAATGCTCGGCCGCGTTGGCGTGATTGTGCCGTTGTTCATCATGAACAGGGCCGGACCGTGGTTTGGGTTGTCGGTGTACACGCCGCGCAAGACGCAGACGTCGTCAATCAACTCACCGAACCGAGGCAACAGGTCGCTCACCTCAAGCCCACTCTGGCCGCGCGGGCGAAACCGCGCCGGCACGGCCAAGAGGCCGCCCGTGACGTTCTCGGTTCGCAGCTCCACCTCCGCCGGCCTGTGGCCAGCGAACTTGTTGATCGCCGGCTTCGGATCGAACAAGTCGCCCTGAAACGGGCCGCCGTTCATGAACAGGTGGATTACCCGCTTGGCCCGCGGCGCGTAGTGCGGGCCGGACTGCCGGCTGCTGGCGCGATCCGCTTCGCCGCCGACCGCGTGTGCCCGCGATCCCAGCGCGGCAGCGACTCCGGCGGACGCCAGGCCGCCACCCAGCGTCTCGAGCGCCGCTCGTCTTGAAATCGCCATCTCGCTCATCGTGCAGAGCCTCAATCCAAGAACATCAACTCGTTGCTCGCCAGCAACACCTCGACGTACTGTTGCCACTGGTCGGCCGTGGGTGGGTCGTCTCCCGACGGCGCGAGGAATCGTTGCGCGAGCGCCTGCTCACGGTCGCTGGGACTTCGGCCGAAGAGCAATCCGTACGCGCGGCCGACCTGCGAGGCAAGATCGTTAGGGTGCTCGCGACACACGCGCGACGCCAGCGCGGCCGCCTGACGGCCGATGAAGTCGCTGTTCAGCACGTACAGTTGCTGCAGCGGCGTCGTGGTGTCGATGCGCGTCGGCCAGTGGGCGGTCGCGTCGGGGCAATCGTAGAGCCGCATCAGGTCGTCGAGTTCACGGCGTCGCACAGTGCCGTACAGCGTGCGACGATTGTTGCCGGCGTCGTTCAGGTCCGTAGCCGGTCCGCCAACTCGCCGGTCGAGCGTCCCTGCGGCCGCGAGCATCGCGTCGCGCCACGGTTCGACTTCGAGTCGCCGGCGCGGCGCGCGGCCGAGCAAGTTGTTGCCGGGATCGGCGTTTGCCCCACCGCCGACTGCAGACGCCTGCTGGTAAGCGGCCGACAGCACGATTTCGCGATGCAGCCACTTCAGCGACCAGCCCGATTCGATGAACCGCGCGGCCAGGTCGTCGAGCAACTCGGGGTGGCTGGGCCGCGAACCTTGATTGCCGAAGTTGCTCGGCGTGTCGACGATCCCGCGGCCGAAGTGATGTTGCCAGACGCGATTGACGATGACGCGCGCCGCGAGTGGAGCGGCGTCGCGCACGACGGCCTGGGCCAATTCGAGCCTGCCGCTGCCCTGAGTGAATCGGCGTGGTTCGGCGGCGAGCACGGCGAGAAAACGACGCGGCGACACCGGGCCGAGACTGGTCGGGTTGCCGCGAATCTGCATCGCGACGTCCTGACCCTCGCCGGTTCGGTATTCGAGCTTGGTGCGACTCGGCCCGTCGGGCAGCACGTCCAGGCTGGCGTCTTCGATCGCGTAGGCCTGCGGCGCGTCGAAGTTCGCGGTGGTCCGCCTTACCTCTTCCGCCCGCGCCGTCGCGGCCTCGGCCTTCTGCTTCGTCTCGCTGATCTTGGCGGCGAGCGCTTCGGCCTTGGCTGGCTGCGGCTCTGTGGAAGGCTGCGCTCGGTCGGCCTCCATCTTCTTGGCCTCAGCTTCGAGCTTCTTCCATTCGTCCTGCAGCTTCTTTGCCTCGCTCTCGAACTGCTCGACTTCGCGCACCGCGGCGAGCACGCGCGCCGCATCGGCCGGCGGCAGCATCGGCCGCGACGTCTGCCGAATGCTCGCGAAGACGCCGGCCAAGGCGTAATAGTCTTGCTGAGTGACCGGCTCGAACTTGTGATCATGGCACCGCGCACAGGCGACCGTCAGACCAAGCATCGTGCTCGTCACCGCGTCGATCCGCTCTTCCCACTCCTCGGCGACCACCATCTTGATCACATCGGGCGCGAGCTTCAGTTCCTTCCAATACGACGGGCTGAGGCCAAGGAATCCGAGCGCGGCGACGTCGGCCGGTTCGCACTCGGCCATCTGATCGGCCGCGAACTGACGCAGTACGAATTGGTCGTACGGCAAGTCCTGGTTCAGCGCCCGCACGACCCAGTCGCGATAGAGCCAGGCCTGGGCGCTCGACTTGGCCCACGATTCCGGCACGTCGCAGTAGCGTACGAGGTCGAGCCAATGTCGGCCCCAGCGCTCGCCGTAGTGAGGCGACGCGAGCAGCCGATCGACCAGCCGCGCCGTGGCGTCGGCCGCGGCGTCGTTCACGAATGCCTCGACCTCTTCGGGCGATGGCGGCAGACCGGTGAGATCAAACGAGAGTCGCCGAATCAGTTTCCGCCGGTCGGCGGGGGCCGCCGGCTCGAGGCCGGCCGCATCGAGCTTGGCCAAGACGTAGGCATCGGTACGTTGTTGCGGCCAGGCTCTATCGCGCGCCGCGGGCGGGTGCGACCGCTGGAGTGGTCGGAACGACCAGAACCCGCGCGCGGCGTTGATCTTGGCCGCCTGGTCGTCCGCTCGAACTGACTCGGTCGCCGCGACCGCCGTGCCGGCCGGCGGCTCACCGAACGTCGCACTGCCCGCGATCACGATGGCCGCCGTCAAAGCGACGGGCGCAACGAGACAGGCACATGAACGGAACTTCACCTCGAGCATGTGAGCACTATAACGCATCACCGCTGCTCACACTATCGCCCACATCCGTTCGCAACGTCGTTGCAACTCGCATCATCGGCCGCAACGGCCGGGATGAGTGCGCGACGCAGTTTGCCCCGGCTTCGAGGGGTAGATTTGTGACGGCGCAGTTACGGATATGCGCCCTGGCTGCGACTCGCATTTGACTTCACATAAACAAACGCTATTGTATAGCCCGCTTTCCTGGGAGTTCGCTGGTCACTCAAGGATTCTACGGATGGATCGATCTCTCGGCGTCGCGACGTGTCTGTTCGCGTTAGGCGTCTCGGCCGCTGTCGTCGCCGCCGAATCCGTGCCGGCAGTTTCCAGGGCGGCCGATCGCGTCGACGCGCTCATCGCCAAGGCCGCCCGCACAAACTCTGTGCAACCGACCGCGGCCTGCGACGACAACGCATTCCTGCGCCGTGTCACCGTCGACCTCATCGGCCGAATCCCGACGGCCGACGAGTTCGAGGCGTTTCACCGGCTGCCTGCCGCCGAGCGACGAGCTGCGTGGGTTCGGCAACTTGTCGAATGGGCTTAGTCGTCGTCAGGTCTTGTCGGGCGGCGCCGCTACGCTGCTCGGAATGCAAGTGCGCGACCTGGTCGCGCTGGCCGGCGCCGACTCCAAGGCAACGGCCGACCATGTCATCCTGCTTTGGATGTCGGGCGGCATGAGCCACATCGACACGTTCGACCCCAAGCCGGGCCGCGAGACCGGCGGCGAGTTCGAGCCGATCGAAACGTCGGCGCCCGGCGTGGTCGTCTCGGAAATCCTGCCCAAAGTCGCCAAGCAGATGAAGCACGCGGCGATCGTTCGCGCGATCGCAGGCACTCAGGGCGACCACGGCCAAGCGACGTACAACCTGCTCACCGGCTACCAGACCACGCCGCAGCTTGTGCATCCCAGCATCGGGTCGGTCACGGTCCACGAACTTGCGCCGAAGAGCGACTTGCCGGCGTTCGTGTCGATCGGCGGCCGCGCGCTGTCGGCGGGGTACATGGGACAAAAGTGCGAAGCGTATTACATCGGCAACCCCGGCCAACCCGACCCGTACCTGCAACTGCCCGAGGGCATCGCTCAGGTCCGAGCGAACCGGCGTCTCGAAGTGCTGACCGAACTGAACAAGAAGACTGCCGCGGCACGGCCCGACCCGGAACTGGCCGCGACCGACGCCACGTATCGCGCCGCAGTGAAGTTCATGGAGAGTCCCGCGCTGCAGGCGTTCCAACTCGAAAAGGAGAAGCCCGAAGTGCGCGAGGCCCATGGTCCGAGCGCGTTCGGCCGCGGTTGCCTCTTGGCCCGCCGCCTGGTCGAGCAGGGAGTGCGGTTCGTCCAGGTGTCCGCGGGCGGCTTCGATACGCACGTCAACAACTTCCCGGCCATGCGGAACCTCGGAGCGATGATCGACGCCGGCATCGGCTCGCTCGTCGAGGACCTCGCCGCCAGCGGTCTGTTGAAGCGGACGCTCGTGATGGTCCTGAGCGAGTTCGGCCGCACGCCGACGATCAACATGACGGCCGGCCGCGACCATCATCCCGCCGTGTTCAGCACCTTCATGGCCGGCGGGGGCGTCCGGTCCGGCATCGTGCTCGGCTCGTCCGACGAAGACGGCCGCATGCCCAAGGACCGCCCGGTCCGCGTCGCCGACCTGCACGCCACGGTCTGCACCACGCTCGGCATCGATCCGGCCAAAGAAGTCATCACGCCGCTGCGACGGCCCATGCGGCTGGTGGACAAGGGCGAGCCGGTGCGCGACCTGCTGGCGTAGCCGTCGCCTGTGTACAATGACATCGCAGCAAGAACTGAATCGAGCTTTTCAGGAGCAACTGCGATGCAGACCGAGACAATGGGCCGTGTGCTCACCGAAGCCACGATCGAGAATCTGAAGGACCTCTGGGCCGCCGAGCGGGGCCTGATCGCCCCTGCGGACGTACGGCGGGTCACTGTCGACGATGCCCTCGTAGACGCCGGGGCCACCCTGCTGTCGATGCCCAGGAGACTGATTGAACAACTCGGGCTGTCGCAGACGGGGACAAGGCGTGTCACGAGCAGCACGGGCGGCGGCGAGGCCGGGATGTAAATGGCTTTGCGTGATCCTGGGAGTCCGCAGGGACAGTAGCCCGACGCGCCAGCGAGGGACCGGCCTGATTTCTTGTGATTTCGCCATGTGCTCCCCTCGCTGGCGCGTCGGGCTACTGTCCCAGAATCGTGCAAGGCTATTTACGATGCGGTCCGGCTGACGATCAAGGGACGATTCTGCACCATGGACGTGATGGAAGTGCCCGATGACGTGCCCGTGCTCATCGGACAACTGCCGCTGGAACACTTGGACTTCGTGGTTGACCTGCGCAGCCGCTCGTTGATTGGCAACCCCGCCCACGGCGGCGAACATGTGTACGAGTTGTATTGAGTCCTTCCCGCCAGCTACCCGCTCAACCCGACCGCACTCACCTGACGCGAGAACACCTATGAAGCGTCTCTGCGCATCACTCGGTTCGCTTTTCGTGCTGCTGACAAGCCAGTCGTTCAGTCTTGCCCAAACACCCTCCGGCCAGCCGACGCCCAAGGACTCTGCCGGCGCCGAGCGCGGCTCGATCGTCGAGGACCGCGCGGCGCGGCGGCTGCTGCAGGCGGCCGAGGCGCGCATGGCTCAGAATGAGATCGAACAGGGGCTGGAGATCTATCGCAACGTCGTCGAGCGCTACCCGCGCAGTCGCGTGCGGTTCGACGCCCACATGAAGCTTGGCCACCACCTGCTCGCGCGCGACCGCGCGTTCGACTCGGCGCGCGGGCACTTCGAAGCGGCCGCGGGCGAAGACAATCCCAACGCCGAACAACGGTCCGAGGCACTCGCGCACGCCGGCGTATGCTGGTACGAGGCGCGAAACTACGGCAAGACGTTCGACGTAATGCGAGCCGTCACCGACGCGCGGCGGCTCGGCGGCCGGTTCCTCGAAGAAACTTACGTGCAACTCTGGCAAATCTACTTCGAGATGGATGAACTCGAACTGGCCGCTCAGATGTGCCTGTCGCTGCAGAGTGAATTCCCCGCCAGCGAGTTCGTCGACGACGCGCTCCTCAAGCTTGGCGACGTCGCACGCAAACAGAAAGACTACAACCGCGCGATCGGCATCTACACGCGGCTGGTGAACCTGAAGTCGAGCCAGTTGCGCGGCGAGGGTCAGTTCGGCATCGCCGAGTGCTACGAGGAGCAGGCCCGCGCCGCGGTCGGCACGCCCGCTCAGGCCGGACTCTACGACCGCGCGTTCGCCGAATACAAGCGCGTCTTCGAGGAGTTCCCGAACTCGGGCCGAGTCGGCGAGGCCGTGGCCAAGATGGCCAACTACTACTACGACCAAGTACGCGCAACTTCAATACGCCGAGTGCCTGCGCCGGCAAAAGCAGGTGAACGCCGCGATCAAGGACGGCTACCAGGCCGTGCTCGACTACTGGCCCGACGCGCCCGACGCGCCGTGGGCCGACTACGCGATCGCAATCGCGCACCGATCCGCGGGCGACGTCGAAAAGGCCCGCGCCCGCTACCAGGCGGTGATCTCCGAACGGGCGTCGCATTTCGTGGCGACGCGATCCAAGGTGGACCTAGCCGCGATGGCCCGCGAGCTTGGCCAAACCGAAGCGTACATCGCCGCGCTGGGCGACCTCGTGTTCGACACGCCACGCAACAAGGAGAACACGCCGATCATTCATCACTCGGCCCGCGAACTGGCCGGCGTGCAGTTCGCCGCGGCCAACTTCGAGGCCGGCATGACCGCGCTCGAAACGGCGCACCAGAAAGACGACCTATTGCACCAGATGCGCAACCACCTGATCGGCCCACTGCACTCGCTGCGCGGCGACAAAGCCGGCAGGGGGACTCAGCTTGTCGAGGCCGCGGTGAAGCGTGTGTTCGACGCCGCGCCGCTGCAGCTCGACACCGACGCCGACAAATCGCGCTGGGCCAGCCTACGTCACATCGTCGCGCAGCTCTACCGCGCCGCCGCCCAAGGCCCGAAGGCGATTGCGGTCTACCAAGATGTTATGAAGACGCTCGGCGAGAACGACGGCCTCTGGCGCGAGGTCGGCGACACGCAGGCCGAGATGGGCCAACACGCCGAATCGCGAGCCACCTACGGCCGCTTCAAGGACCCGATCGCCGGCTTGGTCCGCATCGCCGGCAGCTACCGCCGCGAGAACAAGCTGCCCGAGGCAATCGACGTCTACCGCCAGCTCATGGCTCGCGACGCCGACCACGCCAAACAGTGGCAGTGGGAGATCGCCGAGCTGACTTTCGCGCTCGGAAAGTACCGCGACGCGCTGGCGATCTTCCGCCAAGTCGACCTGCCGCCGCGCGATCTGCAGCGCATCAGCGACTGCCACCGCGCTCTGAAGGAGTGGGACGAGGCGATCGTGATTCTGCGTCAGGTGCAGACCACGCATAAAGAACTCGCGCCGTGGGCGTTGCTTCAGATCGGCTACTGTCAGGAAGGCAAGGGCGAGAAGGATCCGGCAATCAACACGTTCAAGACCGTCTGCAAACTGTATCCGCGCACGGGCGAGGCGAGCGTCGCCCACCAGCACCTCGAAGCCGACTACAAGATCACCGTGACGCTCGGCGGCGTGAAGGGCGAGTGAACTCGCACCGACTCGTCATGGTTACTCCATCGCAATCACGCGGCCGTCGGCTAGGCCGGCGACCAGGCGCTCGCCCTGCCAGACGAGCGCCGTGATGTCCTGCGGCAGCACTTGCTGAGTCTTCGTGCCGCCGTCGTGTCGAATCACTTGCAGCGTGCCGCCCCAGTAGCCTATGGCCGTCTGGTTGTTTCCCGGCACGGCGAACTTGACAACGCGGTCCGTCAGAAGCCGTGCCTTCAACGCATCGGGCACCGCTACTGCGGCGTCAGCACTCGCGCGCATGGGCTCGGCGAGCTGTGCTGACACCGTCTTGCCGGCCCCGTCCAGAGTCGTGACCAACCCATCGACTGTTCGCGCAACCAAGTTGTTGCCTTCAACCTTGAGCGATGCTACTCGGTCGGGCAACAACGTCTGCCACGCGATCGTGGCCGGCGGCACTCGCCCCGGCGCGGTCTTCGCCGCGACGATCTGGTCCGATTGCGGCAGCGTCCATTTCGTGAGGGCGTCGATGCCCGCAACCGCTTCGTAAAAACTCCCGACCGCCTCGCTCATGCCGATCTCGTCGTAGGCAACCAGCGTGATCGACTCCTGCCCCGCGCCGACGCCGTCGCGCTGCCAGGCCACGAACCCGCGGCCCGGGCCGGGCAACTCGGTCGCGTGCGGCGTGTACGGCAAGAACCGCTCGTTGACCAGGAACTTGATGATCGGGTTGTCCTCGGGATTGCCCAAGAGGATGACCGGCCCCTGCACGGCGAAGCCGGCGAACACGGGCGGGTTCGCGTCGCCCGGTTTGATCTGGCCGCTGCCGGCGTATTGAAGGCCGACCCATGTCTTGGCCTCCTCGTCGGTCAATCGTCGCGGTTTCGACGCCTCCGCCAGTTCCATCACCTTGCAGCGCACGCCCCACGGTTCGAGCGACTTCGTCAGCCGATCGGCGGCCGCCACGTTGAACGGGCTCGTGCCCTTGACGATGGTCACGTCGTGGTGCAGGCGAGCGAAACGAAACACGTTGTCGCGGTCGTTGCCGGCGAAGACGGCTCGTGTGGTGGCGCCGGCGATCGCCCGCGCGCGGGTGGGCGGCGCGTACTGGAACGCAACGACGTCTTCCGTCCCGGCAAGCAACTCGCGCACGGCGACCTTCCACTCGCCGCCGGGATCGTTGGCGGCGAGCGGCAGCGTGGCGGTGAACGTGCCGAGCGTCGTGGCCCGATACAGTTCGTGGCGCGTGACGCCGAGCGGATCGATCACGCGGACGTGCAAGGGCGCCGAGCCGCTGACGAAGCGTCCCTGATCGTCCACGAGGCTGGCGGCGATCTCGACTGTGATCGGTTCGGTGTCGCGAACCAGTTCGCGGCGCACGACCGGCGTCGCCGCGCGGACTCCGCCGATCGGCCGCGTCGTGCGGGCGAACACGCGCATCTGGCCCGGCCCGAAGCGGCCTTCGATCGTCAGCTTTCCGCCCGCGGCCGCGACCACGTCCTTGGCTGCAGCCGCACGCAGCAAACGGGCATGGATCGCGTCGTAGACCGCGCGGCCGTCGTCGGCCAGCGTTATCTTGGCCGCGGTCGCCTTCAGCGCGTTCCGCTCGGCGTTGCCCTTGTCGTCTTTGGCCGCGGCGTCGTAGGTCGCGTTCACCGCGAAGATGTACTCGATGTCGCCCGCGGCCTGACGCGTCGCGACGATCGTCGGCACATCGCTGTCGAAGACCGGTGCGATTCCCGCCTTGCCCAGCTCGGTGCGCAGCGACTGAGCCAGCGGCGTCGCGCCCTCGATGTGCTTGCCCGTGGTCGTGAACGGCCCGAGTTCGCCGTACTTGGCGGCCTTCATCAGTTCGTCGATCTTGGCCTGGTTGGGCATGCGCGGCGCCACGGCCAGCCTCACCGCGCCGGCAATCTCGACCGTCGAGTCGGCCGTGAGCAACACCAGGCCGCCGCGCTTGATGTAGTCCGCGAGCGCCGCGACCACGGCCGGATCGAGATAGTCGAGCGACGTGAGCACCACGGCCCGATAGTCGCCGATCGTGCCGTCGAGCACGTCTTCGTCGACGACGGCGTCAAACTGTTGCTGGATCAACTTCAGTGCCACGTAGGTGAGCGGCAGGTTCTGGCCGTGCGGCAGCGCGTGGGCATAGTTCTGCGTGCGGTCCTTCACCTGAGTGCCGATGGCTTGCGACAGCGAGTAGAGCACGGCGACCGGCGGCCGCGTCGGCCGCATGGTGGTGAAGATAGTGCCGAGTTTCTTCAGCAGGTGATTCGACTCGACGATTCCCTGTCGTGGCCCGGCGTTCACGGCCGGCTCGCAATCGGGCGGCGACATCAGCCCTTGCACGTTCGTCTGGAACGAAAGGTATTGTTCGAGCCGGAACTGGTCGGCGGTCGTGTTGCCGTACCACGTCGGCAAGTACCACACGGGCTTCCAGCGATCGCGGGCGCGGGCCATCTCCAGGAAGTACGACGGGCAGAAGTAGCCGGGACCGATGTCGTGATAGCCGCCGTGTCCGCTCGTGATCGGCAGCGAGCGGGCGACGTTGAAGTAGTAGCCGTCAGTGAACGCCGTCCAGCCGTAGACGCTCTGGGTCAGCGACAAGAAGTCGGGCCGCACGGCACTGACGCCGAACTGAGCCTCTTTCCACGCCGCGTCCATCAGGCCGAGCTTCCACGTGGCCCAGTGCTTCCAGCGGGCGACCTGGTCGGGATTGTTCGGGTCGACTTGATGGTGAGCGATCGGTTCGCGTCCGAACGCGGCCGCGTACGAGCGCACCTGAGCGGGCACGCCGTGCGGGCCGAACTCGCCCGTCACCGGATGATTGAACCAGGTCAGGCCCGGCTCGTCATAGAAATGAACGCCGGGTACGTTCGGGCGGTTGCGGTCGATCATCGCCCGCCGCGCCACGCGACGCGTGCCGCCGCGCGTGACGAGCGGATCGGACCAGTCGCATTCCAGCCGCAGGTCCATCTGATGCCCGCCGCTCATTACGCAGTTCGCCATGAAGTCGACGCCGGCCCGGATGAAATGCGCCTGGTCGTCGTTGCCGTAGCCGCCGTAGAACAAGTTGAACCCCAGGCTGTCCTCGCCCTGAACGATCTGCTGTTCGCGGTTGTTGGCTCGGCCCCAGTTGATAAGCCGAAAGCTCGATTGCCGCACGTGGCTGAAGACCTCGATCTCCGCGGTCGCCTTCGCACCGTCGACGGTTGCTTCGATCGCATACGTGCCCGGCCGCAGCAGCCAGCCGTTCACGTGCAGATGTTCGGTCGCGCGGGCCTCGTTCCCCATGACGGCCACGGCCGGAGCGCTAAACGTCGTCGCCACCGAACTGCCGTCGCTGCCGACCAGCGTCAACACGAGCGGTCCAGCCGCAAGCGCCTGCGCTTCGTGCCGCACTACCGACACATCGATCCACTCGTTGGTCTGGAACACCGTGCGATTCTGTGGCAGCAGGACCTTCACCTCGGCCGCGACTGCACGGCCAGCCGCAACGGCACAGATCAGTGCGAGGACAATCACTCGGACGCATCTGAGGGTATCCATCGTTTCTCCTGAGCGTTGTGGTGTAACCGAGGCGGGTCCGTTCAAAGGAGCGACTCATCTCTTAGTACCGCTCCACACTGAAGGGGGTTTGAATTCGTGTAACCCGCAGCCGCAGGCGAGGCGTGGCTGGCGTTGGTTGTGCCTCGCCTGCGGCTGCGGGTTAAACGACCGAGGCCGATTTCAGACCCTATTCAATGCGGCACAGTACATAGCGTCACGGGCCACACGCCGCAAGTATGTCCGAATCATGCGAGGCTAATGTGGCCCCAGCGACGTGACGCCGGACGCATGTCGAGGCGTAATAGGCACTCGACTGGCCCGCTGATCAACGCGACCTAAACCACGAATCACACGCATAACACGAAATGCAGGACAACCGCAGGTCGACCGACCTCGTCGCGGGCTTGTCTGGTCATTCGTGCTTTCGTGTGATTCGTGGTTGTCGCTCGTCCCACATGCCACTGGCGCAAGGCCAAATGAGTCATTTGGCTTTCTCGGTTGGCATTTGCGTGATCCAATCGGCAAGCAACCGCACCGCCGCGTGGTCGACCATGGACGTGGCCAGTTGCGGCATCTGACCGGGGCCGCGCATCGCGACGCGACGCAATAGCACCGAACGGTCGGGATCGCCGGGCGCGACCAGGCGCGCGTCGGCAATGTCGAACGTGTGGTGCAGCGGCGGCACGTCCACGATGCGCATCTTGTCGAGCTTCGTCGTGAACTCAAGTTCCATCGCCGCGTTGCCGCCGCCCGCCTCGACGTGGCACTGCGAGCAGTTGGCGTGCAGATACGATCGCGCCCGCTCGGCCACGTCGCCGCGCTCGTCGTACGGGTCCGCGAGCCGCGGGTACTCGTGCGGCACGCGAGCCAGCAGCGATCCGGCAGGCGCCGGCTGCCGTTGGCCGCGCGTGGCGGTCCGTTCGTTCATCCATTCGTTGACTTGCTGTTCCGTCAGTCCGCGAGCGGCGGCCTCGTCGCGCATCAGCGCCGTCACCTCGCCATGCCAACTGGTTCGCAGCAGCCCCAAGTGTTCGAGCACGCGCAACTGGTTGTCCACCACGCCGCCGTAGTCGTGGTCCTTGTTCATCTGAAGCGTGGTCAGCCCCAACACGTAGATCGCCGCACGGCTGTGGCAGACCATGCACTCGGTGCGGCTCGGATAGTGCCACGTCTGCTTGTGCGCCCGGCCCGCGTCGGCCGAACCGCTGGCCGAACGAATCATGAACTCGCGATCCATGCCGGCCGAGTCGACAAGCAATGCGTCGGACTGTTCGTCGTTCCACGCGTACGAATAGCCGACCCATTCGCCTTCCTGTTTGGTCAACAGCCGCGTCTCGATCCAGCGTCGCGACGCCGCGTTGCCCTCTTCCATCTCCAGGGCGAACGACTTCACGAGCACGGTTTCGTCTGGAAACCCCCAGCCGCGCGACGCCGTCAGCTCGATGCGCATGTCTTGGTCGCCCTTGTGCGGAATGGCAATGAACCGTTCCTTGTGGGCGCCGTCGGACCAGAGTGGCGAGTTCACGCTGTAAGGAAAGAGTCCCGGCTGCACTTTGTGCCCTCTCACCGATTCGAACAGACCCGACTCGCTGAGCTTTGTCGGAAACGACCGGCGCGCGGCCGGCGTTGCGTCCGCCCGCGCGGCGTCATTCAATTCGAGGTAAAAGAACGCTCCCTGGTCGCCGCCGCGGTGATCGGCGATAAGGACGCCCCCGTGCGAGTCGATGCCGAACGCGGTGATCTGCAGCGTGGTGTCGGCAAGTAGTTTCGGCGTTGTCGCCCGCTTGCCGTCGTGCCGCACGGACCAGATCTTGCCGGTCGAATAGTCGCCGTAAATGTATGAACCCTCGAGTTCGGGGAACCGCTCGCCGTAGTACACCACGCCGCCAGTGAGCGACCGGGCCTCGGAGTGCGGGTGTTCGGCCGCCGGCTTGCTGAACGGCGTCGGGCCGGCCTTGCGGTTCAGATAAAACGGATGGCTGCCCTCCATCACGCTCCACCCGTAGTTCGCACCGCGCTCGACAAAGAAGATCTGCTCCCACAGATCCTGACCGTTGTTGCCCACCCAGATGTGGCCGGTCCGGCGATCGACCGTGATCCGCCACGGATTGCGAAAGCCGTACGCCCACGTCTCGGGCCGAACGCCCGGCTGACCGACGAACGGATTGTCGTTCGGCGCCGAGTACATTCGGTCCGCGTCGGGATGATCGACGTCGATGCGCAGCACCTTGGCCAGCAGGTGATCGAGTCCCTGGCCCGTCAGGTTCGTGTCCGAGTCGCTGGTGCCGTCGCCCGATGTGACGTAGAGCATTCCGTCCAGGCCAAAAACCAGGTCCGCTCCGTTGTGGCCGTCTGACTCCCACTCGATGATCACCTTGGCCGAGTCGGGATCGATTGCAAACGGCGGCCGTCGGTCCATCGTGTAGCGCGTCACTCGGCATTGCCGCGGCTTCTTAGACGACGGGCCGTTGTTGCCGACGAACACGTAACCGTTTTTCTCGAAGTCGGGATGAAACGCAATTCCATAGGCGACCGCGTCGAGCGTGAGCAGCGTTTCAACCGACTCGACGTCGGGCCGGTCCTCGATGCGCACGATCTTGGTCGCCGAGTACGGCGCGTCTTGGGTGATGACCAGCAGCCGGCCGCTCGCGGGGTCGCGAGTCACGCCCATCGGAAAGGTGAGCTTGAGCTTTGGAAAGGCCCGCGTCACGCGATAGGCGAGCGGCGGGTCGGGCGAGCCGACGACGCGCGAGGTGGTCAGCGGCACTCGCTGTTCGATGCCGTAGGGCCGCGCGTTCTTGGCCCGCGGCGATTCGGACGCGCCGACGAACCGCAACGTGGCGTAGTCCTCGTGGCGATGAAAGTCGGGATGCGCGAGCGATCCGAGCGGCGCGCAGGTCGACAACTCCGGCCCCTCGAAATCGCCCGAGTAGTCGTAGCGGCACAGGGCGAACTTCCATCGCTCATCGACCGCGGGCCGGCCGCCGGTGCGCATGAGGTCGCGCCACGCGATTCGCCCTTCCACCGACCAGCCCTTGTCCGAGTCGGTCCACTTGTTCAGCGTGCCGCGTAGTTGCACGGCCGTCTTCCAGGTGAACTCGCCGTCGCCGATGAATCGCTTGTACCCGCCGCTGCCGCGTCGCGGCAGAAACATGTCCATGGTCGTGCCCGCGGCGTTCACCTGGAATTCGTAGTAGCCCGGTTTGTCGTCGGCCGGCTTGAAGAACAGCTCGAATACGTCGTTGTCCCAGGTCATGCCGTCGTGTTCTTTCACGTCGGCATAGAGGTCGCCGTCGTCCATGTCGGCGAAGAAGTACAGGTGCTCGCGGTCCCACAAGAGCCGTGCCCGCGTCGCCGTGCGTGCCGGCCGCGCTTTTTCCTTCAGCCACGGCAGCGTGAACTGGTCGATCACCTGGGCGACCTGCCAAGCCTCCTCATCCGCGCACCCGTCGATCGCGATCGGCCCCTCGGTCCAGCGGCAATCGTAACTCGTCGGTGGTGCGGCCGCATCGGTGGGCACGGCACTCATCACAACGGCCACAAGGGCGCATCCAGCAAGCAAGGTGAGCATCAGGCCTCCGAGGTAACGCGCGGGCGGGCCGAACCTTATTGGCGATCCCAATAGGCCGGCCGGCGGCCGGTGTGTGCGACAGCGACGACCAGAACTTCGCTTTCACGGGGCTCGAACACGACAATGTACGGGAACCGCACAACCCGAGCACGGCGAAACTCGCGTCGCAGTCGTCGCTTGCCTTCGTAGAGTGGAAACTGCCAAGGCGCACGCCCAATTGCCAACATCGCCTCGTTGACGCGGTCGTGGAATTGGACGCCCAGTCCCACACGGCTGTTTTCGTAGTACTCCATTGCCTCGCGCAGCTCTTGTTCCGCCGCCTCCAGGATGCGCACGTTCATGTGGACTTCCTGTCGGGCAGCGATCGGCGCAACCGACTGGAAACAGTCTCCCAATCCTCTGCCGATGCCTCGCCCGATTCATACGCTTGCACCCGGCGCGCTAGTTCGTCCTCAAAGCCGGGCGAGTCCTCACTGAAGGCTGCCGGCGGCTTGAGTGTCTGCAAGAGTGCGTACGCTAGCTCGGCACGCTCGGTGATCGGCAACGCGAGTGCGGCCTCATGTACCCGACTCGGCGGAAGGCTCATCTCGTTCTCCATTGTTTGATCGCCTCTGGACTACATTGGACGAACGGTATTCTAAATGGCTTTGCGTGATTCTGGGAGTCCACAGGGACAGTAGCCCGACGCGCCAGCGAGGGACCGGGCCTGATTTCTTGTGATT
>DAIOWH010000078.1:0-28218 GCA_036758585.1 Planctomycetia bacterium
CGGTCAGTCTGAGCAACGTGTCGGCCGGCGGCCGCGACGTGACGGCCAGCAGCACACCGGGCATGGGTACGATCACCAACGACGACAGTGCGTTGGTGAGCGTGACTAGCACGTCGAGTCCCGAGGGCCTCAGGATGCTGTTTTCCGTGCAGCTTTCCAATCTCGTCGACGCGGCCGTGTCATTCCAACTGCTGATCGAAGATGGCACGGCCCAGGTGCCAGACGCCGACTACGCAATTCCCTCGCAACTTGCGCTGGCTTTTCCGGCAGATTTCGCTGGGATTCTGCTGTTTTCGGTCGAAACCACAGACGACCTCGAGGTTGAACTGGATGAGTCGTTTACGGTCCGGATAGGCGACGTGACCGCCGGCGGCCGAAACGTAACGGCCAGCTCGTCGGTGGCTATCGGTACGATCCTGAATGAAGACTCGGCACTGTTCACCATCAACGACGCCTCGGGAGCTGAGGGCGGAGGGCTACACACATTCACAATAACGCTGTCCAGTCGCGTGGATACGGCTGTCAGCGTCGAAGTTTCCACGGCCGACGGCACGGCCTCCGTCTTGGACAGTGACTATACGGCGGTGACGAACCTGACAGTAGACTTTGCGGCCGGAGAAACGTCGAAGACGGTCCAGGTGACGCCCCGCGACGACAACAAGGCCGAGGCGGACGAGACGTTCACGGTGAGTTTGGGCGGCGTGTCGAGCGATGGACGCAACGTCACGAGCAGCGACACGGCAGGAACCGGCACGATCACGAACGACGATACAAATGTCTCGGTGGCCGTTACGCCCGGCAGCGTGACCGAGGACGCCACGGGGACCTTTACATTCACCTTCTCGCGCACTGGCCTCACGAGTGGTTCACTATCAGTGAACTTTGATGTTGGTGGCTCGGCTGCATTCGTTACGGATTACACGCAGGCGGGTGCAAGCACGTTTGCGTCTGCGTCCGGCACCGTCACGTTCGGCGCGGGGGCTACTACGGTGCAGGTGACCATCGACCCCACGGCCGACTCGGTCCCCGAAGCCAACGAGACCGTGACGCTCACGGTGGTGGACGGGACCGGCTACACCGCCGCCTCGCCCGACGCTGCAACCGCCACGATCCTGACCGATGAATTCGACTACGGAGACGCGCGGCCGTCGTATCCGACTCGCCTCGCCGACGACGGCGCCCGGCACGTACCGTCGGGCCCCACGCTCGGCGCCAATCGCGACGCCGAAACGAACGGCCAGCCCAACACACCAGCCACCGGCGACGACACCGCCGGCAGCCCCGATGACGAAGACGGTGTGTCGTTCGTCGGCGCCACGCTGATCGCCTCCGAGACGACGGCCACCATTGGTCAGGTGCAGGTAACGCTGCGGAACGCCGATGCCAACTCGAACTTGCTCGACGCCTGGATCGACTTCAACCAGGACGACGACTGGCTCGATCCTGGGGAGCAGATATTCACGAATCAGTCATTGGGCACAGTAAACGGCACGCAGACGTTGAACTTCACCGTTCCAACCGGCACGCCGACCGGCACGGCCCACGCGCGGTTCCGGGTAAGCACCACCGGCAACCTCGGCCCGACCGGGTTGGCCGGCGACGGCGAGGTTGAGGATCATCGGCTCACGCTGTTGCCGGGGGTCTCGGTGGCCGTCTCGCCGAGCAGTGTGCCCGAAGACGGCCCCGATAGTCTCGTGTTCACATTCACTCGCAGCGAGGCGGGATCGATCTTGACCGCCAACTTCACGGTGTCGGGCACAGCCGCGTTCGGCGCCGACTACACTCAGTCCGGCGCGACGATCTTCACCGCCAGTTCGGGCACGGTGACGTTCCCTGACGGAGCAGACACGGTCACCGTCACGATCGACCCCGTGGCCGACGCCGCACCTGAGCCGGACGAGACGGTCGTGCTGACCGCGAGCATCGGCACGGGCTACAACATCGGCGTCGCCAGTCCTGCCACGGGCGTGATCGAGACCGACGAGTTCGATTTCGGCGACGCACCATCGCCGTATTTGTCGACGCTCGCCGATGACGGACCACGGCACCAACCGATCGGTCCGACGCTCGGCGCCGCTCGCGATGTCGAGGGCGACGGCCAGCCGACCGTGACCAGCTCCGGCGACGACGGCAGCGGCACGCCCGACGATGAGGACGGCGTACGGTTCGGATCGGTCCGCATCGGTCAGAGCGAGGTCTCGGTCCGGGTCAACGTCCAAAACGCGCCCGCCGGCGCTCGACTCGACGGCTGGATCGACTGGAACCGCGACGGAGACTGGGACGACAACACGGAGCAGGTCGCGACGAATCTGGCCGTGGTAAATGGCGACAACGTCGTGACCGTCGATTTACCGGACTTTGTCAAGGTAGGCGCGACGTTCGCAAGGTTCCGCGTCAGCAGCGCGGGCGGACTGGGAGTCACCGGCGAGTCGGCCGATGGTGAAGTCGAGGATCATCAGCTCACGATTACACAGGAACAGTCCGGCGTGGCGGACTGGACCGTGATGATCTACATGACGGCGAGCGATCTGGGCAACTTCGCGCAGGAGGACCTCGATGAAATGGAGCGCGCCGCCGCGTCGCTTCCGGAGACAGTCAAGCTGGCAGTGTTGCTCGATCGCGCGGGCAACAACAACAACTTCACGACCGGCCAGGGACAAGAGGCGGCGTGGACCGACACGGGGCGAGCCATCATCGTGCCCGACGCAACGCCGGGTGTCGTGGACACAGCGTTCGAGCGGTTCGGCGAGCAGAATACGGGCGATCCGGATACGCTGGTCAACTTCATTGAATGGGCCGCGGGCAAGGCCCCGGCCAATCGCTACGTGCTGGTGTTGTGGGACCATGGCAAAGGCCTGTTGGGAATGAACTTCGACAACGATGTTCCAGACCAGCCCGACCGGCTTGAGGTTCGCGAGCTGGCCGATGCGCTTGGTGCGGCCAGCGTTCGATTCGATCTGGTGGCGTTCGATGAATGCACCATGGCGATGGCCGAGATCGCCCACGCCTTGGCCGGTCTCACGGACGTCATGGTTGCATCGCAGGAAGGCGTTCCCGCCGCCGGGTTCGACTACGAGACCGCCTTCGCCGCGCTGGAAAGCGACCCCGCTGGCGTCACGGCCGTTTCGATCGCCGAGGAGTTGATCGGCAGCTACCAGCAAACGGTCGCCGGCGAATTGAGCCTCGGCGATAGTCTGCAGATCCGCCGCAACACTCTGTCGGCCATTCGGCTTGACAAGACAGGCGACCTGGTTGCGGCGATTGGCGAATTCACCACTGCGGTCCTCGATGCGGCCGGCCCACTGACAGACCGGCAATGGGCGATCTTGCGCGAATCGCGCGAGGAAGCCGTCTCCCTTTTCGGCGTCGACGACTACAGGGACCTCGGTCAGTTCATGACGTTGGTGGGGCAGGATCCTGAGTTGTGCGACAGCAATTTCCTCTGCGATAAGCTCCCCGACGGCATCCCGATCGCCGCCAATGCGGTTGTCGAATCGCTGCGCAGCGCGGTCATCGATCAGGTAGCCACCGATCTGGGCGCCGGCGGCTTATCGATCTTTTTCCCTAAGCCTGGCTCGCAGCGGCTTCACCCAGCCGTGCTTTCCATCGCCAACTACACTGACGCGCGGTGGTATGGCGCGTTCCAAGTGCCCACGCGATGGGCTGCGTTCCTTAATGAGTTCGTGCTCCATACACCGAAAAGGGACAAAGGCGGTCGAGATGGGTGCGAGGCGAACCAGAGACTGGACAAGGCGCAGGATTTTGTACGCGCCCAGACGATGCACTGCAGCGGGGCAACGTTCCTCAGTCTCCATCGCAGCAACGATCAAGATTGGTACAGCGTCCAACTACTCGGCGGTAAAGGCGCGAGCGGGAGCTTCGTGGCGGCCACGGTGACGACCGACACTGCCGGCGAGGTTCGGATGTCGCTCTACGACCGCAACGGTGCCTTGCGTGATCAGCGCATCGTGAATTCGACGAAGGGCGCCATTGCGAAGGTCAGCCTGGCTGGCCGGGAAGCCGGCATCTACTATGCCGTTGTCGATTCGCCCAAGAGGAGCATCTTCCAGTACACTCTTTCGCACGACTTTACCGTAGAGGGTGCTCGCGGCGTCGAGCACTCATACGATCTTGGCCTGGTGACCGAAAACCACACGCAGCGCGGGTTCAATGTCGGCGACGGTGGAACCGACAAGCTGAGTTTTCAAGTGCCGCGACAAGAAGGCACTGCGGGGCAACCGCCGGCGCGAGTATGGGTCCTGCCGAACGGGCAGCAGTTGAAGGCGACGCTGTATACACGACAGCCGGATGGTTCGTTCTCACAAACGGGCGACCCCTTTACCGAGTCGCGGCCGTTTCAGTTTCAGTACTCCACCGATGACGGCGCCGCCTATCGGCTCGACGTGGAGTGCAAACAGGAGGCCTGTACAGACTCCTATGACGTGCGATTTGTGGTACAGCGTACCGACACGGTGATCCTGGCAAGTGAAGGCCTCGTTCCAGAGGACGGACCGGTCGGCACATTGGATGTGTTTCTCACAAGCCAGCCCAGTGACGTCGTGACGATCAGGCTGTCTTCCTCGTCACAGATCGGGGTTTCCGAAACCGAACTCTTGTTCACGCCGCTTGACTGGGACATCCCCCAGGTCGTCACCGTGACGGCGGCCGACGACGACGTTGCCGAAGGCGACCATCAAGCATCCATCGATTACGAAGTCTCAAGCCTCGACCCCGACTACGACGGCGACGCACTTGCGGCGACCGTCGTCCGAATCGCCGACGACGACGCGGCTGGCATCACCGTGTCGGCGATCAGCGGCAACACCACCGAGGCCGCCGGCAGCGCCACGTTTACCGTCGTCCTGACCAGCCAGCCGACCGCGGACGTGACCGTCACCGTCGCGTCCAACGATGCCACCGAGGGCACCATGTCCGCGCCCGTGCTGACCTTCACGGCTGCCAACTGGAACGCGCCCCAGACCGTCACTGTCACCGGCGTCGACGATGCCGTAGACGACGGCGATGTCGCGTACACGATCGTGACGTCGGCCGCGACGAGCACAGACGGCAACTACAACGGACTGAATGCCGCGGACGTGGGCGTGACCAACACGGACAACGACACGGCCGGAATCACCGTGTCACCCACCGCCGGTCTGATCACGACCGAGGACGGCGGCACCGCCACGTTTACCGTGGTCTTGACCAGCCAGCCGACGGCGGATGTGACCGTCGGCCTGGAGTCGACCGACAGCACCGAGGGCGTCGTGTCGCTGCCTTCGTTGACCTTCACGCCCGTCAACTGGAACACGCCCCAGATGGTCACCGTCACCGGCGTCAACGACGCCGTGGACGACGGCGACGTCGAATACACGCTCGTGACCGCTGCCGCCACAAGCAACGATCCGGCCTACCGAGGCCTGAACGCCGCCGACGTTGCAGTCAGGAACCTCGGTGACGACGACGTGCCGCCCCGGATCGTCAACATGGTGCTGACGCGCGACGCGAAGGGTAAGAAGGTGCTCGCCATTCGCGTGACATTCAACGAGGACATCAACGGCTGGCAAGAGAAGAGCGCCTACAAGGTCGAGACAAACTCCGGCAGGAAGCGCAAGGCCGTGCCGCTCGGGCAGCCGGTGTATGATACGGAGGAGTTTGTGGTTACCATCCCGCTGACAAGGCCGATCGCGACCAAGAAACAGAACAAGTACACTCTCACGGTGTTCGCCACGGGCGCGGTGACCATCACCGACGCCGCGAGCCATCCACTAGCGGGGGACTTCCAGCGACCGCTGAATCAAGAGGGAGGCATCGCCGCAGCGATCGACGAACTACTCGACAGCGGCCGCCTGCGCCGGGACTCACGGGTCACCGAATCCTTGATTAGGGCCGGTCTTTCAGCCGTCGTGGGATAAACTCCCGCTGTCGCCTACCGGACTGGCTCGCATTCCGGAAACTGTCCGCCTGGCAGTTTCCCAAGAGGCGGATCGGCGCAGCGGCCCCCGATGAGATTCGGCGGACGTATCTGCCGGCATTAGTCGTGGAGGTGTTCTGTGCCGCAGCGTTCTCCAAGACGTTCTCCACTCGGCCCCCAAAACAGTCCGTTGCAACACCGACCCGTATCCCACGAACACCGAGCGAAAAACGTCGAACTGCCGTACTCGTATCAAGTTGCCTCGCTAGAATACGCGGTGTTCCGGTATACAGATCGGTGTTGAGTCGGACTCATGATTGCAGGTTCGAATTCCTGCTGGGCCCACTGAACTCTGCGCCACGAGTGGTTGCAACCGTCGTTGGCCAACGGCACGACGCCCGGGCTGCTGTTGTGACGCACCAGTATTGAATCCCAGGGTCGGTGGAGAAACGCTACTGGGTCTTCGCGTCCTTATTTCTCTTCCTTCTTTTCCTCTTTCTTCTCTTCCTTCTTCTCCTCGGCCTTCTTTGGCTCTTCTGGCTTGGCCGGCTCTTTGGGGGCGGCGGCCACTTCTGCCTCGTGGCCTCGGTTGATGTACAGGCCAGGGATTGCGTCTTGCAACTTCTTCGCGCCCTCAGCGGTCACCTTGGTCTGCCAGACGTATAGTCGTTTTAGGTTCTTCAACTCCATAAGGTGACCGAGTCCCGCGTCGGTGATCTCTGTTGAGTAGAGGTTGAGCGACTGCAGATTATGCATCGCCTTGAGGTTGGCCAAGCCCGCATCGGTGATTTTCGTCTTGTGCAGTTGTAGTCGTGTCAGCTTGGTCAGATCCTTCACGTGGGCCAGCCCCGCGTCGGTGACCGGTGTGTTGCCGATATTCAACTCGACAAGGTTGGCCATGTCCTTGAGGCACGTGAGATCGTCGTCCTTGATCTCTTTACCCTGCAGACTGAAGTCGACGCGCAGCAGATTGGTGTTCTGGGCCAGTCGCAGCGCGAGAGCGTTCAACTGAGTCACCTTCGCCACAGCCGCCTTCTCTGCGTCGCTGATCGCCACGCCTGGGTCCACCGGTTCGGCTGGCTTCGTCGCCGATGCAGGCGCCTTGAGCACCAGACCATCGGGCCATTTCAACCCCTGATTGATCCAGTCGCGAAAGAGGTCCTGTTGCTCCTTCGTCAGCGGCTCGCCTTCGGCCGGCATGCGCATCGGGTCGTCCTTGGGCAACGTGACGGCTTCGTACAGTGAGCTTTCGTCGGCCTTGCCCGCGACTACCACCTCACCGCCCTTGCCTCCCTTGAGCAGCGCTTCCTTGCTATCGAGTCGCAGGCCGCCCTTGGGCTTCTCCGGCCCGTGGCACTTCAGACAGGTCTTTTCGAGGATGGGCTGAATGTCCTTGGCAAAGTCCACATCCGCCGCGCGGGTGACGCCTGCAACGGATACGATCAGGCCGGCGATCCAAAAGCGTGAAAGTCTCATGGGTATCTCCTCAAGGTACGGTGACGCACGGTCCCAGTCAGGCGTGCGTTCGGTGGGTCCACACTCGTGTGGCGTGGGGTTCCAGACTACACCACCGCCCGCGGGTCGGCAAGTGAAGCCGATGATTCTGCGATTCTGTCCCAACTCTCTACTTGTCAGTGAGAACGCCCGTTCCTGACTCGAGTTGAGCAGGGGCTTTCATGGAGTTTGATAGACTGCGGCGACGATTCGTCACGCAAGCGACTTGCGACCATTGCGGACACTGCCAATACTGTCGCGGCCTACGAGCGGCGCTCGGCGCTGCCCGCAACATGCCGATATGCCTCGATATCGGGAAGTTATTTCGGACCAATTCCTTAGGATTTGGTCCAAAATAAGTTCCCTATGCCATACAAACCCGAAGCGTCAGCGAGGATCGGAAAGATCGGTTGTCCTCGCTGACGCTTCGGGTTAGTGTCCCCACCGATATCGGGAAGTTATTTCGGACCAATTCCTTAGGCGTTTCACCCTTCGCGGTGGTCGAACCGATCACCTGGCCCATGCGCAGTCCGCCGCCTGAGACAAGGATCGACATCGCGCTCGGCCAGTGGTCGCGGCCGGGCTGCACTGCCTTGCTGAACTGGCTGGGCTGGGGGGGCGCGCCGGCTCTGTGGCTTCATCGCATGTCCATCCACTCGTGACGCTGTGAACCACAAGACCATATCCGAAAGTACCGAGCGCCGTAAGTAGGATCGTGCCGCTACGACGTCGGCGATTCGTCATGCTCGCGTGCCTTGCGTTCCAGGTGTTTCCAAATCGCTGCTTGCAGAACCTTGAGCGGCAGCAGCGCACATTTGAGCCGGACCGGCGTCAGCGAGATGCCCAGCAGGTCCAGAACCTTGTCCTTGTCCCACTGCGTCACCTGGTGCGTCACCTTGCCGACGACCTCGTCGCAGAGCATCGACGCGGTCGCCTGGCTGATCGCGCAGCCCACGCCTTCGAACCGCACCTCGGCGACGCGGCCGTCGTCGGCGAACCGCACATCCATGCGCACGCAGTCGCCGCACAGCGGATTGTCGTCCTCGAACGAAGCGTCGGCGTCGGGCAGCCGCCCCCGATGCCGTTTGCTGCGGTAGTGGTCCAGGATGTCGTCGGTGTAGAGGTTGTCCATGTTGTGATTAGCCACGCGGGGAAAAGAGCTTCTGCGCCTCGCAAACGCCCTCGACCAACCGGTCGACATCGGCGGTGGTGTTGTACAAATAGAAGCTCGCCCGCGCGCTGGCCGCGATGCCCAACTGAGTGTGCAGCGGCTGAGCGCAGTGGTGGCCGGCTCGGATGGCGATGCCGCGCCGATCGAGCAGTTGGGCCACGTCGTGAGGGTGAATGCCCTCCAGAGTAAAACTCACCAGCCCGCTGCGGCGCCGCGGTTCGGGTCCAAGTATTCGCAGGCCAGGCGCCTCGCTGAGCCGGTGATAGGCGTAGGCGAGCAGCTCGGCTTCGTGGGCCCCGATCGCCTCAAAGCCCACCGAATCGATGAAGTCGACCGCGACGCCCAGCGCGATCGCCGGCGCGATCGGCGGCGTGCCGGCCTCGAACTTCCACGGCAGTTCGTTCCAATCGGCGTCGGTGCGGCGCACGCGGCGGACCATTTCGCCCCCGGTTAGAAACGGCGGCATGGTTTCAAGCAACTCCGCCTTGCCGTACAGCACGCCGACCCCCTCGGGCCCGCACGTCTTGTGGCTCGAGAACGCCAGGAAGTCGCAGTCCCACGCGGCCACGTCGGTCGGCCGGTGCGGTACGTGCTGCGCCCCGTCCACCATCACCACAGCGCCGACCGCGTGGGCCATCTTCGCGATCGCCTCGATCGGATTCACCGTGCCGAGCACGTTCGAGCACGCCGTCACTGCGACGAGTTTCACGCGCGGCGTGAGCATTCGGTCGAGAGCCGCGAGGTCGAGCTGCCCGTCATCGGTGATCGGCGCGGACCGCAGCGCGGCGCCGCTCTGCGCCGCCGCTTGTTGCCACGGAACCAGGTTCGCGTGGTGCTCCATCTCGGTGACGACGACCTCGGCGCCCGGCCCGAGGTATTTGCGTCCCCAACTGTGCGCGACCAGATTCATGCTCTCGGTGGCGCCGTGGGTGAAGATGACCTGCCGCGCGGCCGGCGCGTGGATGAATCGGGCCACGCGCTCGCGGGCCTGTTCATATGCCTCGGTCGCTTCTTCGGCCAGCCGGTGCAGACCGCGGTGCACATTGGCCGATCGCGAGCGGTAGTGCTCGGCGAGCGCATCGATCACGCAGGCCGGCTTGAGCGACGTGGCGGCGCTGTCGAGGTAGACAAGCGGCACACCCTCGTACACCTCGCGCGCCAGCACCGGAAACTGCCGGCGGATTGCCGTCAGGTCCAGTCGAGGCTCTGAGGCCGATTGCGGTTCGGTGCGGCCGTCGTTTGGCAACATCGGTTCGTCGCACTGGTCGGTCGCCGCAATGTGTGAGGCAGGTGACATCATGAATCGCGTCCGGTCCATAGCCCACGTCGATACTGCCACGAACCCGGACGGCAAGGCAAGACGAAGTCGATTTCGTGTTTTATCCGATCTTCGCGCGGAGCGATTCGAGCAGTCGGACGGCGGCGCCTATATCGGCTTTCTGTCGGACCGGATCGTGGGCGATCTCGCGCTCGATCGTCAGCGGGCCGGTGTAGCCGATCTCTTTGAGCGTGCGGAGGTAGGTCTCCATGCCGACGTCGCCTTCGCCGAGCGGCACTTCGGCACCCCACTCCTTGCCGGGGTTCTTGGCCCACTTGCCGTCCTTGCAGTGCACGCTGCGCACGTACTTGCCGACCTTCTTCAGAGCGTCGATCGGATTGCCGGTGCCGTAGAGGATCATGTTGGCCGGGTCAAAATTGATGAACAGATTGTCGCGGCCGACGGTGTGAATGAACTGCAGCAGCGCATCGGCGGTCTCTTGGCCGGTTTCGAGGTGCAAGTTCTGGCCGTTCTTCTTGAGGTGGTCGCAGACTTCTTGGGCGACGGCCACGACCTGTTTGAACAACGGGTCGGCCGTGTCGTGCGGCACGAAACCGATGTGCAGACCGACGACCTGGATACCCATCAGTTTGGCGAAGTCGGCGATCTCCTTGAGTTCGCGCGTCCGCGCGGCCCGCGTCTCGGGCGGCACCAGGCCGACGGTGCGCTGCACGGTCGGGATGTCGGCGTAGCTCTCACCCTCAAAACCACCGAACATGCAAGTGATCGTGATACCGGCGGCGTTGCATCGATCGAGGAACGAGCGAGCGGTTTCGGCCGTGCGGGCCGGCATCGACGGGGTGTGAAGTTGCGCGGTGGGCACTTTCAGTTCCTGAGCAACTTCCATCTTCACGCCCAGCCCGGCGTCGAGCGACATGAAGACTCCGATCGGCCAATTGGACATGGGTGCTCCTTTCACTGGTGTTTACATTTGGCAGTCGGCCGTAGAAGATACGGACCAGAACGGCCAGAAACAATGATTGAAAGGCGAGAGATCACATGCTCACGATCGGTCTGTACTACGATGTGTTGCCCGACAAGGCGAAAGAGTTTGAGGCCAAGTTCTTTCAGGTGCTCAACCTGATGAAGGGCATGGCCGGCCACAAGGAGAGCTTTCTGTATCGGCGCGTCGACGATCAGAACTCGTACGCGATCATCGGCGAGTGGGACACGCAAGAGGCCTTCATGGCGTTTGTGCGCAGCGATGCGTTCAAGGCGGTGACGACCTGGGGGCGCGAGGAGATTCTGCGCGGCCCGCCGCGCCACAAGATCTACCCGCGCAGCGAAGACATGGCTCGGCCCGGCCCACCGGCGTCTCAACCCGCAGCCGCGGCGGGTAGGTGCCCGGTGACCGGCCACGACGGGTGAGCGCGTCGTTCCTGACGCGCGCCGCACTGGCTCACCTCAACGGCAAGGAGGTCGTATGTCGAAGTCGGGTTATTGGCTGGTCGGTCTGACGGCTCGCGTCGAACAGATGGCCGACTATCTTGCGACGGTGGACGGTTCCCCGCAGGCGGCCGCGCAAGCATTCGATCGCGTTTGTCGGTTCGCGGACAGTGTGGAGCGAGTGTGCCTGCGCATCCCCGCTGATTGCGGACTGTCCCAGCGAAGCCGCGACCATCTCGCCTGGCTGCGGCTTGTCGGCGGCGATCAGGCCGCACTTTCGCAATACGTCGATGCGGTGCGGCGAGCCACGGAGATTCTTGAGGCGGCCGCGCGATTCGATCGTTGGCCCCGGCCGATCATCGTTCACTTTCGGCCGACAAAGAGCGTGTTTCGCGTGCGACCGTGTGACGACAGAACGCTCGTCGTCTTGCCGACGCCCATGGTGGCCGTCGACGGCGCGGCCCTGCACGGCTTGGCCGATGCGATGTTTCGGCAGCGCGCCGCACGCCGCGAGACGCTGCACGCGATCGTCATGTCCGACGCGTACCAGGAACTTCAGGCCCGACTCTTGGCGCTCGGCGGACTTGCCGATGAGCCGGTCGGCTGCGTACACGATCTGGATCGATCGTTTCACCGGGTTAACACGACATACTTTGCCGAACAAATGCCGCGGCCGCGATTGATCTGGAGTAGCCGGATGACGCGCGGCAGGTTCGGACACTACAACTACTCGACCGACACCATCATGATCTCGCGCACGCTTGATCACCACGACGTGCCCACGTTCGTGATCGATCACGTGATGCACCACGAGTTGCTGCACAAGAAACACGGGCTGCGCTGGCACGATGGTCGCGGGCGCGCCCATACTGCGGAGTTCCGAGCCGAGGAGAACCGGTTTGAGCGGTATCGTGAGGCCGAGGCATTTCTACGCCGACTGGCAGAGAGTGGACGCCACGCTAGAATGGTTTCATAGAAAGGAGTGGAGCATGCCAAAGAATGTTGTGGTTTATCATTCGCCCGGCTGACCGCCGTGTCGATCTGCGATGGATTACCTGAAGCAGAAAGGGGTGAGTTTCACCTCGAAAGACATCGCGTCCGACGCGCAGGCATTCGACGAACTGGTCAAGCTGGGTGCGTCGGGGACGCCGACGATCGTCGTAGACGATCAGGTCGTAGTCGGGTTCAACCCGCGGAAACTAGACGCCATGCTGGCCTGACTCGTCTCGCCAAGCCGCGTCGAGAGTCGAGGGCCAGACGGTCCGGCCCTCGACGCTCGCCAGAATGTCGTGCTGTTTTAGTAGCGTTCTCGGCCGCCGCCGTAACCTCCGCGCCCGCCGCGGTCTCCGCCTCGTCCGCCGTCACCGTAGCCCCCACCACCATAGCCGCCGCCGCCCCCGCCATCGCCATAGCCACCACCGCCGCCACCTGAGCGACGCGGCCGATCCTCGCGCGGGCGGGTCTCGTTCACCGTTAGCGTGCGGCCGCCCAAATCGGTGCCGCCCAGCCCGGCGATCGCCGCCTCGGCCTGCGAATCATCGGCCATCTCCACAAAGCCGAAACCACGCGACCGGCCGGTCTGACGGTCCGTGATCACTTCGGCCGACACGACCTGACCAAACTTCTCGAACACCTGCCGCAGATCATCCTTGGTCGTCGAAAACGGCAGATTCCCCACATAAATGTTCTTACCCATTTGCCTACAGGTGCGTTTCTCGCACCGCTCCTCCAAACAAGACTACATCGCCCACTCGCACGCGCAAGTGGCATCGGTGAGTCTAGCCCCCGGGTCAATCCGTGCGTCCGGGCCTCGCGCCGCGGTTACACAGCGGCGCTTCGACGGTCCGTGAGATCGTCGCCGTCAACTGCATGCGATGCGATGTTTCTCGGACAGAAACCAGAGGGGCTTGTCAGGCTGGAGACCGAGATCGTCATGGGCAGCGTAGCAGCTGCGAAACGTTCACGAGCCGTACAGCTTCAGACTGCCGACTCGGCTGAAATTATATGCCGACTCTGCGAAACGAGGGAAGCCCGATATTCACGGTCGCAGCGACCGCCCCGGCTTTACCGTCACCGGCGCGGTCGATTACCATACACCCGCTTTGAACAGGGAGGTCTCGGAAGAATCTACGACGATGGAAGTCTGCATTTCGCATCGCTGGCTGTTCCCGGCCGTCTGCCTCGTGGTCGGACTGCGGCTAACGGCATGCGCGGACGAGCCGACTCAGCAGTACAACGCGGCCAGCGGCTTTTTTCGCATGAATCGGTTCGACTTTGCCGCCGACGAGTACGAGAAGTTCCTGGCCGATTTCCCCAAGCACGAGCTTGTGCCGGAAGCCGTGTATTTCCTGGCCGAGTCGTACTACCAGCTCAATCGGCTCGAAGACGCCCGCGGGCGATTCCGCGAAGTCGCAACCAAGCACACGGCGTCGAAGAACCATGCCTATGCGCTGTACCGGCTGGGCGAGACCAGTCAAATGCTCGGCGATCATGCTGCGGCCGAGGCGGCCCTGGCCGAGTTTGTCGCGAAGCGGCCGACGGACCCGCTCGTCGAGTTTGCCCTGCCCAAACTCGGCGGCGCCCAGGTCGGACTGGCCAAGTGGAAGGAAGCGAAGGAGACGCTGCAGAAGGCGCTGGGCAAGTTTCCCAAAGGCCGGCTTCGCGACCAGACTCAGTACGACCTCGCTCGCGCTCTCAAACAGCTCAATGAGAAAGACGCGGCGGTGGCGTTGTACCGCGCCGTTGCGGCGAATTCAGCGAGCAAGCTGGCCGACGACGCTCAGCTCGCTGTGGGCACGCAGTTCTTTGAAGACAAGAACTATGAATCGGCCGCCGCGGCGTTCCTGGAACTGGAGCAGAAGTTCGCCGGCAGTCCGTGGATCGCCGCCGCGCGGCTCAATCGCGCGCTATGTCTCTATCAACTGCAACGCTTCGACGCGGCCCAGGCGATCCTCGATGCTCAGGTGCGAGGCGACGGCGCCGCGGTGCCCGAGGCGTGGTACTGGCTTGGCATGACTCAGCGGGCGCGCGGTCAACATGCGGCGGCCGCAAAGACCCTGACCGAAGGCTACACTCGGTTCGCCGCCAGCAGCATCGCGCCCGAGATGGCCTTTCACGCCGCCCAGTCTATGTTTCAGCAGTCGGACTTCGCCGCGGCCCGTGACCGTTTTCTGGATGTCGCCGACAAGTTCCCCAAGCACGAGTTGGCCGACGACGGCCTGTACTACGCGGCTGAGGCGGCCCGATCGCTCGGCGAGCACGATCGTGTGTTCGAACTGGCCGCGCGGCTCTACAAATCGTCTCCGCAAAGCGCTCTGGTCGATCGCATGAACCTGACGGTCGGTCAATCGCTCATCGCGGGCGGTCGGCACGATGAAGCCGCCGCTCAGCTCGTCGCGCTGGTCGCGCGCAAGCCCGATCCGGCGATCGCGCTGCCCACCTATTACTACTTGGCGGTCGCCCAGCACGCCTCAGGCAGGGTAGATGACGCGATCAAGTCGCTCGAGCCGTTGCTGGCGGAGTCGAACGCGGCTGGGTCCGATCCGGCGATCGCTGCGGTGCGAACCGACGCCCAGTACCTCGCCGGATCGTGTTACTTTGAAAAGAAGGACTACGCGCGGGCTGTGCCGCTGCTCGAAAAGTACCTGGCGGCTCGCCCGCGGGGTGACATGGCCGGCCACGCGCACTCCTATCTGGCGGTGAGCTTCGCGTCGCTCGGCCAGTTCGACAAGCTTCGCGGCACGCTCGAAGGCCTGCGCGGCGCTGCGGCCAAAGACCTGTCGATGCCGGCGATCTTTCGCGTTGCCGAAGCGTGTTACGACGCTCAACAGTTCGAGTTGGCGGGCACGCTGTACGCCGAGGTCGCCGAGAGGGACGCTGGCCCGCTGCGGCCCAAGGCGATGTCGGGCGTGGGGTGGACGAACTACCAGCAGAACAAGTTCGCCGCTGCGGCCGCGGCCTTCGCGCAGCTTGTCGACGCGCACCCGACCGACCCGTTCGCCGCGGAAGCCGTGTACATGCGCGGTCGAGCGCTCGAGGCCGACGCGAAACCTGCCGACGCGGCCGAGGCCTACCGCTCTGTGCTTGCCAAGTACGCCGACAGTGCGCAGGCGTTCGACGCCGGACTGCAACTGGCTCGACTGCTGCAAAAGACCGGTAAGCCGGCCGAATCGGCCGCCGCATATGAAGACCTGACCAAGCGACACGCGAAGGCGAGGTCGCTCGACACGGCGCTGTACGAGTGGGCGTGGGTGTTGCAGCAGGATCGGCGCGACGCCGACGCGCGGCGCGTGTTTGAGCGGCTCGTGAGCGACTTCCCGCAAAGTCCGCTCGTGCCCGAGGCCGTCTTCCACATCGGCGAGTCTCAGTTTCAGTCGAAGCAGTACGGCGAGGTCGTGGCGCGGCTGGGGCCGCTACTCGAGCGGCAACTCGCGCCGCAGGTGCGTGAGGCGGTGCTCTATCGGCTGGGCCGCACACAGATCGAGCTCGCCGCGTGGGCCAATGCTCAGTCGGCCTTCGAGCAGCTACTCAAGGAGTTCCCGCAAAGTCCGCTGCGCCGCGAGGCCGAGCTGTGGACCGCTGAAGCGGAGCGCGAGCAGGGTCGGGCAAAAGCTGCCGTCGACCGGCTCACCCGACTGATCGCCGAGCCGGCCGGCGCCGAGCCGTGGCTCGGCGCCGCGTACTTGCGGCTCGCTCAATCGCACGGCGAACTGAAGCAATGGAAAGAAGTGCTCGCGGCCATCGAACAACTGAAGAAACGATTTCCGAACTTTGAGCTATCGAGCGTGGCCGACTATCATGCCGGCCGTGCGATGCAAAACCTCGGTCGATTCGACGAGGCCCGTGACCAGTATCGCCGCGCGATCGCCGGCCGGTCCGATGAGAACGCGGCCAAGAGCCAATTCATGATCGGAGAAACATACTTTCACCAGAAGCGGTTCCAGGAGGCCCTGCGTGAGTTCCTCAAAGTCGAGATTCTCTACGCATTTCCCCAGTGGCAGTCGGGTGCGCTGCTCGAAGCGGCGAAATGCCACGAATCTCTACAGGAATGGCCACGCGCCGCCGAGACCTATAATCGAATCATTGAGAAATACCCCAAGTCACCTCACGCCGCCGAGGCGTCTGAGCGGCGGGCCGCGGCCCTCAAAAAGGTCACAGCCGGCATATCTTCCAAAAACTAAGGGGACCCTATGAGTCTGCGTACTCGCTTGATCGCCGGAGCGATCATCGGCTTAGCCTGCGCTGGTCGCATGGCGTTGGCCCAAACTGACGGGTCCGGTACGGCCGTCTTCACGGCGCCGGCCGAGTCGTTCGGCGGCACCGTACTGACGATCGGACCCGACCGCATCTTGGACCTGCTGCGACGCGGCGACGTGTCGATGTGGGGGCTGGTCGGATGTTCCATCATCACGATCACGTTCGTCTTGGAGCGGCTGATCGTGCTGCGCTCCAGTCGTGTGATCCCGCGTACGTTCGTAGAGCGGTTCATGGACCGGCTGCGTAGCGACGAACTGGATCGCCCAAAGGCCCTCGAGCTGTGCCGCGACAACGGCAGCCCCGTCGCCAACGTGTTCACGCTCGTCGTGCAGAACTGGGGCCGGCCGTCCACGGAAATCCGTCAGGCGGTAGCCGACGGGGCCGAGGCTGAACTGTTCCACCTGCGCCGCCGCGTCCGCGCGCTCAACGGTATGGCCACGATCGGCCCGCTGCTTGGCCTGTTGGGCACCGTGATGGGCATGATCGAGGCGTTTCACGCGCTGTCGATGCAAACTGGGTCCGGCAAAACGGAACTGCTGGCAAGCGGCATCAGCCTCGCGCTGGTCGCGACAGCCAGCGGGCTGGCCGTGGCGATCGTGGCGGCGGGCGCGTACTACTTCCTGCTCGGCCGCGTCGATCGACTCGTGCAAGAGATGGACGTGCTCGCCACCGAGGTCGTGCGCTACGTGTCGGCTGAGGCGCGTGCCGACCAGGCCGCCCCGCCGCGGCCGCGCGTCGTGCCGGCCCGCGACCAGGCGTCGGCGTCGATGTGACCGAAGGCGTGAGAATCGGGATGAGGTTTTCGCATGCTCGCTAGCAAGACCTTTCAAGAAGAACCGCTCTTCATCAACCTGACGCCGATGATCGACGTCGTGCTGACGCTGCTCATCTTCTTCATGGCGGCCACCAAGCTCTACGACTGGAACGAACAGAAGCTGGACGTGCAACTGCCCGAGGTTGGCGCGGCCAAACCGATGACCGAGGCGCCGGCCGAGATCGTGCTGCGAGTCTCGCACGACGGCCAAGTGGAATGCGAAGGAGCGGTGATGTCGATCGCCGACGTGACGAGCCGACTCCGGCGGGCCAAAGAAAACTACGCCGAGCAGGCGGTGATCATCCGCGGCGACGGCCGTGTGCTTTATCAGAAGGTGGCCGAAGTAATGTCGGCGTGCGAGGCGGCCGGAATCAGTCGGCTCGCCGTGTCGGTAAGACAAGCGGCGATGGAGCAGAAGTGAAATGCTCGACTGGACCGTTAACCTTCTGACTCAACTCAACTGGCACCCGCTGCTGCTCGGCGGCCTCTGGACCGGTCTGGTCGCGTTCACGCTCGGACTCAGCTTCCTGCTCTGGACCCGCTGGGGTTATTACCACCTGACCGCCAAGTGCGTGCTGTTCTCGGTGCTGGCTCACGTTCTGTTGGGCCTGTTCTTCGCGACCGGTGCGGTGATCGACAACGTTGCCAACGCGATGAACCCGCCGGAAGTGCAGGCGCCGATCACGATCGAACGGGTCGAGATCGTGCGCGACGACGACGCGATGGGCGACAGCACGATCGACGGTGCGTCCGACGACGCGGGTCCCGCCAGCGCGTGGGACAAGCCGGCCAACGCCGTAGTGATCAGCGAACCTGCGGCGACTCAACCGGCGCCCGAGCTGCGATCGGAGGCGCCCACGCGTGCCGAGACGGCGGAGTTGCCCGCGCTGCCGAAAGACGCCCCGCGGCCTGATGTGCCGCTGCCCGCGACCGCGACCGAACCGCCGAGACTCGCTCAATCGGCGCCCGAAGCGCCCGACCGCGCCGAGACGATGGCCGCGCCCGAGGCCGTCGCCGCGCAGGCGAGCGAGTCGCAGCACGAACTGCTGCCCGGCGACAACCCGGCCCCGCTCGCGCCGCAGTTCCCGACCGAACCAGTCGCCCGCACGCGCCCGGCGCCGTCGGACCAAGCGATGCGCGAAGACGTCAAACCTACCGCACCGCGCCCTATCACCGACATTGAGGTTCATGTCGCCTCGCCCGACGCCCCGGCACGGGCGATCGCCACGAGTACGCCCGCGACAGAAACCGAGTCGAGGCCGAGCGACCGGCCGATCGCGATGCCCGAGGTCGTCGACCGCGCGGAGTTGCCGGTCGGCGTGGAGCCGGGACCAAGCACGACGCGGCCGTCGACAAACATTCGATTGCGCGGCCCAGCGGGGCTTGAGGGTGTCGGGCGGTCCGACGCGCCCGTGCGCACGAAATCGTCGCGGCCAGATGAAGTGACGCTGCCCACGGCCAAGCCCGGCTCCGTGAGTGGTGCGGCCGGCTCGGTCGCAGCGCGTGGCGTGCCCGGCTCGGCCGCGCACCCGCCCGCGGCGCCGCATGCCCTCTTGCCCGGCGCGGCGACAGGCCCGGCGACCAGTCGCGACGCCCTGCGGCTGGGCACGCCCGAAGTCTATCGCGAACGCATGAACCCGAACCGCTCCGAACGGGCCGTCGCGCGCGGCGGGTCGAAGGCGTCGGAGCAGGCGGTCGAACGGGCGCTCGAGTGGCTCGCCGCGCACCAGCACCTCGACGGACATTGGGATGCCGACGAGTTCCACACACGTTGCCCGCGCGGCGACGTTTGCAACGGGGCAGGGAATCAGAACCGCGACGACTGCGCCGTCACCGGACTCGTGCTGCTCGCGTTCCTCGGTTCGGGCAATACACACCAGTCGGGCGATTACGTGCCCGAAGTCACCGCGGGGATCAACTGGCTGTTGGCTCAACAGAAGCCCGACGGCGATCTGCGCGGCACGGGCCGGATGTACTCGCAGGGAATCGCCACGCTCGCGCTCAGTGAAGCGCTCGGCATGACGGGGGACGAGCGACTGCGCGAGCCTGTGACGCGAGCCGTGAAGTTCATCGTCGCCGCCCAACATCCCACGACCGGCGGCTGGCGCTACATACCCGGCCAGTACGGCGACACCAGCATCTTCGGCTGGCAACTTCTGGCGCTGAAATCGGCTCAACTCGCGGGCGTCAACGCGCCCGATGCCACATGGCAGAAGGCCCGCGGGTGGCTCGCGCTGGTCGGGTCGGGCCGGCACCGTGGGCTGGCCGCGTACCTGCCCGGTGAACCGCCGACGCCGGCGATGACCGCCGAGGCGCTCGCGTGCCGATTGTTCCTCGGCGCCGCGCCGACCGACCCTGCGGCGCGCGAGGCGGGCGACTACCTGATGAACTACCTGCCGAGCGGAAACCGCAAGACGCTCTACTACTGGTACTACGGCACGGTCGCCAGCTTCCAGATGGGCGGCACGCACTGGCAACGCTGGAACGCGAGCCTGCGCGACCCGCTGATCGCTCAGCAGCGCCGCGAGGGTCACGCGGCCGGCAGTTGGGACCCCGCCGGCGACCCGTGGGGCGAAGAAGGCGGACGCATCTACACCACGGCTCTGGCGACGTTGTGCCTCGAGGTCTACTACCGGTTCCTACCGCTTCAATCTCTTAGCGCAGCGCCGAGACAGGTCAGATAGGTCAGGCAGGGCCAGACGGGTCAAGAGGCCTGCAGCAGCAAATCCACGCGATGAACAGCAGCCTTCCCGATGAGTTGCGTGCGCGGCTCAGTCTGTGGCGGACGGACCGGACGATCATCGCGCGGTTCGCGCCATCGCACACCCGCGATCAGCGATTCAATGCACCACCTGCCGACGCTCGGCCGGCTGCGGTGTTGGCGCTCATCTACCCGCGTGGCGGCCAGTGGCACGTGCCGCTCATCGTGCGTCCCAGCGACGCGAAGCATCACCAGGGCCAGGTCGCCCTGCCCGGCGGCGCGTGCGACCCCGGCGAATCGACCGACCAGACGGCGCTGCGTGAGCTCGAAGAGGAGTTGGGCGTGCCGGCCGCGCAAGTCGAATTGCTCGGCTCGCTCACACCGTTCTTTGTCCCCGCCAGTCGATTCTTCGTTCACCCCTGGGTCGGCTGGACGTATCACGCCGCGTTTTGTCCCAACCCATCCGAAGTCGCGGACCTGATCGAATGTCCGCTCGGCCCGATTGTCGACCTCTCGGCGCTGTCCACCGAGACTCGCCGCCTCGGCGGCCAGGATGCTGAAGTCCCCTACTTCGCGATCAGCGCACACAGAGTTTGGGGCGCGACCTGCATCGTGCTGGGCGAGTTGGCGGCAGTGTGTAATACGAAGGTATAGGCGAACGCGCCCCAGCGATCGGTTTGGATGATCACGCGCAATCAACTCAGCCGGCCACGCGCGTCGAGCGGCCATGTGGTCTCGAGTCGCCCTCGGCGGAAGCCGTGGATGTGATCGTGCAGCACGGTCGTGAAGTCGCCGTAGCCCGGGATGATCTCGATGCGCTCGCCGATTGGCGGCCCGGGCGGTTGCGTCACCGTCAGAACGCCGTGCTCGGCCGACAGCGACTGCACGGCCAGGTCCGATCGGCCGCGCACCTCGGGCACGTGCAACTCCTGGTTCATCGTCTTGCGGCCGGCGTCGATCACCGCACGGTCCGGCGCGGGTCGGCTGGTCACCGTGGCCACGATGAACAGCGCGTAGTCCAGCCCCTCGACATGACACTTGTTGCGATAGAACAGGTCCATGAAGATCGCGCCGCCCACTTGCACCTCACTGGCGATGCCCAGCGTGGCGGTGATTTGAAACGAACCGGTTCCGCCCGCACTGACGATCGGGCACGGCAACCCCGCCCGCTCCAACTGCGATCGCGTCTCGGCGAGTTGTGCAACGGCCGCGGCGATGCGATCGCGCTTCTCGGCCGGGTCGGCCGTGACCAGGTGCCCCTCCCAGCCCATGATGCCGGCGAACCGCAGGCAGCGGCTGGCGACGATCTGGCGGGCCAGCGATACGGCCGCTTCGCCGGGCGCCACGCCGCACCGCTTCATGCCGATGTCGACCTCGAGCATCGTGCGTAGCGTCACACCGCCGGCCGCCGCTGCATCGGTCAATGCAGCGACGTGATCGACGTGGTCGACGACCGCGATCGGATCGGCGCGCCGGCACAGTTCAACGAGTCGCCCCAGCTTCTGCGGTCCGACGAGCGAGTTGGCGATCAGCAGATCGCGCACACCGGCGTCGGCCATGACCTCGGCCTCACCGAGCTTGGCACACGTCACGCCGATCGCCCCCGCGTCGACCGCCATGCGGCAGATCGCTGAACTCTTGTAGCTCTTGGCGTGCGGACGCCAGTTCACGCCGTTCGATCGGCAGAAGCTGGCGACCGTGCGAATGTTCCGCTCCAGGGCGTCGAGATCGACCACCAAACAAGGCGTGTCCAGGTCCTCGTACGTCGCACCACGAGCAGGTTGTGGCATAGGTCCACCTCTGTGTGGCCGCCACTTTAGCGTTACAATCTGCACCTGTCGCGATACATTTCGACGCCGGCGCGCAAATACGCGCGTGGGGCGGCAAGGCGGCGACGAATGGACGACCAGCACCAAGCCGACGTGGCGCGGGGCGAGCATGAGCCGTGCCTTCTCATGGATGGTATTATCGATGCGGATCCTTGTTGCGGGCGGCTGCGGCTTCTTTGGTCGCACCATCGTTGATCTGTTGCGGGGCGACGGCCTGGCGCCGCTGGCGGCGTCGCGCGGGGCGGGCGCGGACGTTGTTTGCGACGTGGAAGATGCAGCGTCGCTGCGCACCGCGTTGCGGCCGGGCGACATCGTGATCGATACAGTCGGGCCATTCCAGGATCGCTCGACGGTGCTGGTCGAGGCGGCGGTCGAGATCGGCTGCGATGTGATCGACTTGTCGGACAGCATCGCCTACGCGCGGAAGATCTGGGAGCTAAAGGCACGCATCGACGCGGCGGGCGTACGCGTGCTGACGGCGTGCAGCGCGATGTCGGCGATCTCGGCGGCGCTGGTGCGGCGAACCGGATTCAGCGAGCCTGTGCGGGTCACAGGGTTCATCGCGCCGGCGAGTCGGCACTCGGCGAACTCGGCCACCGGGGCGTCGTTGTTACGGTCGGTGGGGCAGGCAATCGAAGTTCTACGCGGTGGCCGACTGGTCACGCGCACCGGTTGGCTCGACCGGCGCTCGATCGATTTGCCGCCGCCGCTCGGCTTGGTCCGCGGGCGCCTGTTCGAGACGGTCGATTCGTTTCTGTTGCCCATGCCCTGGCCGACCATTCGCACGTCGGAATTCTACGTAGACAGTCGTGTGCCCGGTCTGAACGGCCTGTTCACGCTGGCCGCGCACGCCGCGCCGCTGCGTCGACTCATGGAGCGGTGGCAGTCGGTCGGCCTCATGGTCGCGCGGCGTTTCGGGGCAAACGCGGGCGGGCTGGCTTACGAGATTGAAGGGCGGGGCGGCGCGTTACAGCGATTCGTGTTGGCAACGTCCGACCGCGCCTATCGCATCGCGGCCGCTCCGGCGGTAATCGCCGCGCGTAACATCGCCGATGGGCGATTCTCACGCCACGGGCTGATTGAGTGCGATGCGCTGGTCGCGCCGGATGATCTGTTTCGTTATCTGTCGGACCGAGCGGTTCAGGTGGAGCAATCAGACGCGTAGGCGCGTGAGGCCGAACTGTGCGCGAAGCTGGTTGGCTTCTTGCCAGGCGTGTGGATGTTCGGAGAGGAAGAGCGTCAGGTGATGCGTAGTCAGGTTCAGGATCTCGGCCGCATCGCTCACGCGACCGTTGCACGCGGCGAGTACGTTCAACATCGTTGCAACCACCACGGGATAGTTTGGGTTGTCTTCGCGCAACCGAATCCGGCCGCTCGCGTGCACAGCGCTGGCGAATGCGGCGGGTGGGCTGAACCGTTGCAAGTCGATCGGCGTGCGCACTCGCACGGCGATCGCCTCGCGTAGTCGCCGCAGGGCCAGGCGGCGATTCTCTTGTTGCACGCGGCTCTCCGTCGCGACGGCGGCCACATCGGTCGGCAGGTGTCTGAGTCGCACGGCCGACTCGACCTTGTTTCGTTTTTGACCGCCCGGTCCGCTCGCTCGGTATGTGTGTACCTCGCATTCGGCGAGCAGTTGAGCGTCGGTTTGTGCGAGTGATGGATGAAAAACTTGGTCCGCCATGAATCAATCGTCCGCTCCACGGGCGTCAGGAAACTGAATACCGTCGGGCCGTGCAAGCTGTTATGTTGGGGCCATGGCACAAAGATCAATGGCAGATTGGCAGGCGCGAGCGCGGCGTTGCCTGGCCGGCGGAGTCAGCAGTCAGTTTCGTGTGGCCGATCCGGTGGTCTTCAGTCACGGCCGCGGCAGCCGGATTTGGGATGTGGACGGGCGCGAGTACATCGACTACACGCTCAGCCAGGGACCGCTCATTCACGGGCACAGTCACCCGGAGATTCTGGCGGCCGTGACCGATGCGCTGGGTCGCGGGCAGATTTGGAATGGGTTGCACACCGACGAGATCGAACTGGGCGAGCGGCTCGTGGAGTCGGTCCCGTGCGCGGACTTGGTGCGAATCGGCTGCACGGGGAGCGAGGCGGTTCACGCGGCGCTGCGGCTGGCCCGTGCGGTCACGGGGCGGCCGAAGATCGTCAAGTTTGAGGGGCATTATCACGGCTGGTTCGACAACATCATCGCCAGCATCAACCCACCGCTCGAACAACTTGGCCCAGAGGATTCGCCGGTGGCAGTGGCCTGGACGACCGGTCTGGCTCGCGGATCGCTCGACGACGTCGTCGTGCTGCCGTGGAACGACGCCGAGGCGGTCGGGCGCGCGGTCGATCGCCACAAGGGCGAAATCGCGGCGATCATCACGGAGCCGTGCATGTGTAATTCGGGCTGCGTGGAACCACGGTCCGGGTTCCTGGCCGAGCTGCGCCGGGTGTGCGACGGGCATGGAATCGTGCTCATCTTCGACGAGGTGATCACCGGCTTTCGGTTGGCGCTGGGCGGGGCGCAGCAGCGTTACGGGGTGACGCCCGATCTGGCGGTGTTCGGCAAGGCGGTCGCCGGCGGTTTTCCGCTTAGCGTGCTGGCGGGGCGAGGCAAGTGGATGGGCGAGTTGGGCGCGGGCCGGCCGATCCATGCCGGTACGCTGAACGCTCACGTCGGCGGCGTGGCGGCCGCGCTGGCGTCGCTGCGGTTGCTTGCGGCCGACGACGGTGCGGCGTATCGGCGACTGTATCACATGGGCGGGCAGTTGAAGTCCGGCCTCGCGGGTGCGGCGGCGCAGGCCGGGCAGCGCGTTGTTGTCAGTGGCCCAGGGCCGATGTTCCATCTGGGGTTCGTCCGATCCGACGCGGCCGCGAACCAGGAACCGGCCGCGCACGATTATCGCGGCGTTGCGCGGCTGTACGACATGGCGAAGTACGGCCGGTTCGTCGCGGCAATGGCTGGTCGCGGCGTACGGCTCATCGGTCGCGGCATCTGGTACATCAGCACTGCTCACCATGACGCAGACATTGCCGAGACGCTCGACGCCGCTCGTGCGGCGATGGCGGAGGTCGGCTGATCATGGGCGAGGCGACCTGGATCGAGCACGGGCTGGCGCTGCCGCACGAACAGCCGGATGCGTGGGTGGTGGAGTCGCGAGAGATCGGCGGCTGGGCGCTTCGGCTGATGCGGCCGCGAAGTCCCGACCAACTGCTGGACGACCCTGGCGTGCGTCGTGCGTCGGTGGATTTCGACTACATGCCGTACTGGGCGTTTCTTTGGCCCGGCGCGTTGCTGTTGGCCGAACACGTCCTGAGCGAGCGTCCGGCGCCGGTCGGCCGGGCGATCGAGATCGGTTGTGGGCTGGGGTTGGCCGGCCTCGCGGCGCTGGCGGTCGGCTGGCACGTCACGTTCTCGGACTACTCGCCGGCTGCGCTCGAGATCGCGGCGATGAACGCGCGACTGAATGGATTCGATCGGTTCGAGACACGGATCATCGACTGGCAGGAACCGCCGGCGGAGTCGTTCGAACTCGTGTTGGGCGCCGACGTGCTGTACGAAGCCCGCTGCGTGCCGGATGTGCTGCGCGTGTTGAACCGGATGTTGTCGCCGGGCGGCGTCGCACTGCTGGCCGATCCGGGTCGGTCGGTGGCCGACCCGTTCCCGGCCGTGGCCGCCCGAGCGGGCTACCGTGTCTGGACCGACGCTGTCAATTCGCGAAACGAACTCGGAATCGTGACGATGGGGAGAACCTTCCGTTGTGTGTGCGGTGAGGCGTCCACCGGGACCGCGCCGATGCACTCCAGCCGCAGGTAGTGTTCGGCATCGAAGATGGAACGGAACGCGGAGTCGCGCCACTCGCGCCAGAACGCACAGGCGAGCCCGGCCAGGAGCGCAGCCGCAGCCGCGGTAAGCAGGTAGACCACCAAGGCCACTGCCGACACCGACCACACTGCGGGAGTGCGCTCGATGTTGTACTCGACGACCTCGCCATCGCGAACGCTTCGCAGGGCGGCGGCCAGGCGATCGGTCTTCGCGGTCGACTCGTTGGCCGTGAGCCGCGCCTCGGCCAACTCAACATCGAGTTCCGCGCCGGTCATCGCGATCGGTGCGGGGCCGACGAGCGGTTTGAGCTGGTCAATCTGGTCGCGGAGTTGCCTGGCTTCCGCGGCAGCCTGACCCAACTCCTTGTCGATTTCCTGAATTCGGGTTGTCCAGGCCGCAGCCTTCTCGGCGGCGGCACGGGACGAGACGGGGCCGCCGGCCGAATTCTCTAGGCGGACCTCCCGTCTGAGTTCTTCGATGTGTCGCAGCAACCTCGACCGCTCCTCGGGGCTGGCGGTCAGACTCGCGACCGTTTTTTCGAGCGTCTCGATCTGTTGCCACTTTTGGCTGGTCTTGCCGTTCTGTGGCTTGGTCGCTGCGTCGGCCAACGCCTGCGTTTGAGCGCGTTCGGTTTCGAGTAGCTTGACCCGAGGGTCGACGGAATTCAGTTTGTGTTCGAGCGTCATCAATTGTCGCACGGCCGTTAGCTGGGCGACCTTCTTCTTGTCCGAATCGTTCGCTCGAACAGCCTCGTCGTAGGCGGTCTGAACTTCCGTACGCCGTGTGGCCACCTGGTGATTCACCAAGTCGGCGGCCAACGCGGGCGCCAAGCGGGCCAGACGATCCGCGTCTTTTCCGCGCAACTGAATATCGATGAGCGTGAGAAAGTTGTCGCGGTGCATCAGTTCGACTCGCGCGCCGTTTCGCACTTCAGTCACCATCGCCGCCTGCTGCGACGCGGACGAGACAGGCTCATTTGGATTCACCGGCGTGCTCCACCCCGCAGTCTGGGCCGCACGCACGATGCGCTCGTGGGACAAGACCTGTTCGCGCACGGTCTGAGCGTCGAGACTGAGACGCTGATGCCAGTCGGGCCACACCGAGGCAGCCTTGGTGGGGTTCGTCTTCTGGACTACGCGTGCGGCGACACAATACACCTGAGCGCCGCGCACTGCCAAGTAGCCGCCGATGGCGAGCACCAGCACCGTCGGAACCCAAAACGCTACAGGCCGAGCGGCAGCGATATTCCAGGACACGGGCGAGCGCGGCTTGGAAATCGGGCCGGTTTTCGGTAGCGCGGGTTCGTCGGCGGTGCTGCGGGCCGCGACCGGTGTGTCGACCCTGACTCTCGCGGCCGATGCTACGGCCACACCCGTATTTGCTGACTTCGGCGCCCGCGCGGCGACACCCCCATCGGTGGACGGCTGGACCACAATGCAGTTCGTTGTCGCTTGGTCTTTCATCGCAGATTCCCGTCCAATGGAACAACACCCCAGCCTCGTTCGGACTAGTCCTTCTCAGTACCGAATCGAACGGTGCGATCGAAATCTTTAGCGCATTGTGTGTTACCCGCAAACCACGCAGGCTCGGTCGTAGGATCAAATGGCTCAGCTTGTGTTCCTGCGTTGCGTGACCCCGGCGACAGGACCGCTTGTGCGAACATGGGGTGCATGAGTAACTTGCCAGTCCAGCAGGTTGAGGGCAATGTTCGCCAGCAGCGGCGAGGCGACTCCGCCTTGCGGCGTGCCCACTCGCGTCGCCAGGAACTTGCCCCCTTCCAAAACTCCGGCCTTGAGGAATTTCTCGACCAGTCGCAGGATGTTCCCGTCGGCGATCACCGCGGACAGTTCCGCCATCACCGCACGGTGCGACAGGTTGTCGAAAAATCCGGATATGTCGGCGTCGAGCACGTGATCGTACCCTTGCCGCCGGAGTTCGAGTACCCGTTCGACCGCTTGATGACAACTCCTGCCCGGCCGGAAGCCGTACGAGTCGTCGTGAAACCGTCGCTCGAAGATCGGACTCAAGAGGCGACGAATCACCTCCTGAGCGACCCGATCACGCACAGCCGGGATGCCCAGCGGCCGAAACTTGCCGGGGCTTTTGGGAATGTAGACCCGCCGCGCGGGCAGAGGCTCGAACGCCCCTGTTTTCAATTCCCGCATCAACCGGTCGAGGTTCTGATCCAAGTTCGCTTGGAACATTTGAATCGAGACCTTGTCGATCCCCGCGGCCCCGCGGTTTCGTCGCACGGCGCGCCAGGCGTCGTGCACGAGTGCCGGGGTGATCCTCCCCGTGAGGCTGTGGACCTTCTGCACTTTCGTCACTGATTCCTCCTGCTTTCCTGTGGGATTGTCGAGTTGGGCGACGCCCCCTCGGCGGCGACAGGCGTTTCTTAGCATCCGGCAGTTTGCCTGAAAGAGGAACAGGCCGGCCTGGTGCGGCCTCAGTTGCCGAGCTAGCTACCTCATGCCGTCGCGAGTTCGTCACCCTTTCCAACGGAGGCTCCTTTCGCCGC
>DAIOWH010000079.1:0-27603 GCA_036758585.1 Planctomycetia bacterium
ACAACAAATGCCAGCCATGCCTCGCCTGCGGCTGCGGGTTAAACGAGTTGATCCGCAGAGCGGCGTCGGGCAATCCGTCACCGTACAGATTAAGCGCCAAGTCCCCGACGGGCCGGTAGCCTGATCGTCCAGAGTTCTTGCCTGATCGTCCAGAACGCGTGGGAATGCCAGTGAACGTGAACGCCCGCCGTGGGTAGACTGCCTGGAGCGGACGTGGCCGTTAGAGTCTTTACGCGGTAACATGCGCGCGCCGTGCGCGCATCCTCGGTTAACGCCAAGCCGCAGGCGCCGGCATGTGCGTCGCCACGACAAGCCGGTACCTCCTCGTGCCGGCGCCTGCGGCTTGGCGTTAAACGATTGGGTTGCGGGCGCAGCCCGTGTTAGGCTTGGAGGGGCTTGGAGGGTAGACGTGGCAACGGACGAGTTGGCCAGACTGGTGGCGGCAATCGAGCGGCACACACCGGCGGACGGCGTGTGCGACACGGCGGTGCCTGGGTTGCTTCTCGCCCGGAATCCGACGCCGACCGACCCCATCGCGCTCGTGGTCGATCCCTCGCTGTGCATCGTCGCGCAGGGGGCCAAGGAGGTGTTCCTCGCGGGCGACGTGTACCGCTACGACCCCGCCCACTCGCTGCTCGTGTCCGTGGATCTCCCGATCTCCGCACGCGTGGTCGAGGCGACGCCCGCCCGCCCCTGCCTGGCGGTCCGCCTCTCCTTCGATCCGTCGGTGGTAGGCGAGCTGCTGGCCGACTGCCTGGACGCCCCGTCCCCCGGCCCGCCCGAGCGGGGGCTCGACGTGAGACTGGTTGAGCCGCAGCTCCTGGACGCCATCGGGCGGCTCGTCGCGCTGCTCGACACCCCGCGGGACATCGCGGCGCTCTCGCCACTGGTGATCAAGGAGGTCACCTACCGGGTGCTCACCGGCCCGCAGGGGGCGCGGCTGCGTCAGATTGCCGCGGCGGGGGCGCCGGCACAGCGGATAGCCCGCGCGATCCGGTGGCTGAGGGACCATTTCGCGGACCCACTCCGAGTCGAGTCGCTTGCCCGACAGGCGCGGATGAGCCTGTCGGGGTTTCACCAGCACTTCAAAGCGGTGACGGGCCTAAGCCCGTTGCAGTACCAGAAGCAGTTGCGTCTGCAGGAGGCGAGACGGCTGATGCTCGGAGAAAGGTTGAACGCGGGGGAGGCGGCGTTCCGAGTCGGGTACGAGAGCCCATCCCAGTTCAGCCGGGAGTACCGGCGGATATTCGGCGCCCCGCCGCGCCGGGACGTGGTCGCCGCGAAGTCGTAGCGCAGACATCGGGGTAGCCCGGTTTTGGGGTGAGAAAGGGTGAGAAAAGACCGCCATGTGGCACGACGCCTGAATTACTTGCCGATCACATCGGATGCTCGCGCACTCTTCGATCGCCTCATTGCCGAGAAGGTGGTTCCAGCCAACAAGCCGCGTGACGCCGTTCACATGGCGTTATCCGCCATTCATGAAGTAGATTATCCGTTGTCCTGGAACTACGCTCACATGGTGAACGTAATCGCTCAACGGATGTTCGAGAGTGTGTGTCGGAAGTGGAAGCTGCGGGCGCCGCTCCTTGTATCGCCGGAGTCGATCCCCTGGGTGACGCTGGGTCAGACTATTCGGAGGCCGGACGAATGAGCAACGACGTGATCATGGAATTGGTGAATCAGGCCAGCGAAGCGGCCATCCGAAAACATGGCGGCATCGACGGCTACTTCAAGCACCTACAAAAACTCGACCGCGCGCGTCAGAAGGCCAAAAAGCGAGTCACCCAAAAACGCCGCGCCTCTTTGGCCCAGAAGGCGTGAGCGTTTGTAGCCCCAGCCACCTAGCCGAGTGCATAGGCCGCTAACCCCTGAGGCAAGCTCAGCGGCGAAAAGTCCACAGCCTCGGAGCGTGACGGCTACGAAAGGCAGCAAGGCATCGGTTGACGATGAACGAACAGATTAACTTGGAACGGCGCCGATTCCTGGCTCAGAGCGCTTCCGGATTGGGCGTCGCCGCGCTGGCGACGCTTTTATCTCAGGACCAAGACCAAGACGCCCACGCCGCCCAAGCCGGATTCGCCGCCAGCGGCCGGACGGGGCTGCCGCACTTCGCGCCGCGGGCGAAGCGGGTGATCTACCTTTTCCAAAGCGGCGGTCCGTCGCAGATGGATCTGTTCGACTATAAGCCGGCGATGAAGGAGTATTTTGACAAGGACCTCCCGGATAGCGTCCGAATGGGTCAGCGGATCACGACTATGACATCGGGACAGAAGCGGTTCCCGATTGCACCCTCGATCTTTCAGTTTCAACAACACGGCGAAAGCGGGGCGTGGCTGAGCGAACTGCTCCCACACACGGCATCGGTCGCGGATCACATCTGTTTCGTCAAGACCGTGGTGACCGAGGCGATCAATCACGATCCGGCGGTGACGTTTTTTCAGACGGGTTCGCAGCTCGCCGGCCGGCCGAGCATGGGGGCGTGGGCGAGTTATGGCCTAGGCACGGAAAACGCCGATCTGCCGGCGTTCGTGGCCATGACGTCGCTCGGGACCGGCAACAAGAACGACCAGCCGCTGTACGATCGCCTCTGGGGCAGCGGCTTCCTGCCGACCACGCATCAAGGGGTCAAGTTCCGCGCCGCCGATGATCCAGTGTTGTACTTGAAGAACCCGCCCGGCGTGGCGTCCGACGTCAAACGAATCATGCTCGACGACTTGGCGGAACTCAATCGCCAGCGGCTGGGAATCGTCGGCGATCCTGAGATTGCCACGCGGATTGCCCAGTACGAACTGGCGTTCCGCATGCAGACGTCAATTCCGCAATTGACCGACACCTCCACCGAGCCGGTGCACGTGCTCGAAATGTACGGGCCGAGTGTGGAAAAGCCCGGCACGTACGCCTCCAACTGCCTGCTCGCCCGCCGCTTGTCCGAAAGCGGTGTGCGGTTCGTGCAGTTGTTTCACCGCGGCTGGGACCAGCACAACACGTTGCCCAAGGCATTGCGAGGACAATGTGACGACACCGATCAGCCCACGGCGGCGCTCATCAAAGACCTGCGTCAGCGCGGCCTGCTCGATGAGACGCTGATCGTGTGGGGCGGCGAATTCGGCCGCACCATCTATTGCCAGGGCGAATTGAGCGGCACCAACTACGGCCGCGACCACCACCCGCGCTGCTTCACGGTCTGGATGGCCGGCGGCGGCATCCGGCCGGGCATGAGTTGGGGAAGAACCGACGATTTCTCGTACAACGTCGTCGAGAATCCGGTGTCGGTCTACGATCTCCACGCCACGATGTTGCACCTCTTGGGCATCGACCATCGCCGTCTGACGTTCCGCTTCCAGGGGCGTGACCATCGTCTGACCGACGCCCACGGAAATGTCGTTCGCGAGTTGTTGGCCTGACGGGTGGCAGCGTGATGCCAGCCGGATTAGCGGCGCTCCGGGGCGGCAACAAACAGCAGCACACAACATAGTAGGAGTTTATCCGATGAACCGTGACATCAAATTCACTGCGACGCTGTGGCTGGTGGCCCTTCTAACTGGTCTGTCGCAGGCCGAAGGGCCTCGCCGCGTGACGGACGAAGCACAAGAAGCTCGCCGGAAACAGTTGGAGGATCGGGCCGCGGTGGTCAAACCTATCGCGAAAGAACTAGCGTGGCTGAAGATCCCGTGGGTGCTCGACCTGAAAGCTGCGCAGATGGCCGCCGAGGCGGAAGGGCGACCGCTCTTCCTATGGGTGACGGGCGATGACCCGCTGGAACGATGCTGAGGCTACGCAGCCGGGCTCCGTGCGGGCCCGCTGTCCAGCGAGCAGGTGATCCGCCGCGTGTCGCAGAATTTCGTACCGGCGGCTATCAATCTGTACCGCGTGCGCCAGGCCAATGACGGCAGCCGCGAACTGTTTCATTCCATCCAGCGTCAGAAAGATCAGTATCAAGGGATCTGGATCGTCTCTCCGGACGGCAAGGTGCTCGCGGGTCGGCACGACTACAACGATTTCAAGAACGGGGCGCGCGAGCTGCTCGAGACGATCGATGCGAGCTTGGCGGCCTTCGGACCGGTCGAAGCGCGGCGTCTGAATCGCGCCGAGAAGCATGCTCGCGCGGTGGCTCCCGGCGATACGATCTCCGCCGAGACGATCTCCGTCTTGTTGCCATTCCGCGGTCGGGGTGTGCGCGACGACGGGAGCGTCGATCTGGCGCTCTATGTCCGCCAAGTACTGGGCGGCGGACGCGAGACGATTCCAGCCGGCGTCGAGCCGGGCCGAGCCTGGCTGTGGGACGGCCCGTACCGCACCGACGGCCCGCCGGTGATCGACACCGTTTCGCTTTCCGCCGACCAGTGGCGCACGTTTGCGCCGACGACTGTGGAACCGAACGCGAGTTGGTCAGTGCCCGAGCAAGTCGCCCGCGAATTCACACGGCTGCTGACGGCCAGCAGCGACCAATCCGCCATGCCTCGACCAGACGACGCCACGGTGGCCAAGATGGAATGCACGGTCGAGTCCGTTTCCGGCGGCGAGGCCCGCATCCGCCTGTCCGGCCAATGGGAGATGACACACGCGATCGAACAAGACAAGAATCGGCTCTTGTTTGGCGCCGCCACAGCGCGCGGCATTGCGGTTTACGACACTGACGCTCGATTGCTGCGTTCGTTGCTGCTCGTTTTCGACGGCACGATCCGCTCCGGACGAGCCGACGCCTCGCCCAATCGCACCGGCGCCGTCGCGGAATGGTCGTCACGGTAATCGCGATCGCCTAGATCTTTTTTTTCGAGAGGCATTATCATGAAAAACACCCGCAGTTCCGCTGACCGTTCTACGCCTCTTACGCGACGAACGATGCTTCGCACCGCCGTGGCTGCCGGGGCGGTTCCCTTGCTGGTGCCCGCGTCTGCTCTGGGATTGGCAGGCCGGAGTGTACCGAGCGAGCGTGTCACGATCGGATTCATCGGGTGCGGGAAGATGTGCAACGGTTATCACCTCCCGGAGATACTGAAACAGCCCGACACGCAGGCCGTGGCCGTGTGCGAAGTCGATCGCACGCGTCGCGAACACGCTCGAAAGCGAGGTCCCAGCCAGAGATCCCAGTCGAGTCCCGGCTCCATGGGCTCTTCCGGCAGATCACACAATTTGCTCGGCTCGCCCACTCCCACTGTCACGCGTTCGATTCGTCCCAGCCGGCCGCTCCGAACGATTTCCACTGCCTCGCGGAAAGGCCCGAACACATTCGACCGCTGCTGACTTCCAACTTGCACAACGCGGCGATGCTTGCGCGCATATCTCGATGCATCGCTTCGCCTCGAGAATTGTCAGCGTGAGTGGCTTTTCGCAGTACACGTCCTTACCCGCCTTCACCGCCTCGATAAGCGGAATTGCGTGCCAGTGATCCGGCGTGGCAATGACCACAGCATCGATGTCACGGCGGGCGATCATCTCGCGAAAATCGACATACTCAGCACAGCCGCGGTAGTCACTTTTCGATTCATTACCGTAGTGCTCTTCGATTCGGCGCCGATGCGGCCATACAACTCAGTGCTGAGTCCTCGCGGCATCCACAATCATTTTCCCAACTGGCGCGCGTATCGTGAATACTCGGGCGGACAACACACAGACATGGGGGCACATCATTACGACATCGCTCATTGGGCTCTCGATCTGGATCGAACGGGCCCGGTGCGAATCATTCCGCCCGAGAACCCTGCTCGCGGTTGACGTTTCCGATGACCTTCTGGCAAATCTCCACGCGATCCTGGAAGCCGTTCAGCGCCACGCTGCGCGGCAGGTAGGTTTCCGCCAGCAGCGGATTGGGCTCGCAGGCCAGGACGCGGCCCCCGCGCTCGCAGGCAGCGGCCATGAGCAGGGTGTAGTAGCCGTAGTTGGCTCCGACATCGACGCAGTGGAAACCGGGCTGGATGTAGCGGCCGAGGGCCAGTGTCACCCACGCCTCCCAGAAGCCGTCGGCCACGAGGCGCGGGGCAAGCATGAAATCGTGGGTGTCCACGAACGCAAGGTAGTCGCCGAGAAGGCGGCACAGCATCCGGGTGTCGCCGTAGAAGAGGCCTGTCGCGCGGCGGCGGGCATAGTCCTCCAGCTCCCAACGGCTGCTCAAATAAAGGAACTGCCAAGCCCATTTCTTACCCTCCAGAGATGCCCTTGTAATCAAGTCGTTCCAGCACCCACGCGTCAGCGCTTCGCACCACGGCTGCACGGGTTTCGGGGGTGTACTCGGCCATATACCGGCGCTGCGTGTAATAGTCGAAGTCCATCGGCCTGCGCTGGAGCACCTGCGAGTTGTTCACGCGGCGCTTGAACACGTGGACGTGATCGCTCCGCCGCCGGAGTGAGAAGTGCGCGCCGATCCGCAGGTGCTGCCAGCGGGCATCATCCAGTGACATCATGTCCTCGCTGCGCACCGCGATGCCGCGCTCGGGGTTAGCCTGGAGCCACTCCAGGTAATGTCGGTTGATGGCATTCCAGCGGTCCAGCGGCATCGGCCAGTCGTAGTGCCGGTTGGCCAGGAAGTCCGCGAACGACCACCCCTTGCGAAAGTGCGGACAGCCGTCGCGGTCGCCGGAAAAGCTCCACCGGTACATCGAAACCAGCCAAGCCAACGGCTCGCGAAAGCAGCAGATGATGATCGGGATGTCCTCGCCAGAGCGGCCAATGGGGCCGCGTAGGCGTGCCGGCCCGGCGTCAGGCTATCGGCAAAGCGCCGGGCCATGACGCGGAGCGCCTCGTTGACGTTGGGCCACGCCGCCCAGCCGGACGGCCAGGGACCGGGCGGGGCGCTTTCGATCAGGCGGATCATGTCCTCGACCGACAGGTCCTGCGTTGCCGAGTCGCATTTCGTCCAGTCGATGGCTGCCTTCTCTTGAAGGGTGGTGCTCATAGAGGCTCCCAGTTGAGGTTGAACTCCCAGAACGCCCCGACGTGGTACGCGCCGTCAATCGTGCTGGCGTTCAGCTCGATCAAGTGCTGGCCGGGCGGAAGGTCGATGGAACCGCTGGGCGTGACCGTGGTCATGGCGCAGCCGAGACCTTCGCCGACGGACCCACCGGAACAGACCGGCATGCCGTTGACGCGGGCAAACGCTTGCTCGTAGCCGAAGTCCTGGCGCTCCACGACGCCGACCATGTTGATGGTCAGCCGCATCGGCACGCAGAGACAGACCTGCCGTGTGGCCATGCCCCACTGGGTCGTCGCGTTGGGTCCGCCGCAGTTCTGCGAGACCTCGAACGAGATGCGGAGGGTCCAACCGTCGCCGGTCCAGGTTGCGCCGCTGAAGGCTGCCTTCTGCCAGAGGTACTCGGGGCAGGCACAGGAACCGCTGGGCAGCCCGGTGCCGAGCGACCCGCTGACGCCGGAGCTCGACCCGTAACTGCCGGGCGCGAAAACGAGAAACGCCGGGAGCGGCTGCTCTCGGCGTTCTCCGTCAACTGGTTGGTCCCGGAAACTCGAACCGGGACAGAAAAGCTCCCCGACCAGGACTCGAACCTGGAACAAACCGGTTAACAGCCGGTTGCTCTACCATTGAGCTATCGGGGACTGAAGAACGCGAGAATCGACCGCGATTCCTTATAGGTCATGTTTCCCAAGCTTGCAAGTCAACTTCATGCACGGTAAAAGCGCCCTTGCCATGAGAATCCGCAACCACCGCCGATTGACCGGACTGGCGAGCAGCTTTGTGGCTGTGATGGCCACGGGTTTCGTCGGCGGATGGATCTTCGGCCACCCCGTCAACCACGGCGACCAGCAACCTCCCTCCGCCGCCGCGCACGATCAACAACCGCCGCGCCGCGAGAACCGACTCGGCAAGGAGTCCAGCCCGTACCTGCAACTGCACAAACACAACCCCGTCGATTGGTATCCCTGGGGCGCCGAGGCGTTTGAAAAAGCCGAGCGCGAGGGCAAGTTCATCTTCCTCTCGATCGGCTACAGTTCTTGCTACTGGTGCCACGTGATGGAACGAGAGAGTTTCTCGGATCCCGAGATCGCGCGCCTGCTCAACGAACATGTGGTGTGCATCAAAGTGGATCGCGAAGAGTTGCCCGACGTCGACGCCGTCTACATGAGCGCCGCGCCGTTGTTCAACAGCAACGGCGGCTGGCCGCTGTCGGTGTTCATGACGCCCGACCGCAAGCCGTTCCACATCGAAACGTACCGTCCGCCGCGCGACCGCGAGACCAGCCGGGGCAAGATGCCGGGCTTCCAGACGCTCGTGACCGACATCATCAATCTCTGGAAGATCAACCGCGGCGAGCTCGAGGCCGCCGCCGACAGGGCCGCTCGCACGTTGCAAGCGACGACCCGTTCGCGCGGGTTTTCGTTTCGCAGACTCGACCGACAACTCGCCGTCGAGGCCGTGGCCGAATTGGCAACCATCTTCGATCCGGAGTATGGCGGGTTCGGGTTTGATCCGCGCAACACGCGTCGACCAAAGTTCCCACAGCCGCCGTTGCTCGAGTTCCTGCTGTATCAATCGCGGGCGGCCAAGGACCAGAATGCCGAGGCGATGCTCGTAAGCACGCTCGATCGGATGGCCGCGGGTGGCATCTGGGATCACGCCGGCGGAGGCTTCCACCGCTACAGCACCGACCGGTTCTGGCTGATCCCGCATTTCGAGAAGATGCTCTACGACAACTCCCAGCTTGCGAGCGTCTACCTGCAGGCGTACGAACAAACCAAGGCCCCACACTACGCGATGGTAGTGCGCGAAATACTCTCGTTCGTCGCTCGCGAGATGACTTCGCCCGATGGCGGATTCTACGCAGCGCTCGACGCGGAGTCGGAACACGAAGAGGGCAAGTATTACGCGTGGCGGACCGACGAGATCAAGCGGTTGCTCGCGCCGGACGAGTCCGCCTTGCTGACTCGCATCAGCGGCCTTGACGCGGCGCCGAACTTTCCGCCCGAAGACCCCGATCGGCACGTGCTGCACTTCACGGCGCCGTTGCCCAGAGTGGCCGAAGCGACTGGAAGGCCGCTGGCCGAGGTGATTGCGACGCTCAAGTCCGCCGAAAGCAAGTTGCTCGCCGCCCGGTCCGAGCGCACCCGGCCGCTGCTCGACACGAAGGTGCTGACCGACTGGAACGGACTGATGATCGCCGCGCTGGCCGACGCATTTCGCGTACTCGGCGACGAGGCGTACGGCAAGGCGGCCGCCCGCGCCGCCGACTTGCTGCTTCGCAAGGTCCGCGACGAAAACGGCAGGCTGCTCCACGTCTACACTGCGGGCGTGGCCAAACTGCCCGCCTATCTTGAAGATCACGCCTTCCTGTTGCGCGGCCTCATCGCACTGCATCGCGCAACAGGCGACGTTCGCTGGCTGAACGAAGCTCGCTCGCTCGCCGATCAAATGGTGAACCTGTTTTGGGACGAATCGGCCGGCGGGTTTTTCCGAACGGCGTCGGGCCAAGAGATCGTGCTGACCCGATTGAAGTCCGCCGCCGATTCCGTGCTTCCGTCGGGCAACAGTGCCGCGGTGCAGGCGCTGGTCGAGCTGGCCCGGCTTACCAAGGACGATCGCTACGCCGAGCTTGCGGGGCGTACGTTGGCCGCGTTCGCGGGCGAGCTGGGCGCCGACCCGTCGGAGCACGCCACGATGCTGCGTGGCCTGTGCGAGTACCTCGACGCGGGACTGCCCACGGCGTTCCTTTCCATGCGGCCCGCGATGGCCCAACCTCAGGTAGTGAAGGTCAACGCCGCGCTATCGTTGGACAGGCTCGTCCCCGGCCGCGAATTCCAGATCGCCGTGATGATCGACGTCGATCCTGAATGGCACATCTATGCAAACCCAGCGTCGCGGCCCGAGTTTCTGGCTACTACGGTCGGCGTGTCGAGCGAACTGCCGATCGACGTGCTGGACGTGCAGTATCCGGCCGCGGTCGACTTTCGCGCCGAGGGGTTGGACGAGGCTGTGTCCGTGTACAGCGGACGTGCGCTGGTTCGCATCCGTGCCAAGCTCGCGGCCGACGCCATCCCGGGACGGCACGAGATCGAACTTGCGGTGCGGTTTCAAGCGTGCAACAACCAACGCTGCCTGGCGCCAAAGACCGCCAAGCACCGTATGACGGCGACCGTTGCCGCGCCCGGAGAACGGGTGCGCGAGATGTTCTCCGATCTGTTCCAACCCACACCAGGGTCCGGACCCGGCCAAGTTCCCGGGCCATAGGAGAACCCATGAACCACCGACTCGGGCTTGCACGTGGTCGCCTAACGCCGCTGCTCATCTTCGGCGCGGCAACGATCGTCGACGCGGCGCTCGCGCTCGCCGAGCGCATTCCACCGCAACCTGTCGATGGCAAGATCAGGTGGGTGTACAGCTACGACGAAGGCAAGGCGGCCGCTCGCGCCAGCGGCAAGCCGTTGTTCGTGGTGTTTCGTTGCGAGCGGTGACAGGCCTGCTCCGATTTCGACGGGCAGGTTGTCCGTCAAGACGAAGAGATCGCCCGCGCCGCCGAGTCGTTCGTTTGCGTGCGCATCCAGTCGATGAACGGCGTGAACATCGATCTGTTTCAGTTCGAGTACGATCTGACCTGGATGGGGTTCTTTATGGACGCCGAGGACCGGTTCTACGCGCGCTACGGAGGACGCGAGGACGCCGAGGCCGAGTCGCACCTGAACAAGCAATCGCTGCTCGCCACAATGAGGCAAGTGGTTGAGTTGCACCGGCAGGGCAGGACCCAGATGGGCCGATACGAACCGACGCCCAAGAGCACTCGAACGCCGGAAGACATCCCGACGATGGGGCCGATGATGGCCCGTCGCAAAGACAACAAGTGCATTCACTGCCACGACGTCAAGGTCGCGTCGCTGCGACACCTGCAGTCGATCGAAAAGTTCTCGCGCGATATGGTGTTCACCTATCCGGCGCCATCGGCTGCGGGCATTGAGTTGGACCCGGTCGATCAATCCCGCGTGCGGCGAGTCGTCGCCGGCTCGTCCGCCGATCGCGCCGGCGTCCGCCAGGGCGATCGACTGGCTGCGGCCGACGGCCAGCGTGTCACGACGCTCGGCGACTTCTCGCGTGTCTTGGAACTCACGCCCGCGGAGGCCGCGTTGCCGATCGAGGTGGAACGGGGCGGCGCCGTCGTGCCGCTGGAACTGCGGCTGGCAGGCAACTGGCGACGCAGCGGCGATCCGTCGTGGCGCGAGTCGCTGCACGTCGCCGGACCAAACGGCGGATTCTGGGGACAGAAGCTGAGCGCATCCGAGCGCGAGATGGGCAAACTCGCGGCCGGCGCGATGGCCGTCAAGGTCACGTTCATCTGGGGCGACCACACGCGCAAGGCGGGGCTTCGCACCGGCGACGTCATCGTGGAATGGGACGGCGGACGCAGTGACATGACGATCAACCAGCTTCATGCCCACCTGAACTTGAATCGCAACTACGGCGACACGGTCGACGTGGTGGTAATGCGCGACGGCCGAGAACATAAGTTGCGACTACAGCTTCCGACCGGGCCGCCGGCGAACGACTGACGGCTGCGACTGACGGCCGAGACGGTGGCCTTGACCAACGTTTTCGCACATCGAGCATGAGGTCGTGCGGCTGCTCGCGGATGGCGTGGTCCAAAAGATGTCGCCGAGCGACTGAGTCGACACGCAGTGCATAGGATTTGGATCAGAATAACTTCCTCGTTTAACGCCAAGCCGAAGGCGACGGCGATCGGCCAAGTCCGCGCGACCCACCGTCGCCTTCGGCTTGCCGTTAGACAAGTGAAATCGGGAACTGATTCCTGACCAAGTACATAGCCATCTGAAACAACTCTATCATCGGCTCGGAATCTCGTCGCGAGCCGAACTGCTGGCCTGGTACTGGCGAGGCAACTCGAAGTAGGCGGACGGACGCATTCTGGCGTCGCGCAGTCGCTACTCACGCCCACCGCCGATCAGCCGCACCGCGGCTTTGGAGCCGTCGGGCGGTTCCGACTCTGTGGCGTGCGCCTTGTGCCACAGGCTCGCCGCGCCCCAGAGTACGCCGTTGATGACGCACAGCCCGGCGATCACGAACACCCAGTTGGGCACTCGAACGCCCGCGATCGCTGTGCGGCGGAACGTCCAGAGGAAGATCGCCTTCCAGAACTGCCACAGGTGATGGGCCACAAGCTTGGCCGTCTCGATCAACTTGTTGCGGATACGGTCCTGGTAGCGTTCGTATGGGTCGCGCCGGCCGATATCGCCGTAGTAGTTGAGCAGCAACAAATGCTCGCCGATCGGGCAGCCGTCGGCCGGCTGGTTCAGGCCATCGAAATACTGGATGGCCGCGCGATAGGCGTCATTGGGCCGCGCCGTGCGAGCGAATTCCTGCTCCAGCCAAGCCAGGTGCTCATCCTCACGGAACCGCCCGTCCGTGTCGCCCGCTAGTCGCACTTCGAGCAGGTGCGTCATCGTGCGGCGGATCAGTCGATCTTCGCGGTATCGGCCCCAAGCGTACAGCGCGATCAGAGGGTAGAAGATCACCGCCGCAACATGCGTCGGAGTCGCTCCGAACAGCACGATCATCATGACCAACGCCGTGATCACGTTGCGCATCGTGTGAGATCGCAGCGCCATCTGCCCGGACCGGATGACGCCGCGGACCGCATGCAGCGCCCATGCACGGCTCATTCCCGCCGGAATCACCAGGGTCAACTCCGGATCGCGATCCATTATCAGCACCAATCGCGATAGCCGAATCTGTTCATGGCCGTGCACGATGTGGTCGTACTCGTGACGCAGCTTGCGGACCCAGTGCACGAAACCGACCACCAGCCGCCGCCAAAGACCGGGCGGAGGCGCCGCGTCCACTCGTGCGTCGCCGGCCGCCGACTCGCGCTCCAGCGTAAAACAGAATCGTGGGTCGAGTCGATGATGGGGTAGCAGGTAGATGTTCACGGACCTTGCGAAGCTCCTCGACCGATTCCCAACGACAGTACAAACGCGAGCGCCATGACGCATGCGCCAAACACGTAGGGCGCCGCGTGCCCGCCGCCTTGACCGTACAGTACGTTGCCGGCGAGCGGCCCCAGGATCCGAGCGAGCGCAGACGCCGACTGGGCCACGCCCAGCACCTCGCCCTGAATATGCGCTGCCGTGCGACGCGAGATCAACGCCTGCAGCGACGGCGTCAACGACGCGAACCCCAGCACCGCGACAGGCAACGCCGCCGCCGCGACGGTCCAGTTCATCCACACCGCCGCGCCGCCGACCCCGGCCAGGCCAAGGCCCATCAGCACTGTGCCGGCGACCGTCATCGTCACCTCCCCAAGCACCGGCATCAGCCGCCGAACCAAGACGCCCTGGGCCAGCGTGAGCAGCACGCCGACGTAGGCGAACAGATAAAAATTGTAGCGGTCGCCGAATCCAAAGGCATCCTTGGTCAGCCGAGGCAACGTGCCTTCGAAGTTGGCGAACGCAAACGTCGCCACAAAGAACGTAGCCAGCAGCAGGCCGACCGTCGGAACTCGTAGCGCTGTACTCAGTGATTGCACGGCCAACCAGCGGCGCAGCGCGGGTGCCGCGCCTGGCCGCCACGATTCGGGCAAGATCGTCGCGGCCAGCACGCACGCGACGAAAGACAACACGGCCGCGGCGACGCCGGGCGCGGGGCTGGGCGGCGCCGCCGCGTCCGTCGGGACCCAATGCGATCCCAGCAGTGGTCCGAACGTGAAGCCGATCCCGAACGCGGCGCCGATCAGGGCCATGCCCTTACCGCGATCCTGTTCAGTGGTCGAGTCGGCGATGAACGCCTGCGCCGTAGGTATCGTCGCGCCGGCGATGCCCGCGCCGATGCGGGCCACGAAGATCCACGCCAGACTGCCGATCCACGTGGCATAACTGAACAGCCCGTAAAACACAGCCGAACCGGCAAGCCCCAGAATCAGCACCGGCCGCCGCCCGATTCGGTCGGACAATCGCCCCCACGCCGGCGCGAACACGAACTGCATCGCCGAGAACGATGACATCAACAGGCCAATCGTCAGGTCGTTCGCATCAAATGCGTCGGCATAGCGCGGCAGCAACGGAAGCACGATGCCGAAGCCAAGCAGGTCGATGAAAACCGTCAGAAAAATGACCAACAGGGGAGATCGCTTCATTGCGAAACTGATTCCTCGATTCCTTCAAGCCTGAAACACAGAGGCACAGAGCACACACAGGCAAATCGAGTGTTCCTCTGTGTCCTCTGTGCCTCTGTGTTTCCATGCCTTCGAAGGCTGGGTGTGCAATCTGGGAGACGGACAAGACGTCACACGTTCAGCACAGGCAATCGATGCAGAGCAAACCCGCCGTCACGCTCGGCGAGCGCGGCGGAATGGGATGTGGCCTCCTCGGCGTCGAACTTGTCGATCTCGTCCATCAGAGCTTGGACCATTTCGGCTTCGTCGACGGTGCGGACGATCTCACCGCGCTTGAAGATGACGCCTTTGCCCCGCCCGGCGGCAATGCCCAAGTCGGCCTCGCGAGCTTCGCCCGGTCCGTTCACGACGCAGCCGAGGATCGATATCTTGAGCGGTTGCTTGCGGCCCTTGAGTTTCTCTTGTACCTCGCCGACGACCTTCTGCAGGTCGATCTCGAGCCGGCCGCACGTGGGACACGCTATCACTTCCGGCTTGCGTACGCGGCGCGTCGTCGCTTGCAGGATGTCGAACCCGGCGCGGACCTCTTCCGCCTTGTCTTCCACCAGCAGCGAAACGCGGATCGTGTCGCCGATGCCGGCGAGCAGGATCGCTCCGATGCCCGCCGCCGACTTGGTGACGCCGTATGGCGCGACGCCCGCCTCGGTCACACCGACGTGTGTCGGATAGTCGCACTGCTGCGCATAAAGCTGATACGCCTTCACGACGGTCGGCACGTGGCTCGACTTGAGCGACACGACAAGCTGCTGATAGCCCTCGGCCTCGGCCATCTCAATGTATCGCAGCGCGCTTTCGACCATCGCCTCGGGACACGGCCAGCCGTACTTTTCCACCAAGTCGCGTTCCAGGCTGCCGGCGTTGACGCCGATGCGCGTGGCGATGCCGCGGTCGCGGGCCTTGCGCACGACTTGCAGATACCGTTCGCGCCCGCCGATGTTGCCCGGATTGATCCGAATCTTGTCGCACTGCTCATCGAGGCAGCCCAGCGCCATGCGGTAATCGAAATGGATGTCGCAGATCAGCGGCACGCCCATGCGGCGGCGAATCGTGGTCACGTTCTCGAGCGCCTCGGCACGCGGCACCGTCACGCGGATCAGTTCGCATCCCGCCTCTTCGAGGACGCGGCACTGGGCCAGCGTCCCCTCGACGTCCTCGGTGTGGGTCGAAGTCATCGACTGAACCCTGATCGGGTTCGACCCGCCGACGATCAGGTTGCCGACATGCACCTCGCGCGTCCGGTGCCGTTCAACCACCGTGCTATAGGCCATAGACTCGTGCCTCCTGAGGACGTGGGCAGGCTAGAAGCCTGCCCCACCTTCACATCGAAACGACAACCGACACCTTGCCCTCCGCCGTGACGCGAAACAACTTTCGCGCGCGTGGATCGGCCACCAAGAAGTTGCCGTCGGCTTCGACCGCCAAGCCAACTGGATTCACCAGCGGCTCGCCCTGCACGATCGGCTTCACCTTGCCGTCGGGTGCGACGCGCCAAACCGCCTTGGCGTAGCCATCGGTAACGACGTAGCCGGCCTGATCGACGACAACGTTATGTGGGAAGTTCTTGGGGGCGAGCTGCCCCTTGACGATCGGCGTCACTTCGCCCTTGTCGCTGACTCGGACAAGCTGGTCCTTGCCATGTGACACGACCACAAACCCGCCCTCGCGATCGCGCGCGATGCCGTGCGGGGCTGGGACGCGGGCGATCTCCTGCGGCTCACCGCCGCCGGTCGGCACACGGAAGATCGCGGCCAAGCCCAGGTCGGCCACGACCAGGTTGCCTTCGGCATCGAGCGTGACGCCCATCGGCTTGTCGAACTTGCCGGCGTACGCACCGTCGGGGTCGAAGTCCTGATCTTTCGGCGCGGGTCCGATTCCGCGGGCGATCTTCTGGCCCGTCAGCGGCGTCAGCTTGCCGTCGGTGGACATGCGCCAGGCGTCCATCGACCCCGTGTCGCCAAAGAATAGGTTGCCCGCACTGTCCACGGTCAGCGCCATCACGTTGTACAGCGGCGTTCGATACTTGCGACTGCCCTTGTAAAGCTCGGTCAGCTTCCCACCCTCATCAACGCGAAGTACTCGCTTCAGTTCCTTGTCGACCAAGTATGTGGCGCCATTCTGACCAACGGCGGTCACGATCGGGTACGGCTCAGGCCCTTTGCTGGCTTCGGGCTTGGTTTGTGCGATGGACACAACCTGAGCAAGTACCAGGGCGGCGGCTGTTGCGACCAGGAACATGCGGCCGCGGCGCCCGCACAAGACGATTGGCATTGGGGTTTCTCCCACAGGACCGTGATGATTACGAACCGGACCCCAAGTTTAGATGAGAGCGGCGTACGATACCAGGGTAGTGCAGCAGCAGGCTACCGCGCGGCTTGCGATCGCGAAGTGGGGCGGGTGTCCGACTCCGTGAACTTGCAGCCGGGGCGCACGGGCGCTAGAATCGTCGTGGACGGTGAACTAAACACAGTACCTCGAACCGACCCGACCACGTCATGGAACGCCTTGTCGACCCAGGTCTGACCGCGGCGGCTGAGCGAGCGATTCGGCGCTGGGAGATGCGCCGAAAGGTTGAGCAGCAGGCAGCCGAACAGGCGACCCAGCCGCGATTCTGTATCACGATCAGCCGCGAGGCCGGGGCGCGCGGGTCGACGATCGCGCGGCTCGTCGGCCAGCGGCTCAGTTGGCCGGTCTACGACCTGGAACTGCTCGAGTACATCGCCCACGAGATGCACCTGCGCGCGGGCGTGCTCGAAAGTCTCGACGAGAAGGCGTTCAATTGGACGAACGAATGGCTGGCCAACCTGCTCGGCGCGCACTGGGCGAACCAGGACTCCTACATCGTGCATCTGACCCGCGTGATCCTGGCCATCGGCATGCATGGCGACGCGATCATCGTCGGCCGCGGCGCGGGTTGCATCCTGCCGCGCGAACGGTCGCTCAATGTGCGAGTGATCGCGCGCGACGCAGACCGCATCGCATTCCTCAGCCAGATCGTGCGGCTCACGCCCGGCGAGGCCGAAAAGTACATGCGCGACACAGACGCCCAGCGCCGCAAGTTCGTCAAGGACTACTTCCATCGCGACGCCAGCGATCCGCACGAATACGACCTGACGATCGACTCGAGCCGGCTGGGCGAGGAGGCGGGTGCGGAGATCGTGGCCGTTGCGTTGCGCGGCAAGCAGACATTTGCACGACAGCAGCAGCCCACCAAGACGCGGGCGTCGCACGTTCCGACCGAATGACGCTCAACCTGCGCGGCGGGTCTCGATGGCGGCTGCCTCAGCGTCGCGCACAGCAACCAGAGCGATTCCGTAGCGATCGGCGAGCCGAATGGTCTCGGCCTCGTCCAGCAGGATGGTGCGATCAGCCTCGACGGCAAGCAGCCCCGCGCCCGCGCGGTGCAGCGTCTCGATTGTGTCCGGGCCGATCGTGGGCACGTCGAACCGCATGTCTTGCTGCGGCTTCGCCACCTTCACGACCGTGAAGCCGCCCGATGGGCACAGCTCGCCTGCCCGCAAGATCGCGCGGTCGGTCCCTTCGATCGCCTCCACCGCGATCGTCGCGCGCTCCTTCACGACCACCGTCTGGCCGACGTCGAGCCGACCCATCTCTTTGGCCATGGTCCAGCCGAACTCGATGTCTTGCAATTCACGCTTGGTCGGCTGACGACGAGTGGGGCAACCTGGTTTCACGAGCAACTCCGGGCAAAAGTCTAGTGCGGAAACAACACGAATGCCGTCGCGATTGAATTCGTTGACGACCAGCATGAGCATCGAGTCGTCTTTGTTGTCGCGCCGGTTGGCGGAGAGGAACGCTCGGATGAACCGCCAGTCGGGCAGGAACCGCAGCGCGCGCCACGGTGCGTAGATTTGGGCCTTGTGTACTTTGCCAGCCATCACGACCTCGCGCACACCGGCGCGGCGAAACGTGCGGATCATCTTACCGAGCTTTGCGATGCCCGCCCACCGAAGAGAGCTGACCACGCTGGCCAATTCGGGCGACGCCTCGTGGCGCACCGCCACACAGACGACCTCCAGTCCCGCCCTACGCGCGGCCTCGGCAAACAGAATCGGGAACCGACCGTAGCCGGCGAGCAGCCCGATGCGGTTGTTGCTTGGAATGCCGGCTGTTTGCATGATCACGCAGACTTCCGTTTGACTGCGGCCGAACCCTCCAGCTCCTCCACACGCTTGGCCAGCGCGTGCAACTGCTCGCGCAGCTCGGGAATCTTGTGCAGATTCACCTGCATCCGAAACTGCTCGCGCTCCGGCGTGGCAGGGATGCCGACCCAATGTTCGCCCGCAGGTATGTCGCGCATGACACCCGCCATGCCGCCGACGATCGCTCGATCGCCGATCGTGACGTGATCCTTGACTCCCACCTGGCCGGCGATGATCACGTAGTCGCCCGTCTTGCTCGAACCGGCGATGCCAACCTGGCTGACGATCAGGTTATGTCGGCCGACTTGGACGTTGTGAGCGATCTGGGCCAGGTTGTCGATCTTCGTCCCCTCGCCGATGCGTGTGATGTGGAACGTGCCGCGGTCGATCGTCGCGCCGGCGCCGATCTCGACGTCGTCGCCGATCTCGACGTGGCCGAGTTGCGGCACCTTGACATGCCGGCCGCCCTCGGTGCGGTAGCCGAAACCGTCGGCGCCGATCACCGCGCCGGCGTGAATGATCACACGGTTGCCAACCACGGTGTTTGGATAGAGCACGACGTTGGGGTGGATCACCACATCGTCGCCTAACCGGCAGCCGTCGCCGATAACCGCGCCGCTCATTAGCCGGCATCGCGAGCCAACGATCGCGTCGTGGCCCACCACGGCGAACGGCCCGATGCTCGGCTCGACGCCGATCTTCGCCGACTTCGCTACCGACGACTGCGAGTGTACGCCCGTGACTGCCGGCGGCTTCACTCCCAGGATATGCTCGGCGATCCGAGTGAACGCGGCCAACGGCTTGGCGACACAGATCACCGGCAACTCGCCCGCGTCCATGTCCGGCCCCACGACGGCGGCCGCTGCCTGGCACTGAGGTAGCAGGCGAGCGTGCTTGACGTCTTCGACGAACGTGAGGTGTCCCGGCCCCGCCTCGGTGATCGGCCTAACCCCGGTGATTTCTATCCTGCCGTTCCCCTTGAGGGTACCGCCCACGAGCGTCGCGAGATCTTGCAACAAGTAGCTCACGGTTCGCGTCCTTCCTTGAACGCCTCGTTGTATACCTGGCCCAAAACCGTAGTCGGTTGGCGGCGGCGGCCGCAACCGGAGGAGAGAGGGGGCGGGATGATAGGAGAGCCGTGGTTTTGTGGCAAGCCGACCAGCAACGAAAAAACCCCGCCGACCACCCTGAGGCGGTTCGGCGGGGCCGGAACAGAGAAGAGGCAAGCGATATAATACCCACCATCTATCGGCCTTCAACTGAATTCTTGGAAAAATTCCATTCTGGCGGTCGGCTGCGCTTGATCGCCAGCGACCTGACGCCTATCACTGTGGCCGAGTGTCATCGTGAGGCACAATGGCGTGTGATGTAGACAATCCCTTTAATGTCAATAAGTTAAATTCACTCCCGGAGTCCCAAGTTGCCCGAGCTGATTGCATTCCTGGTTGCGCTGTTTCTGATCACCGTGGTCGGCCATGGACTTTGGGTGCTATTCGCATGGTTGTGGCGGCTGCTTACGGGCGGCCCGCCGAGCCCATCGACCATGCCAGGCTGCCCACGCTGTGGAGCGGCCATGGCCGTTCGCGGCCTGTGCGGTCATTGCGGTTGGCCAGGTGGGAGGGCGAACCAACCGGATGTTGTCGCTGATCTACGGGTCACTGCTCGGCAGTTGGACCGACTGCGCGAATCGGGCGCGATCGCCCACGACACGTTCGCTGCGGTGATGCTCGCCATCGAGGCTCAGCAGCGTCGGATCACTTCGCCCCCGACGACTTCCGCTACACCGGTACCAGACGCCACTCCCTCACTGCCCGAGCCCGCGCTGCCTGCAGTCCCCACCACAGCGCCAGCCGCGGCAACCCCGGCGCCTGCCGACTTGGTCACGACGGCCGAACCGCCGTTTGCCCGAGTTGTTCCATCGCCTCTGGGAGGCGACTTGCCCGATACGCCGGCCACACCACCGTCGGTCGAATCGCCGCGCGGCGTCAAGCCGCGCAAGCAACTGGTCGCACTCGGGAAGCCGTACGAACCGCCGCCCCCGCCGCCGCCACGCAGGCCGTTCAGCGAAGTGCTCGCCGGATTCATGGAAGAAAAGAACATCCGGTGGGGTGAACTCGTCGGCGGGCTGCTCATCATCGGCTGTTCGATCGCGCTGGTCGTGAGCTTGTGGTCGCAGATCGACCAGACGCCGGCGCTCAAGTTCTACATCTTCACCGCTGTCACGGCGAGCCTCTACGGCGTCGGCCTCTACACCGAACATCGTTGGAAGCTGCCGACAACCAGCCGCGGCGTGCTGATCATTGCGACGTTGCTCGTGCCGCTGAATTTCCTGGCCATCGCCAAGTTCTCGAAGGGCAGTTCGCCCACCGACCCACTTGTGATCGGCGGCGAAGCGTTCGCGCTGGGGCTGTTCTCGCTGTTGATCTATGCGGCCGGCCGAGTGCTGACGCCTGCGTGGCCGCGGATCGTGGCGACCAGCGTGCTCGGACCGTGCGCGGCCGAACTGCTGATCCGCCGACTGGCGGGGCCGCAACTCAGCCTGACGATGCTCTATGGACTGAGTGCCCTGCCCCTCGCCCTGTACGGCGGCACGACCGGCTGGATGCTCGGTCGCGTGCGGCGCTGGAACTTGCTCGGCGACAGGGAGGCTAACACACTGTTCATCACGCTGGGCGTGGCGACGTTCGCCTCGCTGCTGCCGCTTGGCCTGCTACTGGTCGAGACGCGGCAGTTCGTCGTGTCGTTGCGCGAGATCGCTCCGCTGGTCAGCCTGTTCGGACTCCCGCCGCTGGCCGTCGGCCTGGTGCTGTGGCGACGACTCGCCGAGGCGCACCACGCAGCGCTGCGCACGTCGGGCACCGCCGTGGCTGTCGCCGGTGCGATGGTGATGGTCGGCGGCATTGTGCTGGCGTGGCCGAACCCAGCCGGGATGTTGCCGGCGGCCGCACTCGACTTTGTCGCGATCAGCATGGTGGCGATCTGGTTTGAAATGCCCGCGGCTCATCTGCTCGCAACCGGTTGTCTGGCGATCACCTATCTCGTGGGCCTGCACCTGGCGACCGGGCAAATCGCGTGGACGGGCAACGATTCGGCGAGCGTCGCGCACGCGATCGGTTCGGCTCGAAGCGGCACGGCGCTCGTCGCATTGGTCGCCTTGTTCGCGGCCGGTTCACACTGGTTGCGACGACTGACCCGCGATCGTGACGCCTTTCCCTACACGCTCGCGACGGGTGCGACGGGACTGGTGAGCTTGGCTTTGGTGAGTTGGTTTGGCTACGGCCGCGCGGCCGATCACGGTGCGACATGGGTCTTCACCGCGTATGCCGTCGCGTCGTTGTGGCTCGCGTGGCAACTGCGCCGCGCCGAACTGACCTGGTTCAGCTCAACCCTGTTGCTCGCCGCACTCGGCCAGGGGCTTGTGTACCGATTCGCCGAGACCCTGCAACTGAGTCACCCGTGGTCGGTCGCACTGTTGTCGCACGCCAGCGTCACGGCTGCCGCAGCCGCCGCGTCGCAGTACGCGCCGGTGGTGCTCGTAGGGTGGGCCAAGTCTTCGCGGCCCACCACTGCGGACGATGCACATCAGATGGTGGGCCGCGAAGACTTGGCCCACCCTACGGACTTGGCCCACCCCACGAATCCACAACGCCTGTTCATCGACCCGCTGAGTTGGTCGGCGCTCGCCACGTCGCTCGCGGCGGTGCCGTTCCTGTTCGCGGCCGCCTCAGGTGCATCGGCCGGCACGCTTGCCGTGCGCGTCGGTTGGTTGGCGGCGGTGTGGTTCGCATGCGCGTGGCAGCGCCGCATGGCCGGCGCCTTCACGGCCGGCCAGGTTGCTCTGAGCGTGGCGGTGTTCTTGGCGGTTCGGTCCGTAGTCGAACAACAGTCGTGGTTCGCGACGTCGCGCTGGGGCCTGTACGACCCTCGATCAGTACAGGTGACGGGCGTCGCGCTGGCGATCTTCAGTCTCGGCTGGGTGCTGCTGCGTCTGGCGCTGCGATGGTACGGGGTTCAGCCTGTCCCGGCCGAGACACGCGACCCGATCGAACCGTCCCAGAACGCACCGGCCCGTGACGTATCGCAGTGGCTGTTGTATCCGCCGTGGCCCGCGTATGATCGAGTCATTGCCGGCGCCTTGCTGGTCGTGCTGGCCGCGCTCGCGGCGTCGGCGGCGTGGCCGGGCGTCGCGGCGGAACTCGCGTCGGCGAGTGAGTCGAATCCACCGGCGCCGACGAACGCGCCGGATGCCTCCATACTTGCTCGCGGCCTCGGCTCGTGGCTGTTCTGGGCAGGGCTGTTGGTCGTCTTCGTCGCATCGCTCTGGGAACGCTTCGAGCGATGGTCGGTGGCTGGCGCGATCGTCACGTTGGCGGCGGCCGTCCCGCTCGTGGCGGGGTACTGGGACTTGCAGCAATCCGGTGCGTCGGCGATGCGCTGGCTCGCGGCCGGGTTCCTGGCGGTCGGTTCCGTTCCGTTCTGGTTCCGCGGTGCGCTGGCCCCAAGTATCGCGCGGCTCGGCTGGCCTGGGTGGAACGCCGCGTCGAAGTTCGTCGTCGAAGCGCGAGCGCTGCTGCTGGCGCTGACCATCACGCCCGTTCTGGCAATCACTCTGTATGCTTCAAGCGTGGCAATCGCCGGCGACTCGATCGTCGGGCCGGCCGCCGAGTCGTTCTTTGCTCGCGTGGGCAACGCAGTTTCCTACTGCACTCCGCTGCTGATCGTGAGTCTCTCGCTGATTGGCCACGCCGTGCGCGATCGGTCGGCTGTGTTTGCATTTGGCGGCGGACTGGTGCTCAATCTGACCGTGTCACTTTCCTATGTGTTGTCCGTCGTGACCGCCGGCGGCCACGTCGGCGTGATCGAACTGGTGCGGCTCATTCAGCTCAATGCGATCACGTTCGCTGGGTTCGCGCTGGCGTGGGTTGCGGGCCGATCGACCAGACTCGGGAACTTGTTCCGGCAAACGTCGGGCGTGGTTCCACTCGCCGACCCGGATGGCGGCGCAGCCGCTCGGTCGGCTTGGCGTTGGCCAACCGGCGAGACAACGGGCTCGCCGCCGTACCTGCTCTGGCTCCAGGTTGTGCTCGCCGTGGCGGCCAACGTGCTGCTCATCGGTCGGGCGACCGCGTCGATCCTCCTGCACCCAGACGACCCAGGAGTCATGGTTTCGCACGTCGGCAGCGTCACGGGCTGGATCGGGCTGGGACTTGCGTGCCTCGCCGGCCTGGCCATTATCGGACGCCGCACCGCGCAGCCACCGGTCGAACTGATTTGTTTCGGCATGCTGACGGTCGGGTCGATGGCCGCGTGTGTAGCGGCGCGTTGGGATGCGGCTTCGCTTTGGTGGGGATATCATTCGCTCATGGCGGTGTGGGTGGCGAGCGGCTGGGCAATGTTGGCATTGGGCTGGCGCATCGATCCGCAGGCCGCCCGCCAGGCCAACTCGCCAGCCGATGGCCTCGAAGCTGATCCGCCCCGTCTTCCGTCCATGAACTACAACCCATATTCGACGATTCAACAGACCGTTACGGGCTGGGTGATGCTTCTCGTTGCTGCGACGGTCGTGATGGGCCTGCGGGCGATCGCGGGCGATCCTCAGCGGCCGTGGTGGACGGTTGGCGTGATAGCGTCGGCCGGCATCCTGGCGGCCGCGCTCGCGCGATGGACGTTGCGAGGCGGTTTCCTGTACGTGGCGGGCGGACTACTGAACCTTGCCGCGTCGATCTACTGGGTGGTCGAGTGGGCGGGCAAGCGCCAGGAGCCGGTGTTCGAGTTCATTGAGGCGAACATCATCGCGCTGGCGCTGCCGTCGCTGGTGTGGCTCGCCCTCGAGCTTCAAGTGCTGAGTCGTTCCGCACTGGTCGCGCGACGACGTTGGCGGCCGTTTCATCGTGTCGCCGCCGGTCTGGCCGTCACGGCGATGCTCTTCGACGTCGTGCTCCGCATCGGCGTCGCGGCGTTGGCCGCGTCCGCGCGGCCGATGAATCCGCCGCTGTTCGGCTGGGCGGCGTGGTGTTCCGTCGCCGTGCTGCTCGTCGGCTGCCTCTGGGACTCGGCCGCTCGGTCGAGCGTGTTGGGACTTTATTTGATCGGGTTGTGTGGGGTCGGATTGGTCTTGGATGGACTCAACCTGACGGGTGACTGGCTCGGCTGGAGCGGCGTGATGGTGCTGGCTGCCTACTCGGTGGCGACGAGCTTCGCGTTCAGTCGCCGCGCGGTACTTGGGGCCGTTGCGGCGCGGCTCGGCATGCCGCCGCGCGAACAGACGTCGACGGGCGCAGCCGCATGGTTGGTGTCGGCCAATCTGCTGCTCGCGGCGACCGTCATGGTCCTGACGTATTGGGTGGATCTCCGGTTCGATGAACTGGCGCTGCGGTTCGCTGCGGCGAAGGCGGCGGTGGCGCAGGCGTTGGCGGTTGGCCTGCTGGCGCGCGGCCAGCGGCGAACGCAGCTTCAGCACGTGTCGTTGTGGATCGGCGTCGTGGGCGCGGTGGCGTGGGGCTGGGCGTGGCTCGATCCGGGCACGACGGGCAACGTGCTGAATCGGGCGGTCGTGGTAATGACGGTGCTCGCGGCCATGATCGTGCTCTACGGCGTGGGTCTTGCGAAGCTGCTGCCGCGCGAGACCGAATGGACGGCCGCAGCGCGGCGCGCCGTTCCAGGCCTGATCGGGCTGGCCGGCCTGTCGCTCGCGTTTGTTCTTGGTGCGGAAGTGGTCCGTTATGACCCGGCCGGCACGGCGATGGCGTGGCCGGCGATCGTGGCCGTGGCCGCGACGCTGGGCGGGCTGGCCGTCGCCGCACTGGTGTGCGCGGTCGTGCCGGGCCGCGATCCGCTCGAACTGTCGGACCGCGGGCGCATGAGTTACGTGTACGCGGCCGAGGCGCTGGTCGCGCTCTTGTGCATGCACGCGCGGTTGACGATGCCCTGGCTGTTCCGCGGCTTCTTCGAGCAGTACTGGCCGTTCATCGTGATGGCGCTAGCGTTCGTGGGCGCGGGGCTGAGCGAGTTGTTTCGCCGGCAGGGGCGGCTGGTGCTGGCCGAACCGCTGGAGCGGACCGGGGCGTTCCTGCCGCTGTTGCCCGTGGTCGGGTTCTGGGTGCTGAGTCCAGAGATCAGTTACTCGGGTCTGTTGTTGCTAGTCGGCGTGCTTTACGCTGTGCTGTCGATCAGCCGCCGCTCGTTCGGGTTCGGCGTGCTCGCGGCGCTGGCCGCCAACGGCGGTCTGTGGTACTACCTGCAACACGACCTCGATGGCTTCGGACTCTTGGAACATCCACAGGTGTGGCTGATCCCGCCGGCGCTGTCGGTGCTGGCGGCGGCGTACTTGAACCGCGACCGGTTGAGTGAGGCTCAGATGACGAGCGTGCGTTACCTGTCGCTCATGACGGTGTACGTATCATCGACGGGCGACGTCTTCATCAACGGCGTGGCCGACAATCCGTGGCTGCCGCTGGTGCTGGCGGGCCTGTCGGTGGTCGGGATTCTCGCAGGCATCGTACTGCGCGTGCGGTCGTTTCTGTTCCTGGGATCATCGTTCCTCGTGCTGGCGATCTTCACGATGATCTGGCACGCGGCAGTCGATTTGGACCACACTTGGCTGTGGTACGTTTCGGGCATCGTGCTGGGGGCGGCGATCATCGCGGTGTTCGCAGTGTTCGAAAAGAAGCGCAGCGACGTGCTTCGGGTCGTGGAGGGGCTGAAGCAGTGGCAGCGATAGGAACCGCGCGGGCGGGTTCGGCATGATTCGCAGCATTGTGCAACACAGCGACGGTGCGGTCCGCGACGACATCGCGCCTGCGGAGTGGTCGGCAGCGCGGGCGGCGCCGGGCAACACGCTCTGGATCGACCTCATGCCCGCAAACGGCGAAGAGGCCGAAGTAGAACGGCACCTGCTCGAGCAGTTCGGGTTTCATCCGCTGGCCGTTGAAGACGCGCTGCGTCAGACGCACGTGCCGAAACTCGACGATTGGCGCGAGTACATTTACCTGGTGCTGAACGCGGTCACGTTCGACCGCGTTGCCCGCAAGATCAAGTTGCACGAGTTGGACGTTTTCGTCGGGCCGAACTACCTGGTAACGCACCACAACCACCCGATCGCATCGCTCGACGCCGTCTGGCAGTCTGTCGATCGCGGCGGCCCGCGCCTGGCCCACGGGACCGACTATGTGCTGTATCAAGTCATCGACGCCCTCGTGGCCGAATACATGCCGATCGTCGATGAGTTGGACGACTGGATCGACGAGGTCGAGGGTGAGATCTTCAAGTCGCCGACGCCGAAGACGCTGGCCCGCATCATTCGCCAGAAACGGCGACTGGTGTCGCTGCGCCGCAGCCTGTCGGCTCTGCGCGAGGTGCTGAACAAGCTCGCTCGCGACGACTACGCGGTAATCGACGCGAACGACCGCGTCTACTTCCGCGACGTCTACGATCACACCGTGCGACTGTACGACATCGTCGAGTCGATGCGCGATCTGGTGACGGGTTCGCTCGACACCTACCTTTCCGTAAACGCCAACCGCACAAACGAGATCATGAAGACGCTGACGATCGTGAACGCGATCTTTCTGCCCATCTCGTTCCTGGCGGGCTTCTTCGGGATGAACTTCTTCGCCGACTCGTTCGCGGTTCAGTCGACGTCGAACTGGGGCTGGCTACTGGCGCCCGTCGTTGCATCCATACTCGGCTTGCCGGCGGCCATGTATTACTGGATGCGGCGGAAACGGTGGATGTAAGCTCACGGCGCAGCGATCATCAATGGCGACACCCGAAAGCCAAGTTCTGACAAACTTTACTAACACTACAGCGCAGGTTGTTTGACTTGGGGAAACTTCCGTCGTCGCGAGTCCTTATTTGATCGTGCCGCCAGTTGCCCATTGTGAGAACCTGCGCTGTAGTGCTAAATCACCCTGCGTGAATCTGCGAATCGCTCAAACAACCCCTCACCCCAACCCTCTCCCCAAAGGGGAGAGGGAGAAAGGCGCTCGGAACTCATAGACTGCCGAATAAAGGCGAAGCACAACCAAGCACAACCTTATTTTCCCTCTCGCCTTCGGGGCATTGATCTACACAAGTCCGAGACAGGGCCAGCCGCGAAGCGGCGCGAGTCGATAGCCAGGGGCGCGAGCCCCTGGTTACAGGTCCGGGATTGTTCGGCAAGCCCCGAAGGGGCGCAACATCCCGTGCCGCCCCTTCGGGGCTGGTACGTTGTCCCTGCCTCATCCCCAGGGGCTAACGCCCCTGGCTATCGACTCACGTCCCTTCGGGACTAAGTACCGCTCCACATTGAAAGGGGTCCGAATTCGTTTAACCCGCAGCCGCAG